>JAFXAB010000045.1 GCA_017522135.1 Bacteroidaceae bacterium
AGTAACCTTTGCGCTTGTGCTGCACTTGATTTCTCGTGTGCCTACGCTGTAATACTTGACCTCGAACGAGTTCGTGCTGCTCGACTTCGCATAACGGCTGATTTGGTCGATAGGGGTTGCCATCGGGCGTATCTTCACGATGCGTTTGTCCACATCGCTCAAATAAAAATTTGGGTCGCCCTCAGTTCTACCTACGGTCTCCGTTGCGATACCGTCCGTTCCGCCTGTGCCATCAGCACCGGCTACTGTCTTACCTGCATCGGGGAGTTCGGAGGCGTTAGCCATAAAGACACCGCCCGATGCGCCCGTCACAAATGCTAATGCTATTAGCAAGATGCGACACAGAAAACTTGTTGCTTTCTTCATTGCTGTAAAATTTTGAAAAGTGAATAAATAAATTGACTGTTACTTGTTTGGTCTGCGTTTCTCTCCGCCACGTTCCCAAATATTTTGAGTACCGTAGTTCTGGTCAATGGCTCCTAAATCGGGCATTTCTCGTGCTGCACCCTTGCCACCTCCGTTCTTGCTGCCGAGGTTGGCTGTGCCGTCACTCTTGCTACCCTTGCGCAACTTCTCTTCAATCTTGGTGTTGCGTCCTCTAACTTCGCCCTCACGGTCTGCCTGCTCTACATCGCTGTCGTGCTTAATGGCTTTGAGTGCCATAATCACGCTCTCACGAGTAAACTTGCCCATAATGCCGTCACGAACAATACCCATAAGGAAGTCCATAGCATTGTCGATGTCCTCATCAGACAATCCCTCTTCCTGTTGCATTGCTTCGAGTGTAGTTAGGGTTTCATTGATGTTGGTTTGATACTCGCCCTCATACTGCTCCTCTTTGGCAATACGGTCCGCAAACTCCTTGTTGGCGGCGGCAAGTGCCTCCTGCTTCTCGGGGTCTTCAAGTGCTGCCTTGAAATCATCACCGAATTTGCGCACCATTCCGATGATAGGGTCTTCACCCTTTAGCCAATCGGTAAGAAAAGCTGCACTTCGTGGATTGCTTGCGAATAGGTCTGAAAGGGCTTTTTCTCGCTCACGATAACCCGATAATTCATTGTCGTAACTGTCGTAATCGTCATTGATTTGACCGAATAACGCCTCATCATCGGCAAATTCCTTGTCGGGATACTTCGCTTTCAATCGTTCCGTGTATCGGTCTCGATTGCTTTTAACTTCCGTATTCTTAGACATATACTGTAAATATTTAGATGTTGTACGAAACTGTGAAGCAAAAATAGTCCGAAATAAACGCTTGTTATGTTTATCTTTTTACGCTCCAATGTGTAACTTTGGAACATAAATAAGTCGGCAATGAGTTAGAAAGATGAAGCATAAGGGTGCATTGATGGAGTACTCACAAGAGCGTTCAGACGACTTGATGAGGGCGTACGATGAATATCTTGCATCGTGCGACTATATCCGTATGCCCGATGTGTACAACAACATTGTCAATATGCCATCACGCCGTTTTTGGGTTAGCGACATTCGGGCTGCTCTTGTCATTTCTGCGATGATGAGGGGAGAGGCACGTTTGGATAAGATGTGTGCTTCCAAACGTGAGATGTACGAAGAAATCTACCGCCGTGTAGCCATAATGCGTGAGAAATATCCCGATAAGACTACTTCTGAACTCTGTGCAATGGTTGTCATTCAGCCTGCACCGAAATTCTATCTCACACCCGGCAGTGCCAAAATTATGGTTTGTAAAGCGAGGAAAGAATGGATAAGAAGAAAGCAGCAAAGGCTACGTCGCTTTTAATATCAATCCTCGTGTTCTGTCTCTCTTTGCAGGATATGGCGGATTGGTCTGCGGTCGGCATCTATACAGGGTGCGGACTCGGGTGTCGTATGCTTTATCCGTTCTATCACGCTAACTTGTTACACGCAACGCTGAATGCGTGGTGTCTGCTATCTGTCATATTCATCTATGACATATCGCTATGGCGGTTTTTCCTTTCATACATTATCGCTGTAACCATTCCATCATTTTGTCTGTCCGACATTCCTACCGTTGGTTTGTCGGGTGTTGTGTTTGCACTCTTCGGCTCTATCTCGTTCGAGGTACAGCGTAAAGCATATTATCAGTTATGGATGCTTGCATACCTTGTGGCAGGCTTCCTTTTCCCAAACACCAATGCGTTGGTACACCTGTACTGCTATTTGGCAGGTGGGGCGGTGGCATTGTTGAACAAACCTGTAAAGATTGGCTGATATGAACATCGCAATACGCAATATAATCGAAGAGAACAACCGCCGTAATGCGGAGATATATGCACGTTTCGACCCCATTAGCGGCTTCGGCTCGGTCGGTGAGCGTGTTAAGGTGGTTATTGATGACTTCCCCATACGCACACAATACCTTCCTGTCGAAATGATGAAAGTGCCGCTTGTCCGGCAACTTGCGGAATGCGGCTCCATTAAAGCGTTCTTGCAGGAACTCGGAGCAAACGAAGAGGAGGACTACGAAAACGACCGACTAAAAGTTATCAGTCAGTTTGTACGCATCAGAAACAAACACGATTTTCCCTTTTGGGCGGCTACATTTGTATATATCAAGAACAAAGGTGGTGGCGAAGATGTATTATTTCGCCTCACACGTCCTCAACGTAGGTTTATTGCACGCTTGGAAAAACGCCGCAAGGCAAACAAGCCTATTCGTATTGTTCTCTTGAAGGCTCGACAATGGGGCGGCTCAACCACATCGCAGTTGTATATGGCGTGGTTGCAACTCGTTCACAAGGTCGGTTTGAACTCGCTTATCATTGCACATCAAGGCGCAGGCTCTGACGAAATCAAGGATATGTTCGACCGTATGATTAAGAACTATCCTGTGGAAATGCTGCACAAGTTAGGCGAGGCATACAATGAGAATGAGCCTAAATTGGTCGGCGTGGGTAAGTCGGGCAGTATTCATCGTGTACCACAGCGTAACTGCAAAATCAAGATTGGTACAGCAGAACGCCCGGACTCTTGTCGTGGTGGTGATTATAACCTCGTGCATCTTTCCGAGGTCGGACTGTGGAAAGCAACAGAGGGAAAGAAGCCAGAAGATATTGTGCGCTCTGCTTGCTCGGGTGTATTGCTCCGTCCTTACACGATGATTGTATATGAGAGTACCGCCAATGGTACAGGTAACTTCTTCCAAAAGGAGTATGACGATGCCAAGAGCGGAAAATCACAGTTTGAAGCGATGTTCGTTTCGTGGTTTGATATTGAGCAGTATTCTTTGCCTCTCGATGATGTGGAGATATTCGCACAGATGCTCTATGCCAACCGTGAGAACGACAATGTTCCGTCAGTTCGTGAGGAGAGCGGAAAATATCTGTGGTGGTTATGGGAACAGGGCGCAACCCTCGAAGCAATATATTGGTACATACAGGAGCGTGCGAAGTACACCGACCACGGACTGATGGCGGCAGAGTTCCCGTCAGATGATGTTGAGGCTTTCGTACATTCGGGAGCAAGAGTGTTCGACAAATACAAGGTCGAGAAGCTGCGCCCATCGTGTCGCCCGGCTCGATACATTGGTGAGGTGTATGCCGATGAAGATGAGGGCAAGAACGCTTTGAAAAACCTACGCTTCACCGAAGATAAACAGGGCTTGCTCCACATTTGGGAAATGCCAGAGATTGACGATAAAGAGATTGTAACAGACAGATATGTTACGATAGTCGATGTCGGAGGACGTTCCAACAAAGCGGACTTCTCTGTTATCCTCGTTCTCGACCGTCTGTTTATGGCAGAGGGTGGAAAACCTACGGTTGTGGCACAATGGTACGGACACATAGACATTGACTTGTTGGCGTGGAAAGCGGCACAGATAGCAGCGTTCTATGACAACTCCCTGCTTGTGATAGAGAGCAACACGCTCGAAACACACGACAAGGAGCGTGAGGTGGACGGCGACCAATCGCAGTTTATCCTCAATCAGATTAAGGATATTTATCCCAACCTCTATGCACGCAAGCAGTCAGAGGAGGCAATACGTGAGGGCTTGCCAAAGAATTATGGCTTCCACACCAACATTGCAACAAAACCAATGATTATATCCACACTCGTAAAGGTCATTCGTGAGAACCTCTATACCGAACGTGATGCACGATGCCTGGACGAATACCTATGCTATGAGAAGAAACCTAACGGAGCATTCGGAGCAATTACAGGAAAACACGATGACTTGCTGATGACACGTGCAATAGGTCTGCACATCTGTTTCTTTGAAATGGAATTGCCGAGATTTGTTCCTCGTGTGGGCAGGTTTATAACCAAGAAGAGAAAGGCGGTATCTGCCGCAACAATATAAGTTTAACTAAATAACAACAGTACAATGAACATTTTTAAGAAAATCAAAGCCTCTCTTCGTTTGCGTGAGGCAGTGAGAAAAGCGGACAAGGCGCACAGTGAGAACGGACAGCGTTACTACGTAATGCCTACAAGTGGTACAAGCGGACAACTTGTCATTATGGACAGAAACAATTTCCGCAAACTCAAGCAGAAGCACTACATCAACTACAACACATTCGTGAGAGACCTTGAAGAGGAGTGTTTCTACTGTACTCCGTACCGCAACGGAATGGGCGAACTCCATCCTGCCGTTATAGCGAAGAAGCGTAAGCAGTATTACTCTTGGTTGGAAGCAATCGCTAAATCAAAGAAGAATGGGCAGGTACGGGAACATTGACGGTATAGCAACGCTAACCAACAACCCCAATGCCACAGACAATGCAAAGGGAACAATCGGCAATAAAAATGGCTTTTGGGGCGATGCGGTTAAGATGGAGGAAGTCGGTATAACAGAGATTACCGAGGAACATTTAGTTGAAATCGTAGAAGAAATGTTCACAAAGAAGTAAACAAAGAGGGCGTATAGAAAACCAATCTATACGCCCTCTGTTTTATGCTGCCATTGCGCTGTGCAATCTTCCTACGGCTTGCATATTGGCTCCCTGCTGTGCTTTCGCAATCAGTTCGGGAGAAAGACCGTCAGGAACTTTGCCCTGCTCTAACTGCTCTTTCTGCGATTTGATGCTCTGCAACAATTCATCAGCAAATGGGAAGTCTCCGTGTTCAAGCAACTGCTCTACGCTGATTGCCTGCGATTGCCACAACTGCAACAGTATATCGTTGGCAAGATGTCTGTATGCAGGTGTCGTTGTGCTTTCTGTAATGCTCAAATCGAACTCCACGTCTCGTATCTTCTTCGGGTCGTACTCGATTTGTGCGCCGCTCTTGCCTGCAATGTTGAATACTCTCTTGCTGTCATAGAACTGCTGCATATTCTTGACATCCTTGTACGCTCCGTCCACAACAAAGCCGCTGAAGCACTCCAACAGGTCAAGCAATGTAGTGGTGGCGTTCTGTGTCTGCTGTTGGTAATGCGCAGCACTCTCGCCCGAAAATCCGGGCTTGCCTTGCAATGCACCTGTAACACCCGATATGTCCTCAAAGAACTTCAACTGCATATTCAGCAACTCGGCAATACCGATGTTTGTCGAATTGTTGGCAACCTGTTCCGGCACTTTGCCGCTCTTGCTCGGCTTATAGACAATGACACCGTTAAACTCGGTCCAACTCTCTGCAATATCGTCAATGCTGACACCATCCGGCAAACAATCCTCGGGCATCATCAGCACACCTTTCGCACTTGCACGCATTATCCAATCGTACAATGTAATCAGTCGGTTGGTGTATCGCTGTTGGTCGATTACGTCAGCCACAAATGAATGTATCTCACCGTCAATGAACGGATATGCCTTGAATACGTATGGGTGGCTGTCGTGTTCGTATGGTGTTTCACCCTCTTTCAAGATGTCTCCGAATGGGGACAGATAGTAGAAATACCAATAATCATCAACAAACCAATCGGCTTTAATCAATGGTACTTCCTCCTCGGGCATACCGACTGCCTTTGCCATTCTTTTACGCTCCTCGTTCTCGGCTACAACACACCTTTGGTAGTCCTCAACGTCAATCTTGAAGATGTCGCCATTTTGGTAGTCGTGGCATCGCCAACGTGGTTTCTGCTCCTTTCGCCACACCTCGATAACCCTGCATCGTCCCGGCTCGCTTGTGAACAGAAAATCATAATTTTCCAAACGGCTGTATCCGAAACGCTCTGCATACGAGGCAATGTATTCCTTTTTTGCAGCCCACTTGTAGATTTCACGGAGTTTGCGGTATTCCTCGGGTGATGTGGCGAATTGCTCACACAACTGCCCAAATGAAATGTCGTGTATCTCGCCAAGCACCGAAACGTCCCAACCTCTGAAATCACGCATATTGTTGTCGATAAAGAAATTGTTTGGCTGAACATAGTCCGTCCAACAGTCCTCCTTACCATTACGCCAACCGTATGACTTGCGGTGTACTATAAAACCGCTGATTAGAAACTCTTCCATTGTTCGGGCATACACCTCCGTCATTCTGTTAAGTTGCATATTGCATTGCAGAATGGTACTCATTGTTTCGCCCAACTTCTGTTCGTCTCGGTCTCGTGCGGTACAGGTCGGCTCTTTACTCTGACTGCGGTACACACCAAGCACACTTTTGACTAATCTGCGGATAAGGTTGTTTTTCAACGGCACATTGCCCTGACTCTTGATGTACTCTTCCTCGGTCATAGTCTTGCCGTCCACACAAATTTTATCGTCCCATTGGAAACCATAGGTGTAACGCTTGTTGCGTTCTCTGTCCTTTCGGAAATCCTCCATCTGGTTCCAATAGTGCTGCGCTTCCATCAGCACATCAAACGCCCTGCGGTCGCCGAACTGCCGTGAAGACATTGCTACGGTGTCTATTTCCTCCGTATCACGCTTGGGAGCGATACGGCTCATAGACAATAACCTTTTATTTCCTTTTTCTGTATGCATAATCGTTGAATATTATAGAATGCTTAGGATAGCCACAAAGGTACTACCCCAAGCATTCTTTTCAAGTATAACTATTTACGTTCCTCTAAATCTTCCAACTTCTCAAGCATTTCGACTTTTAGGTTCATAATCATAGTTTCAACATCTTCACGTTTTGTTGGGTCTTCGATAACTTTCAGTGCATCACTTGCCTTTTTAATGGCTTTATCATAACCCTTTACTAACGCATATCGCTTGAATACCTCAGAATTGATAAGTTCGTTTACCTTTTCGGCATACTCAATATTGCCCATTCTGATTTCTCGTTTATACCCACTAAACAAATGTTGAGTATCTTTCATTTCATCGACAGCATTAGAGTATTCTCGGTTTATCTGACTACCTGCCGTTCGTTCCTCCGCTGTTTGGTAGAAACTGCTTATTACAGGAACATTACGCCACTCTCTCAAATCCTCATTCCATAACATTTCCAATGTTTTTTGAGACTTGTTAATTGTTTTACCAACACCACCGAGGTAACTTTCAAAAAGGTGCTCTATCAATGCCGGATTGAGGTCAAGACCTCCGCTTTTAACATTATCGCCACCTGTTATTTCGTTCAACCATCTTGTGCCATCAACAAGCCAAGGAGCAGTACCCTTATATGCTTTAGTCCACTCGGGGTATCTTTCGTTCCACTCGTGTTTTTTATATATGGGTTTCCCAAAATAATCCGTATTGGCAACAATCTGTGCAAATGGTTGTCCGATAGTAGGTGTCAAATTTACAGCGACATTACCTCCATTTCCTGTTAAATCAATAGGAAGTAAAGCGGAAAAACCAGCGGTCGCTTTCATCAAGCCGTTTTCAACATCCTCTTTGTTCATAAGACAAGAATATGCAATTTCTCCCATACCGTAGAATGGTCTCATTTCGTGAGGTAATGGAATGGTTATATATCCGTTCTCGCTCCAAGGAACATATAGAACGATATTATTCCTACGTACCCATTCAGGCAAGTCCCAATAACTGTTTTCATCGTCATCATCACTTCCAAGCATAGCCTGTATAGCCAAATTCAGCATTGGCACAAGGAAACCTGCCGATGAGAATAGGGTTAATGCTATTGTAGTTTTTGCAGGGTGCTTTGCCATCAATTTACCGAAGTTAGCCAAACTCTGTATGGTCGCATTGAAGAAAATATAAGAGAAGTTCATAACGCTTGCCCCAAGTCCTCCGCTACCTTTCTTGTTGAAATTCACGGTTATCTCCTTTGCATCATAAATAGAACGTGCCATATCTCTACCCATTTGTCGGCTTGTCATATACACCATAAAGCGAGTGGTGTCCTCTGCACTTCTATTTAAGAACTCTACACTATTCCACAAACCGTTCCAAGCCTTTTGAGTAATAAAGCCTTTGCCCTGCGCCTCTTTTACAAAACGCTTGATATTGCGTTTGTAGTCCTCAACCGTATTCAATTGGGTAAAACCTGTTTCACCACCATTCCGAATGAACTCATCGAAATAACGTTCCAACTCGTTATTCATATCGAGTGTTCCGTTTTTGAATTTAACAAGTAGTCGAGGCAATTGAGCCTTTAACAAGCATTCTGAAACATTCTTTGTGTAACGTGCAGTATAGGCTGCATCTTCTTTGATAGCGACAGCAGTACCTGCCCAAATGACATCACGTGATAAGTTGGTTGCAATGAAAGCAGGGTTCTTGGAAGTGAACATACTTGCCATCCAATGCTTTAATGCCTTTGCTGCTCTATACAAACTACCATCATTTACATCCGGGTTGGTCAGACCATTGATTGCTTGCGCTGCTCTCGGACTACCATTGATGTAAAGACAATATTCCTTACCATTGCGTTTTACTCTTACTACGTGTTCTTGCCCCTCTCGTTTAGTAATGTTCATACTCAGTTTCAAACCATCTCTTTTTTTAGTGGCTTTATCTCCGAGTGCTTCCATTTCCTGCTCAAACTGTTCAACGATAGCAGCAACTTCATCTCCTGTTGCATTTTCGGGTATAATAGGATTTCTTGCTTCCCAATCACCTGTTGCGTTGTCAAGCACATACCATTGCTCACTTACAGATACAAGGTCGGTCGGGTTGTTTAAGATAAAGTTCAAGAATTTCTGCTTCATCTTATTTCGGTTACCCTGTACGATGCTACTTTCAGCCATAAACCCAATAGTGGCCAATGGGTCATCTGCCAAACTTGTACGACCTTTTGCAACTTTAAGGGCAGGAGATAACATCAATCTGTTGGCTGTAAGGTATTCGTATTCATTAGAAGCTACCTCACAATCCCACCCCCTCAAAGGTACATAGTATTCGTACATATCACGTACTTTCTCGTATGTGGCTTTATCCATTAGACCGCAATCATAACTCTTACGCAAGGTTTCCTTGGTTGCAGCATTGATTTTCTCCCACAAGTCTAACACGCTGAAATCGCCTTCATATTCATCAACCATTCTTTGCGCTTCTGCTTCGGCATCGGCAACATTGTCCATACCTGTAAGAGCTGTCAAGCCTGCAAAATCTCGGTCGCTATCTTCGCCGTTCTGCTCGGCTTGTGTTCTCATATACTCGTTACGTTCAAGTCCGTGCTTTGCTATAATGTATGATTTTAAGTCCTCATACGAACTTCCTGCTTTGATAAGAGCCTGCACTGCCTTTCTTAATGGGTTATAGAAATCTCGCTCATATATTTCTGCTTGCGCTTTATTTTCACTACTCATACGATTTTCAGCCATATATGCATTTTCGTGTGATTGTATTTGATTTCCTGTTTCTTCAGAAATCAAATCCTGTAGTGTTTTCAGCGCAGCCATACTGTCTTGGTATGACTCTTTCATTCTATATGGAAGATTTTCATTCCATTTTACACTACCGCTCTTATTCGGAACTCGGACTTTTCTGTCATACTCTTCCCTTAATGTAGTACCATCACGATAGAGTTCATCATCGCTCTCGACAGCGTGCGGAGTATTGGGATTGGTAACCGCATAGTTACCAACACCCAACTCGTATTGTTTAGCCACATCAGCAGCTTCGCCCAATATGCTACGGTATCTGCCCGGCTCTGCAAGGTTTTCATAACTGCGCCACAAGATATAGCGAAGTTCGTTATCAGTCAGAGTAACTCCTCTGAAATCCTCAAAACCTATCTTGTGAAGCATATTCAAGAAGAAATCCTTAATCTGCCTCCACCAACTTGCATTGGTGTTCTCAAATTCGGTGTTCTCTGCAAGCATAGCAAGATATTCTTCCGTAGCCTTGTGGAAATCCCAGCCGTTCTTTGCAGCAAGGGCAACGATACGCTGACGGATAGCCTCATCTGCATTGTTGAATACATTGTCGAGGAATGTTTCAAAATGCTCTCCGAACAACTGACGTAATCCATAGTGGGCAACTGCCTCGTGGAGCAAAGTCTGTTCAACGTCAAAAGCACTTGAATGGTTAGGGATAACAATAGTTATCTTGCCTGTACTCTTTGTGTAGAAACCCTTTGCACGCTGTTTCTTGCCCTCCAATGTACTTGCATCGGTTACAACCTCAACATTATCAAGATGCAGTTTCTTTGCAAGGCGTTCCACACGTTCTGCCATTCTCTGACGTTCACGCTGTGCAAACTCCCTGCGCTGCTTTCTCGTTCCTCTTGGTTTACCGAGTGCCTTTGCCAAAGCCAACTCATCATCGGTATATGAGCCGACACCCTCACGGTTTAAGGCATCATCACTATGGTGTTCCTCCTTAACTTTTACGCCCAATTTGGTAAGTTCCTTAACAACCTCTGTTATACGTTCCTCGGGAATATCCGCACGCAACTTTCCACGATAAGGGTAGAAGTTTCCACCTGCGGCACGTAGCAAGGTCTTGTTTTCATAGTAAACAGCACCATCTTTCTTTGTCTTAGGAACAGTGAGGTAGAACATCTTTGCCCAACTGCTACCCATAATTTCAACCTTTCCATCGTGGCTTGTTATAGGCGTATAGTCTTTTATCTGTTGCAAACGACTACTCAATGGCGCACCGCTTGTTTTGAGCATTGATGCATTCCATTTGTCGGGCATTAAGATACCATCGTGAACATTACCGTCAATATCAGTATAACTAATGAGCTGTCCCGGATAGCCTCCGTATTCATCTTGTGTATCGGCGATAGCCTGCAAGATATTTCCTGTCATAATGAAACCTGTCTTTCGTGTCTCACTTGGTATCTGACTATCCCAATTATCAAGCGTAGTGGCACGTGCAGCATCCCAATTGTCATTGGTCATCTTGTCAATGCTTCGTAACGCATCAATTTGCGACAGTTTGATTTCAATGCGTCTGCGACCGTCAAGGGTAGCAAATACCGCAAGTGTTGTTGAGGCTGTAATTTTGCTGTCCTTTGTTTTGTATCCACAGAAAATAGCAGGAGTGGCAAAGTCAAAAATCATCGACTCAAGGTTATCCGGCACAAGATAAGACTTGCCAACTTCAAACATTCTCAAGCGGTGCATCATCTGGTCGCTGCTTTGGTTGAGGCGTAGAATATTGTCATTGTGCTTCGCTTCAACCTTTTCGTTAGTCTCTGCGATAAAGTTTTCTATGGCAACACGCTTTTCCTCTTCGCTACGTTTCTTCTGTCCGTTGATTTTGTCTGTCTGCTTGGCAATATCCTCTACGGCTTTCGCTTTTGCTTTCTCGTAACGTTCTTCCTCTGCGGCAATTCTCGCTTCGTCCTCTTTACGGATTATCTCGATGACACTTTCCAAGTATTCAGCAGGTGCAACACCTCGGTTTATCTGCTCAATAACCTTGCGTATTTCATCGGCTTTCATCGGCTTTCTCAATACGTCCATTTCCACCTTTTCCACAAAGGAATTGCGTGCAAAAGGATTACTGCCGTTCGGGTCAATGCCTTCTGATGATACACGTCTCTCTATCGTCTTGGCACGAAGTGGCATTACGTTAATCTTCAAATCGTTGCTACCTGTATCGTTGAGGTACTTAATCAATTCATTGTAACGTCTTACCACATCATCGTAAAACTCCTCTTGCTCCTTTGTGGTCAAAAGGGCTACGTATCCCGTAACTTTTCGTGCATCATCTTCCTGTGGCTTGTACTCATCAAGTTCGCTTGCTTGCACACGACCGCCTCCAAGTCCGCCTTTCTTCAAAGGTGTACCCATTTTCTCGTAGATTTCCACATTATCTCGTAGATACTCTACAACAACTTGGCTACCGTATTTATTGAGCAAGTCAGGTGCTTCCACATCGTTGCTTTCACTATCCTGTGAGGTCGTGGTATTAGCGTTCAAAGACTTCAACTTGGTAGAAAGCATCATCAAGAAACGGTTTTCGGCAGGAACAGGCAGACCGAGGTTGATGTAGTAACCTCTATGCACCTGTCCTGTGCGGTCTATACGTCCAATCATCTGCATATAGTCGTTGATGTCGCTCAATGGCTGTGCAATAATCATTGAACGCTGACGTTGGTCGCTGAATTTCTCTGATGCGTGCAGACTGATACCTGTTGATGCAGACTTGTTGAGGATAAGAACATCAAGGACACCACTGTTGAACTCTCGCTGCATTCTCTTTTTGTCCTTGTCGGTTCTACGCTTGACAACGACACGTCCGTCATCGTTGCGCTCAACATACATATTACGTCCTGTCAGTTCACCGACTTTGTATCCTTTCTCGTGCAGACGCTCGATAATGGCATCAAGTGGACTGATAAAGATGTCGCTTGTACTCTCACGAATGAAGTCCTGCAACTCGTAATATGCCTTTTCTCCTGCTGGACCTAATGCCTGTGGAGAATATCGCTCGTGGCGTTCGTTACCGTCCTCATCTTTTACGGTGTACTGCATAACGGTGTCAAGTCCTTTCAGTAGGCTTGCACTGAATGTAGGCTCATCAATGATTTCGCCTGCGGCATAGTCCTTAATGCTGCTCTCCATTGTGCTTTCCAACGCAATAACAGGGTGGCGACCTGCATTGATTTCGGCTTCCACCTCATCTGCAATAGCATCAACTTTGAGGGCAAGCATAAGCTGCTTGGTGTAGTTGTAGGTCTTGCTTGCAAATGGCACGTTCTCAACGCCCATTTTATCTGTGCCTCGCTTCACACCTGCGCTCTCTGCCATAACTGCGAGTTCCATATCCAACGCTTCAATCATCGGCTTTACGTAGTCCTCTTGGAACTTGATGATGGCATTGAATGCCGCTATGGTACGGTCGTAGTTCTCTCTTGCACGTCTAACGGTTTCGGGGTCTGTAATTGTTTTCCAATCGGTAATAACATCGCTCATATCTCGCTCCCTGCGTACCATTTGCCCTGCATTAGTCAATTCACGGCTCATAATCTCTTGCAGAGTTACACCGCCTTTTTCAATGATACTAATCATTTTATCTGGCTCAACCTTTGCTTGGCTCATCGCTGTGCGAATTGCATACAAAGGCATTGTGTCGGGACGCTTTGCGAATGTAGCACTTGCAAATGTGGCTGCTTTTGCGGTGCGTAGAATGCTTTGGAGATATGCGCCTGTATTGCTTGAACCTGCTGCCGTGTGGCTTTCATCAAGGAACAGATAATTATCCTCTGCAATGGCACGTAAGAATGTAGCCTTTGGTGTAGCCTTGCCATTCTTTACGTTCTTGCTTTTCTTGGTACGTGCGCCGCTCTTTTTGGCTGCTTCTTCCATTTCCTGCTGACTGACAGCATCGCCTGTGTTTACCTGTGAATAGGTGAGCACTGCGAAGTCATATTCATCGGGCAATGTTCCCGATGCAAATACTTTTGCCATTTCAGTGGAAGATAGAGGTTTGTGTACTGTATTACCTTTGCTATCAACCATTGCACCGTCAGAGTTGAAAATAAACGGCACAAGGTCTCCACTTCCAACATCTACCAAGTCTCGGTAAATATCGGAGAATAGGTCTGCTTTCTGTGTGATGAATACAGGTTTCTCACCTCGTTGAACTGCCCAACGAATAAGTGCTGCCATTTGGCGACCCTTACCAACACCTGTTTGGTCGCCGATAATGAGTGCTTGCCCTTGCTTCATCTGATAGATAGCCATAGCAACACTATCCATCTGTTCTGCGGCGAGTGCCTGGTGTGCTTCCTCAACGGTGTCATATCCGAGTTCAGTTCTGATAAATTCGTCAATGCTACCGTGCTGTGCTTCAATTTGAGTTAGCACATTGTCCATTGCCTCGACCATTGCAGCAGGGGCAACGCTGTTAAGTGAAAATGCACTGTTATGAGGACGATACGCACTCTTTTCATCTGTAAGAGTACGTTTCTTGTGTTCGGTTGGAGTCTGCTTTAATCCCACTCCGTTTGTGGAAACTCGCTCTGTTCCCACTCGCTGAATGTCAGTGTCAGATACACTTCTGCTTCCTCCTGCGTTATCTCTTGGAGTTTCTGCCCGGGTTTCACCATCTGCATTATTCGTTCTACGTTCTCTTGGTAAAACCTGTTCGCTTCCGTCCGAATGCTCTTTTGTTGGTTTTCTTCTGCTTCCAACATCATCATTCTTTCGAGGTTGTTCACGATGTCCTGCTCCGTCAGTGTTCCCGGATGTTTCGTTATTGACAGATGCCAACTGCCTTTCTCGGCTACGTAATATTTCTGTTCCATTTGTCTTTTCCTTAGAGTTTAATACTTCGTTAATTATCTCATACAGGTCGTCAAAACTTTCAGCCTTGCGAATAGCCTTACTCTCCACAGGAGGATATACGGCTGTCTGCGCTCGCTCCTCATCGCTTCTGCGACCATCTATAAGTATCATACGAGTAGGGAACGTAGTACCTTGCTTTGCGTACAGTCCGCCGCTCATATCAATAACACCTTTCACATTGTAGTGGTCATACAAGTAAGTAAAGAATGGTTTCATACTTTTGATTGCACCATTGCTTGCATACTCCATATTTCCACCAATGATTATGGCTGCTCTGCCATCATCTTTCATACTTGCAAGAGCGTTCAACGTAATCTGTGGGTCAAGTCCGGGTATCATCTTTCCGTCATACTCCACAGCCTCACGTTTTCCAAAGGGTGGATTGGCAATAACAACATCATACTGCATACCACCCTCGAAAGGTTCTGTTGCATCCTGCTGTGTTACCTCTGCAAATCCTTGCTCTCGCAGATTATCCAATCGTGTCTCGTCAAGTTCATTGGCGTGAACTTGCTCAACAGGAACTGCGAATACCAACATCCCGTTACCTGCCGTTGGCTCCAATACCTTGCCACCTGCTTTGTTTGCCATTGCGAAGTGGTTGGCTATCCAAGCCATTGGAAGAGGAGTGGAGTACTGCTGCATCTTGATACGGTTACTGCTTCGTGCGGCAATGGTAGGCTGCATTTCATAGAGTTTGCATATCAAATCGTATGATGCACGACTGTTTCTACCTTTGCGACCAATAACCTCACGTGCGGCTCTAACCAATCCGTCCTCAACAAGTTCCTGCAACAAAATGTCGGTTCTTCCGTCACTATCAACCTCTATTCCCAACTCGCTTGCACGCTTGCGTAGGTCTAAAATGCTTCTGTATGGTTTTGTTCCATTGTCAAGAGCCGCAAGCATATCAGCCTTTACCGTCATTGCAAATTGGCGATGCAGTTCTGCATCAGCCTTGTTGGTTTCAGCAAATAAGTCGTCGAACAAACCTCCTGTTTGTTCCTGCGAAGTTACGGATTTTTTCTTGGTTTCTTTCTTTGCGGAACGTGTTTTCTTGATGCGTTCCTGTGCGACCTCAACTTCCTGTGCGACCTCTGCTTCTCTTGTTACAGTTTCAGCAGTAGCAAAAGCATCAATGCCTTGTTTGTCAAAGTTGGCAACATCGAAACTCTGCACTTCATCGTATGAGGTCATATCAGAAGCCAAGCCATTCTCAACAACTTCGGGAAGTTCTCTCGCTCCATTGTAGAACGCTTTGAGGTATGGACGTATAACATCGCCCAAATCGGAAATCATAACCTTTGCAAAGTCTGTAAAGGTCTTTACACCTCTATCAAGATGTCCGACAGCAATTTCCAAACCGATAGCAAGTATTTCGGGGTCGATACCGATGTTCATCTGTCCGCCCAATTTCTTGCGCAATCTGTCTTTAAGTTCAGCCATACGTTCATCGCTGACAAGCCCGAACTGCCCCTCGTTTTTAGGCTCGGATGCAATCTTCTCCTGCCAATTGCCGCTATTAAGGATGTCTGTCATTTCTTCAAAAGACAAAACTAATCCCTCACCACCGACATTGGCAGTATTAAGGTCTGCCGTAACTATACGCTTTGCTCCATCGACCTTTGTTATACGGATGTTGTATTTACCATCTTCGCTAACAAGGTCTTTGAATGCTGATGAGAATATAGTTTTAGACGATGTATCGCTTTGAATATCGCTCCATTCTGCAACCTCATACATAACAGGTGCAAGCCCTGTATCAAGTACAGGACGATGTTCGCCATATTCTTCAAGGTCGTGTATCTTTGCTTTCTTGCCCTTATAGATTACTTCATCGCCAATTTTATAGCCATTGTAGCCGTTGGCTCTCAAAGCCTCATACTCACGTCTGCGCTCTTCCTTAATCTTTCGGTCAAGTTCACGTGTCTTAATCTTGTTTTCAAGAGTAACACCCACTGCCTCCAATATCTCCTGCATACCGTTGAGTGGGTTGCGAAGAATATCTAACATTTCCTCGGGGCTTTCGGCAGTATAAGTCCAACGAGCATCGCCAATAGGATAAATACCGCTTATATCATCACGTTTCAATGTGGTGTATCCTGTTTCCTTATCAACGTGGATAGAATACTGCCATACAGGGGATTTCTCCTCGCTGTCTGTCTGCTCTACCTGTTGAGGCTCGGTAAACAGCACATCGCCATTGTTCAACGCTTGAATGTCGGTCATAGATACAGGTTGTGCATCGCTTACGGCTTCCTCGTTGCCGATGATAGTTTCTGCCAACTGCTTTGCACTATCCTCGCTACGCATCATAAAGCCGCCCTTCTCACGGTCGTACCAACCTTTATCGGCTTTCGCAAGTTCTTTGGCAGCACGCTGTTGTTCTTTTGTCAATTCGCCTGCAAACTTCACGAGGTGCATATCAAGCACCTTGCCTTTCTTGGTTGTGTACTGTGCCGGAGCGATAGTGTATGGTGCGTTATCTTGGTCGCTGACTTGCTCACTATCCTGTGATATAGTCGGAGTCTCTGACTTTACAGGTGCTTCGGCAAGGCTGTAACGACTATTGTTGTGGGCGTTCATTGTGGTAGTACCCACCTCATTGCCTTCCTCATCGAGTATAGCAATGGTAGAAACACCGTTCTTTGAATGCTTCTTGATGCGGTACAACTTCTTGTCGTAGTAATCACGGACAACATCGCCCTCCTTGAAATCGGCAAGGTTGCGCCTTTCTGCCGATGCGCTCTGTCCCTCGGTGGTCTTGACACTCTTGTACTCTGCAAATGCTTTGGTCTTGCGATGTGATGAGGCTATCCACTTCTCGAACTCCTCAATGGAAACGCCTGTAATGGCTCCAAGTCCCTGCCAACCCTCTTCATAGTTGCTCATATAGGCTGCTTCGGCATCGTTGATGTCATTGAAGCCAAGCATAACCTTATGTTCATCAAAGCTGCCGTCTGCATTACGTTGGTCCACTACGAACACTTTGTGTCCGTCCCAACCGTCAATATCATCAGACAGGAACACGTCTATATGGTCGCCGTCCACACCCTCTGTGCCACGAATGTAGCCGTAGGTGTTCTGCATTTCGGTCTCCCATTTCTTGCCGTCAGCATCTACACCACTGCGTACAGAGCCTTTCGGCTGTTCAATGGTTACGTTGAATGTGCCAATCTGAACGTGTCCTTTCTTGTAGTTGCCTGCCTCTTTCTGTGCTTCGGTAGGGTTGGTGTTTACCTCTGCCTCTGCTGCCTGTATCTGCTCGCCAATGGTAGGTGCTTTCTGTTCAGCACCACCAAGAGCCGCTAAAATCTCTCTCAACGGCTTTTTGAAACGGATAATAGGGTCAATGAAGTACACCGTACCATCTTCACCCAACAACACGTTATCGCCCTCTACATCGGTTACAGACACAAGTTCATTACCGAAAGAGTAGTTATCTTCCGGGAACAATCCACGTGCGGCAAGTGCTTCCGCAATCTGTTCCTTTGTAGGTTGTTCGTAGTTTTGAATGAAGTCCTGCGACAGTACAATGCGAACATCACCCATTTCCTCGCTGATACCCTCCAATGTGTAGGCGGTTTCGGGGAACAGGAGATTATGCACAAGGTGTTCAAAGGCGGCATCTTCGGGCTGAACACCGCTTTTCATTGCAGACTTAGCGTATGGGTCTTTGACCTTTGTTACCTTGCCTGCTGCTGTGTCGATGTAAACAACACTCTCGCCTGTGCGCTTTGGATACTTACCTGTCAAAGTCTTGGTAACTTCGGCAGGAATGAATAAGCCGTGCTGTTTGGCAAGGCTTACCAGCCTTTCGGATTCCGTTGTGCGTCGAGTTCTCTCGCTGTACTCTGAATATTCCCTGTATGAAGTGTCCAACCCCTCTTCAAGCACTCGTATATCGCCTCGGTTGCTCGCTCCCAATACTTCTTGGGTTGCGTCATCAGCCACTCCTGTGCCGTCTGTTTCCCGTCCTCCATCAGGAGTTTGTTCAAGTCCTTTTCGTTCGGGTTGGGGTTGATGTACGGCTTCGCCGCCTGTTGTGCTTTCTGCTTCAATGCTTCCTGCACTGTCGGTTGTCCGTTCTCCACTCTCAATTCGTTCTCCTGTTGCAGCATCTCCTGTGCTTCCTTGCTGCCCTCGTTGGCTTGCTGAACTATCGCCAACCAATACATTGCTTCGCTGTTGTCCATCGTAGGTAATGTTTAATGTTTCGTAAATAGCCTGTGCAAGCGTGCGAGGCGTGTTGTCCGGCTGCTCAAACAGGTTTGGTTCTTGTGTACCTTGAATAAGGTCGTAAAGTTTGTTGAATGTACCTTGAATGACGCTTTGGTTGTCGCCTTTATACATCGTTGCCAAAAGCAGTGCAAAGTTACTGAAATTCTCGGCAGGTAGGTAACTTTCGCCTGTTACATCATCAATTTGGTACTGAATTTTCCAACCCTCTACTGCCAAACGTGCATCCTTGAACGTCTTGGCGTTTACAAAGTCCTCGCTTTGCGATAGGGCATAGAACGCACGGATTGAGTTCTGTATCTCCTCAATCATACGGTCTGCATTAGGGCTGTCATAATCACGGAATGCCGTTGCAAGGATAGCCTTTTGAGCCTTTGCAGGCATAGCGTTGAACATTTCTTCAAGTCGAGTGCTGCCGCCCTTGAAGATGCTCTGATACATAATACCTCGCAAATCGTTCTTTGCCTCGGCAGTAAGGTTGCCCTTGCTATCAAAAGCACTCTTGTACTGTGTAGGAGTGATGTAACCTCTTTGGCTCATCCACTTAAAACCTCAACACCGTTGTTATCCACAAGCCCTGCAAATGATGTGTCTTCATCGTTGGACTTCAACAACAGGTTGGCGAATGAACGCATATCGTTGCCCATTTTCTGCAAAGCATTCTTCGGCTTGATACGCTCTGTTCCTCCGCTCTCGGTGTCCTGTGCCACGAACTGACCAAGAGTGATAGCCTCTGCATCGTCCACGTCAAGCATATTCACAAGTACAGGACGTTCCATAGCCGCAACATCATCGGCATTCAAGCCAAATTCCTCTGCGTGGTCAATCAGATACTGCTTGTACTGCGCTGCCTGGTCTTGGTGGCTCTCCCACATAAGACGGAGCGCATCACTACGGTTGTTGCCCTGTATGGCTTCTCCTCGTGCGTTCACGGTAGGCGCACCTGTATAGGCGGTAACGGAAGAAGTAATCTCCTCGGGGCGAATGTTCCCGGCAATCTTGCGTGCCGACATTACACTCGCTTCATCGTTACGCTCCTTTGGTTGTGCCTCATCAATGAAGTGTAGAGGATTGCGCACACCTTGAATGTGGCTCGGCTGTAATTGGGCTGCATCAATGACTGCTACACGACCATTGGCAATGGCATCATCGCTGAAACGTACTGCAACCTCTTTACCCTGTACTGCCTGCAAAGGCTCTTGGCGGTCAATCTTATGCCCACTGACACGTCTGTAACCTCTTGCTCGTGCGTCCTGTGGAGTATCGTCCACCATATCGGGAACACCGTTGAGGGCTTCACGCTCTATGCGCTCTGCTTCCTCACGTTCAGCACGCAATCGCTCTTCCTCTGCCTTGCGGAGTGCTGCGGCTTCATCGGCAACACGTCTGCGTTCTGCTTCTGCATCCATTCTTCTGCGGTTGGCAGTACCGGCAATCTTCTTCCAAATGTTCAGTTCCTGCTGTGCCGCATCAATCGCCGCCTTGCGTTCTTTCTCGGCAGCAATCTTCTCGGCTACGGTAGCACCGCCTTTCGACTTGGCTTTCTCCAATTTCTTCAAAGCAGCCTCTTTGTCGGCAACCATTCCATCGGCTACGGTTTGTGCCATAGCCTCATCGCCCTCTGTCTGCTCAACGATAGCGTCCCAAGCGGTATCGCTGTCGGTCTGCTCATAAAGGGGATTGCCCTGCATATCCTTTGGTATTCTCTGCATTGCAGGAATATTTTGAGGGGCAATGTTGCCATTTTCGGGAATATTTTCGACACCATTGTTACCCTCATTCTCGGCAGGTTGCTCGATTACCACTCCGTTATGCTCCATCAGCATACTGTCGAGTTCATCACGAGTGAACAGGTTTACACGCTTGCCATTGATAGGTGCTTCGGTGTAAACCTCATATCTTCCGTCTGCATCTGCATCGGTAGTAATGTTGCCACGAACAGCATTTCCGTTCTCATCACGGAGGGAAACAAGGTCGTTGAGGGCATACTGCGGTCTGCTCTCTTCCTCAATAGCCTGCTGATAGGCTGCATTCTCGGCAGCTCTCTGTTGCTCGAACTGCGCCACACGTGCCAACTGTGCCGCCTCTGCCTGTTGCTGTATGGTCTCCTTGGCCAAGGGGAACACGTTTGTACCGTCCGACACATTTACAGTGCCGTCCCCATTATCCACAATACCCTCATCATTGGCTACAATCTGCACCTGTATCTGTGCATCATCGCCTGTAATGGTGTATGTGTCGCCCGGATTGAATGTAACAACACCATCAATCCTGTTGGCTGCCTCCTGTGCGTACTGCTGACGGATAGCATCTGCGGCAGTCTGCATTTCAGTTATGGGGTCTAACGCCTCATCAATGTTCAATATAGCATCGGGCGACACCTGTTCAAGTGCGCCTGTCTCTGCATCACGAACAATGATACTGTTGTCCGAAGCCTCGATGTCAATACCGCTACCGTCTGCATACTGCACAAGGTTTCCGTTGATAACATACACACGGCGGTCGTCCTGCTTCATCGTTGCGCCCTGTATCATACCTGTCGTGCGGTTGGTACGGGCATTTACCATTGCGTTGCTCTGGTCGATACGTCCGTCAATATCATCACGCACACGCTGTATCATACCGTCATACACCTGCTTTGAGTTGAGGTAGTCAAGCAAAATGCCTCGTTCCTCATCGCTCCAATCTTCGGAGTTACGAATGTAGTCCAAATGTGCCGCAGGGTCGTTCTCGATGTCGGCAAGGAAATCTTCTTCAATGATTGCCAATGCCCTCTGACGTTGATAGTCATACATATTCTTGGCATCGTTCATTTCCTGCGAACTCTCAATGCTGTAACCGTCAATGTAACTTTCATCAAGAGCCTGTACGTCCTCATCCTGTGCTGCACCTCTTCTTTGTGCGAGTGTTCCGAGGTTGTAACCTCTCATCATCATAGAACGCTCCATATAGGTGAGTACAGCCGCTCTCTCATCGTCTGTGAAGTCCTTATCGTTCACAATAGCCTCTGCCATTGCGCCCATATCCTCATTGGTGGTAAGGTCAAGCGATGTTCTCA
This sequence comes from Bacteroidaceae bacterium, assembly GCA_017522135.1. Taxonomy (GTDB): domain Bacteria; phylum Bacteroidota; class Bacteroidia; order Bacteroidales; family Barnesiellaceae_A; genus Barnesiella_A. The sequence goes on from JAFXAB010000045.1 coordinate 21,843, forward strand.
ACGGCTCCCATACCTCTTTGCCAAGCAATTCTGTTGCGTGTGCATCAGCCTTGTTTACACTGTGCTTCATTGAGGTATAGTGTGCTGCCGAAAGAGTGTGCTTACCTGCACCCATCAATCCCATAGAAAGAGCCATACCGCCCCAAACATCACCGTGGAATTGTCCTGTGGCAAATAGGTTGGTGCGTGTTCCGTCCGGGTTTTGCTGATAGGCATCGTCAAGATTGAGCATTGTGCGCCACATCTGACCGTAGTATTCCTCTGTAACCTCGCCAAAATAGTCGCTCACACCCATTTTGTTGAACAGTTGGTGTGTCTGTCCCATAATGCCACTCAAAGCACCTGCATCAGCCTTTGAAAGCACAGCACCGAGACGTTTAGCACCTACCACATTGGCAAGTTTGCTCATATTGCCGAATGTAACAACAGGGTCAAGATGTGCGCCGAACATTTCCGAATAGTTCTCGATGATAGCATTGGCTTCGCCTTGCCAAATAGCACTGCCCCAAGTCTCATCATTGCTGAAATCGTATGTTCCGTCTTCGTTTACGACAACATTACCCAATTTGCGGTCAATGATGTCGGAGGTTGTTTTGCCAACCTGCACAGTGTTGGTCATAAGCGGCGCACGAATGAGCAAGTCATCGCCCATTGTACCCAATGCCTTAATGGTCCAATTACCTGCATATTGTCCGAAACCTCTGACACCGTTGTTTCGCACATAGGTCTTGAAGCCCTGTTCTGCCATTTCCTCAACAACCTCACTTCCGATTACCTTTGTGGCGGCTCTTGTGCCACCCTTTGAAAGTAGGCTGATACCCTCGAAACCACCGCCTGTAATCACGAAGTCAAGCATAAAGGACGGCATATAGCCTGTCATTACACCTGCTCTGTTCCAAAAACTTGCATTGCCGCCATACGCCTGCTCTGCCTGTTCCTTGTTGTAGAGTGCGCCCATCATTTCGTTGTAGGCTTCACGTTCGCCCTCGGTGGCATTCTCATCTACGAGTTGGTCAGCGTGCATCATTGTCATTGCATCGCTCAAATCGCTCATACCGAAGTCCCACGTTCTGAAATCGCCTGCAATACGACCGAAGCCACGCCAAAAGCCAACATCTTCACCCTGTTCACGGTCTTGCTGTTCTTCGAGGTCTTTGATAAGTTCCTCTGTCTGATGAATAGCCACATTCAAAGCATTCTTCTCGGGGTCGCTCTGTTGCTTTGCAACATAGATGTCTCCACCAACAAGTAGTCGCCCAAGTCCTGTCAGTTTGGTGTTGTTGAACTCCGTAGCCTCATCGTGTACCTCGTTGGCTCTCTCGTTCCGCTTTGCTTGCAGTTCTGCGAGTTTCAACCTTGCACGGCGCAACTGCCCACTTACGGACATATCAGCCGCCTGTCGGTATCTGAAACTTTCCATATCGGCAAGCCCCTTGCTTGTGTACCTGTTGCCAAGTGGGGTGATGTAGGTTTTCTCTACCTTGCCGCTTTGAGGGTTGAACATCATACGTCCCTCGGCAGTCTGTCCGCCGCCTAATGGTGCGTTCTCGTGGTACTCACGCATTGTTGCCATACGTTCGTTGAAATCGTCCATAGATTGACGTGTACGGCGTTTCATCTGCTCAATACCTGCGCTGAAACGTATTCTATCCTGTTCTGTGAGCGGTGTTTCGCCTGTCGGAGTTGCAGGCTCTTCCACTTCGGGAACAGTAGGTGCTGCCGCAGGCTGTTCGGGCTGTTGCATAGAAGATGTCAGACGGTTTTCATAGCTTTCGTAATCTCCTAAACGGAAATTGCCCTTTGATAAAACCCAATCATATAGTTCCTTGCGGCTATTCTTATCGCTCATCTTGGCACGAAAAGTTTCCTCATCGCCCAAGTCTGAGGTTGAATATCCCTTGCCCAATAGGGCAGAATAGAGTTTTTTTACTTCATCATTCATATTTACCAATCTGTTTCGTTATCATTTCTATTGTCAGAATTACCCCAACCAAGTCCACCATCTTCGTCATTTACTTCCGAAGTCATTGTTGCCGGGTCAAGTTTGGAAAGAGCCAACATCTGCGCTCTCGCATTATCTGACTTATACCAATTCTGCTTGACAAAATCTTCTTTATCGCTTGCGGACATACCATCAACGAGTTGTAATTCAGTTGGTGTAATACCATCTGCTACAAGTGTGTCATAAATTCCCTGCATCGAGCCTTTCCATACGTTTTCGTAGATTGCCACTTGGTTGCCGTTACCATCAGCAAAGCCGAGTTGCTTACCACGAACACCACGTGCTGCCGTTGCTCTTGCCTGCTCACGGCGAACGGAAACATTGTCGTTGTGCTGTCGAACTTGGAAGTTGTGTGAACGGTCAGAACGGCGTTTGTCCTCGTCAAAGGTTGCCTGCCAACGTCTATCTGCTTCCTCATCACGACCTCTCCTGTATTCCTGCTCGCTGTTGTAGCGGTCATCGGCAATCCGCTCACGCTCGTTGCGGTGCTGAATACCCTCGTTGTACCTATCTCGTGCCTCTTGGTCGAGTCCGAGCTGTCGTTGCCAACTACGTTCACGGTGGGCTGCATCTTCATCAGCCTGTCTTGCACGCATAAGAGCGTTGTAATACGCCGTGTTCTTTTCCTCTCGGTCTTTCACCAATTTGTCATAGCGCACCTTGTTAGCGGTTGAAATAGTATTCTTACCGTCATATATATTCGGTGCATACTGTGTAGTGAAGAAAAGGTTTGAGAGGGCAGTTATACCGTCACCAATGGCTGCGAATATCTGCGCTCGCTTCTCTCTCTTCCTTTCCTTTTCAAGTTCCTCTGCCGTAGGTGGGGTGTATGGGTTGAGTTTCTTGAACAGTTCCTCATAACCGCCACCACCGCCACCCGAGGCAGGCGCACCTGCTCCTGATGACGGCTTACTCTTTGCTCCGGGCTGTGTTGGAGCGGTAGGAGAAGATGAAACCGGGGCGTTCTCTCCCGAATTTTGTTCTGCCCACTCCTGTGAGCCTTTCGGTGGTGTGCTGCCGCCGCTTCCTCCTGCGTTCTCTCCCGAATTTTGTTCTGCCCACTCCTGTGAGCCTTTCGGTGCGTGTCCTCCACCATCGGGAGGACTGCCGCCTAAAATTTCATCTAATGTTGCCATAGGAGAATGGATTTAGAATGCGCCTGCGATACTTGCACCTGCGTTTGCTACGCCCTGTACTGCTTGACTGACAGCCTGTGCCTTGCCCTGCTCGATAGCATTCAACTGCTCCACATATGCGTTGTCGTTTTGTAGATAAGTCGCTTCGATACTGTCTTTGCGTGCATCAGCATTAGCCGCAATCTGCGCAGTAGCGTCAGCAAGTGCCTCGTTGTTGGCAGCTTTCGCCGCCGCTACACTTTCATCTGTACCGCCCATAACGGCTGCTGAACCTGCCGCCGCCCTGTTGCGCTGTTTGATACTCTCTTCGGTTTGCGTAAGGATACGTTGAGCATCGGCACGCTGTGTTGCATCTTCGTTGTAGCGTTGGTCATACCAATCTTGGTTTTTCTTACGCTGTGCCTCAACATTACGCTTCGCTTTTTTCATTGCCTTCGATGCGGAGATACCACCGAAGATAGCACCTGCTGCGCTAAGTCCTCCGCCGACAATGCTTCCAATAAGTCCCATACGTATGAAATGAATTGTTAAAAGTTATACTTCTGTTGCAAAACTAATCACATACCTTTGAGCCATCGTTTTATCTTTTTACAGTTGAATGGCAAAGGGAAAGAAAACAGGAGGGAGACAGGCAGGAACGCCCAACAAGGCATCTGCGGCAGTACGTGGAGCAATCGCAAAGATGCTCGGCGACTATTTCACGTCCGAAACCTTTGTGAATGACATAGCGGAGTTGGAGCCAAAGGATAGAGTTGCGGCAATGGAGAAGTTCGCCGCTTACGTTTCGCCTAAATTACAGACAACAACCCTCGATATGACGGTAGATAACAAAAAGACTATCGAGGATAGATTGGCAGAACTCTCTGACGATGAGGAATGATTTATCTAAACTCATCTACTTTAGATGCGGAGGTCAGCACCTCAAAGGTTAGTTCAAATACAGTTTGTTTGTAGCGGTGTCAGCAATGAACACCGCTATTCTTGTACAATTATGGTTATTTCTTCCGAAGAAATGCGGATAAATGTACAATTATTCATCATAAATGTACAAGAATGTACAGACCTGCACAATTACTGTGTAAATACCACAAGAAACACCCCGAAAAACTATGTTTCAAGCCCATATTTAGGCACATTCCAAACGTCTTATTTCTGCACATTTATAGCAATAACTTCCGAAGAAATAGGGTATAATTGTGCAATAATCGCAATAAATGTACAGTTATAGGGTATTTCTTCGGATAAACTCCGCAAGAATGCAACAAAGAAGAGGAAAGTATATAGAATATATAGTAAATATATATCTACTACTACATCTACTAAAAGGGGAAAAGAGAATTTTTGAAAGATTTTTTGAGAGGAGAAAGAGAAAAAGAAAAAGTTGCGCTCAAAAGAAAAAGAGAAAGCCCACAAAGAGAAAACTCCTTGCAGGCTTGCATCATATTCGTGGCTTCACGAAAAAGGTCAGAAACCCTTTCCCTTCTGCCGTTGGTACACCACAGTTTGGTTTTTGTCGAGATTGACGATTTTGAACATCACCATTGAGCGGTTGGGAATATCCTCGGGAAGCATAGTAACGAGCCGGGCAATAACCTCATCCACGTTGTTGAAGCCTACGTCCGTCAGTTCTGCCACGTTCTGCCCATTGTGATATGCGGCAGCATTCACCATAAAGCGATACGACAATCTGAAATGTGTGTCCTCTTGCTTCTGCTCTCTGGTCGAAGTCTTGCCGGAGAAGAATATGAAGTCAATCACTTTGTCGTTCAACTCCCACGCAGGGGAGTAGTCAATCTTTATGTATCCTCGTGTTACCTTGTGTCCGCTACTATGGTTCATCGCAAACGCAACGTCCGATATAGAGGCACGGACATCGTTCTGCGCCACCGTACCCCACGTGTGCCTAAACGTATATACAGAGTACCAATCCTCTTTCGGCAGTTCCATTGCCTTGCATATCTGCTTGATGCCGCTATTAGCGTTCGCATTGAAGCTGTCCGATGTTCCCATACGTTGATAGAAGTTGAACAGGCGTTCGCTGTCTGTCGTATCGAGGTACTTATCAAACAACGGCTGAACTATTGCAGGCACACGCATTTCCATATACGCACCATCAGAACGGCTCTTGCGTGTTTTTGCACGTTGGTAACGAATGATGCCGTTCTCATAGTCTTTCTTCCGCAGGTTATACAGGTCCACAGTGTTGATGCCTGCCAAGCAAAGCACCATCATAGCAATATCACGTCCGAACTCCGTCAATGGGAACTTCATCTTGCTGTCGGGGAGAGGGAACGAGAAGAATGCCCGGCACGCCTCGGGAGTAATAGCAAGTTTCTCCGCCTTGTCTGCCGCAGGGATTTCCACCTTAACCCACGGATTGGTCTTGATGCGGATAAGTCCTGTGTCATAGTCGTTGTACTCCAATTGCGCCGCCTTGAACACCTGTCGCATACAGATAGGGTACATTTCCTTTGCCCTGTGCGTACTCTCCAATGATTTAATCCACCTGTTCACCAACTGCGATGTGAAGTGCGAGAACATCACCTTTGTCGTTCCTGTGAAGCGTTCGAGGTGTTGTAGCGCAAGTTGATAGTTCTTTGCGTTCCGTTCCTGTCCATTATCAATCATACGTGCGATGTGCGTGCGTGCGTAGTCCGAGAAGCAAATATCATCATTGCCACTCGTGAGGAACTCCGCAATCTCCTTTGCCGTCCAATGCTCGATGTCCTTTTTGTTCAGCCGCTCATTGTACTCCAAAATCTTCTGCGTACAGTATTGCAGTACGTAGGGGTCTTTGATTTCGTTGGTCTTGGTCAGTTCCTTTCTCGTAACCATCTTGTCTGTCTTGATGAACGAAGATGCACGATGATGTGTTACCCGGATATACACAGGGTAAAAACCGTCAGCCCTCGCCGTTCTCACTACTGCTTTCAATGTTGCCATATCTGTTATTCTTTATCGTTAATCATCAACTGCGTTCCAAAGTGTCTGTATCGTGTTCCAATGGGTTGAGGTGTATTTTGTCATAACTCGCTCACACCTCGGCAAAACCATTTGTACAACACCCGTACAACACTGTTGTAAAAACCCACCAACTATTGTACAACATTTGCGTTCATTCTGCACATTTAATGCTCATTTCGCACGTACATTATTTATATAAAATAGGCGGTAAGCCCTTGATTGCGAAAAGCCTACCGCCTAAATCGTTAATAATCAAGTATCTTACTTGTTATCCTCAACAGCAGCCTGAGCAGCAGCTACGCGTGCGATGGGCACACGGAAGGGAGAGCAAGATACGTAGTTCATACCCAAGTTTGCGCAGAACTTAACAGATGAGGGCTCACCACCATGCTCACCACAGATACCAATCTTCAAGTCGGCGTTAGTAGCACGACCCTTCTCAACACCCATCTTCACAAGTTGTCCAACACCTTGTTGGTCGAGAACTGCGAAGGGATCGGTCTTGATGATACCGAGTTCTTTGTAAACTTTCAAGAACTTACCAGCATCGTCACGAGAGTAACCGAATGTCATTTGAGTCAAGTCGTTAGTACCGAATGAGAAGAAGTCGGCAACCTCGGCGATTTGGTCGGCTGTAACAGCAGCACGGGGAACCTCAATCATTGTACCTACCTTGTAAGCTACAGTTTCGCCACGCTCGGCAAATACCTCTTGAGCTACACGGTGGATGATGTCGGCTTGCATGCGCAACTCAGTTACCATACCTACAAGGGGAACCATGATTTCGGGATGAACATCAACACCCTTAGCCTTCACGTTGAGGGCAGCCTCGATGATAGCGCGAGCTTGCATCTCGGTAATTTCGGGGTATGTGTTACCAAGACGGCAACCACGGTGGCCGAGCATGGGGTTGAACTCTTCGAGAGCGTCGCAAGCGAGTTTCACTTCGTCGAGAGTGATGCCCATTTCGTCGGCAAGATCTTTCATAGTTGCTGTTTGGTGAGGAACGAACTCGTGCAAGGGGGGATCGAGCAAGCGGATAGTAACGCCGTAGCCGTCCATAGCCTCGAAGATACCCTCGAAGTCGCCACGTTGCATAGGGAGCAATTTGGCAAGAGCACGACGACGACCTTCTTCGTTTTTCGAAAGAATCATTTCGCGCATGGCTTTGATACGATCACCTTCGAAGAACATGTGCTCTGTACGGCAGAGACCAATACCCTTAGCACCAAAGTCACGAGCTACCTTAGCATCGCGGGGTGAGTCGGCGTTTGTACGTACATCGGCTTTGGTATATTTCTCGCAGAGATCCATGATAGCACCGAAGTCACCGCTGAGGTCGGGCATACGAGTGGGGATTTGACCCTCGTATACATCACCGGTAGAACCGTTGAGCGAAATCCAGTCACCCTCTTTGTATGTCTTACCACCAATCTCTACAGTGCGAGCTTTGTAATCGACTTTTATTTCACCGGCACCCGATACGCAGCACTTACCCATACCACGAGCCACAACGGCAGCGTGTGATGTCATACCACCACGAGCTGTGAGGATACCCTCAGCTACGCTCATACCACGGAGGTCTTCGGGTGAAGTCTCGATACGTACCATCACTACTTTCTTGCGGTTTTCGTGCCATGCTTCGGCATCGTCGGCGTGGAATACGATTTGACCTACGGCAGCACCGGGCGAAGCGGGAAGACCCTTTGTGATAACCTTGGCACTCTTCATGGCTGCTGTGTCAAATACGGGGTGCAACAACTCGTCGAGTTTGTCAGCTTCCATACGACGCAATACTGTCTTTTCATCAATGATACCGGCACGGTGCATGTCCATGGCAATTTTCACCATAGCGGCACCTGTACGCTTACCATTACGTGTTTGCAACAACCACAATTTGCCATCTTGGATAGTAAACTCAAGGTCTTGCATATCTTTGAAGTAGTCTTCGAGTTTTTGTTGAGTCTCGATGAGGTCTTTGGCACAAGCAGGCATAGACTCTTCGAGTGAGGGATATTTGGCGGCACGCTCTTCTTCGCTGATACCTTGCAATGCAGCCCAACGACGAGAGCCCTCGGTAGTGATTTGTTGAGGTGTACGGATACCGGCAACAACATCTTCGCCTTGTGCGTTGATAAGATACTCACCGTTGAAGATGTCTTCGCCTGTAGCAGCGTCGCGAGTGAAAGCAACACCGGTAGCCGATGTCTCACCCATGTTACCAAATACCATTGCTTGTACGTTTACAGCAGTACCCCATTCTTCGGGGATTTGGTTCATGCGACGATAGAGGATGGCGCGCTCGTTCATCCAGCTGTCGAATACGGCACATATAGCACCCCAGAGTTGTTCCCAAGGAGAGTCGGGGAAGTCTTTTCCGGTGCGCTCTTTAACAGCGGCTTTGAAGAGCTTAACGAGGTTTTTGAGGTCTTCAACACCGAGTTCGGTATCGAGTTTTACACCTTTTTCCTCTTTTACTTTCTCCATTACCTCTTCAAAGGGGTCTATATCGTCTTTGCTTTGGGGTTTCATACCCAAAACAACATCACCATACATTTGAACAAAACGACGGTAAGAGTCCCAAGCAAAACGAGCGTTGCCCGATTTTTGAGCAAGAGCCTCTACGGCTGTGTCGTTCATACCCAAGTTCAATACAGTATCCATCATACCGGGCATTGATACACGAGCACCCGAACGAACCGATACCAAGAGGGGATTGGTCTCATCTCCAAATGTTGTTCCTGTGAGAGCCTCTACGTGTGCGATTGCTGCACGTACATCCTCTTCAAGGAGTTTAACAACTGCTTCTTTACCTTGATTGTTATACTCTGTACAAACTTCAGTGGTAATAGTGAAACCCGGAGGTACGGGAACACCGATAAGGTTCATCTCGGCCAAGTTGGCACCTTTACCACCCAATAGATTTTTCATGTCGGCACGACCTTCTGCTTGTCCGTTACCGAATGTATAAACTCTTTTCATTCTAATAAAAAATATTATTGGTTGTTACTTTTTTACAAATGATTGGCAAAGATAGTACAAAAAATCGACTTATATATATATAAACAATATAAAATTCTAACATGTTTGTTTTTTGCCTATATATAACGTTTATATCGAATTTTATGGCTACCTTTGGGCGATTTTTATTTTAAATTAAACTAAAGCTTTGGCACGTAAAAAACAACCGCTACCCTTGGTGGAGGAGATTGAAATCACCGGTGTAGCAGCAGAGGGTAAGGCTCTCTGTCGACACAACGATAAAGTTATATTTGTACCATTTGCCGCACCCGGCGATGTGGCCGACTTGCAAATTGTCCGTAAGAAACATAGTTATGCCGAAGCGCGTATTGTCAAGATACACAAGCCATCGGATATTCGTATTGTGCCTTTTTGTTCACACTTTGGTGTGTGTGGCGGGTGCAAATGGCAACATGTTCCATACGACTATCAGTTGCAATTCAAGCAACAACAAGTAGTCGATAATCTCACTCGCATAGGCAAGATTGAGTTGCCCGAAATTTCACCTATTAAAGGCTCTGCCAAGACTCGCGAGTATCGCAATAAGCTGGAGTATACCTTCTCCAATCGTTCGTGGCTCACACCCGAGCAGATGCAACAAGAGGAGGTGTATACCGACCGCAATGCGTTGGGATTTCATATACCGGGTATGTTTGATAAGGTACTCGATATAAAGCAGTGTTACTTGCAAGATGATATATCCAATCGCATACGCCTCAATGTGCGTGCCTATGCTATAGAGCGTGGCATGACTTTCTTTGACTTGCGTGCGCAAACAGGCCTGTTGCGCAATATGATTGTGCGCACAGCCTCTACCGGCGAGATTATGCTCATCGTGGTCTTCCACGACAACGAGCCCGATATGATTGCCGACATGATGCAGCATATAGCCGATGTTTTTCCCGAAATAACATCGTTGCTCTATATCATTAACCAAAAGGCCAATGACACTATTACCGACCAAGAGGTGATATGCTACCGTGGTCGTGACTATATCTTGGAGCAAATGGAGGGCTTGCAATTCAAGGTGGGTCCTAAATCGTTTTATCAGACCAACTCGGAGCAAGCCTATGAACTATACAAGGTGGCGCGCGAGTTTGCCGGTCTTTCGGGCAATGAATTGGTGTATGACCTTTATACCGGAACTGGTACTATAGCCAATTTCGTGTCACGTCAGGCACGCCGGGTCGTAGGTATAGAGTATGTACCGGAAGCTATTGAGGATGCCAAGATCAATGCCGAGTTTAACGGTATTGACAATACAATCTTCTATGCCGGTGATATGAAAGATATACTCACCACCGAGTTTATCGAGCAACACGGTCGTCCCGATGTTATCATTACCGACCCGCCTCGTGCCGGTATGCACGACGATGTAATAGGGGTGATACGCTTTGCCGCTCCCGAGCGCATCGTGTATGTAAGCTGTAACCCCGCTACTCAGGCACGCGACTTAGCCATGCTCGACGACATGTATCGTGTGACTCGTGTACAACCCGTCGATATGTTTCCCCACACACACCACGTAGAGAATGTTGTGTTGCTTGAGAAGAGATAATGAAAAATACTAACAATCAAATAAATAACAAACTAAAACTATGACACAAGTAATTCAGAAAAAACTCAACGACTCGGTTGTGGCTCGTTGGGCTGCGCTCATTCTTGTTGCGCTCATGATGTTTTTCGCCTACATGTTTGTAGACGTAATGTCACCCCTTAAGTCTCTTGTTGAGACTAACCTCGGATGGAACAGTACAGTATTCGGTACTTACGCCGCATCGGAGTACTTCCTCAACGTGTTCTGTTTCTTCCTTATCTTTGCAGGTATCATCCTCGATAAGATGGGTATTCGTTTTACCGGTATCTTGTCGGCATCGTTGATGGTAATAGGTGCTGCTATCAAGTACATGGCTATCACCGAGTGGTTTGGTGAAACAGCCTTGTGCAACTGGCTCGGTAGCTGGTGGACCGATCTTCCCGGTAACGCCAAGATGGCATGCTTGGGCTTTATGATTTTCGGTTGTGGCTGCGAAATGGCCGGTACAACTGTTTCTAAGTCTATCGCAAAATGGTTCAAAGGCAAAGAGATGGCGTTGGCTATGGGTATCGAGATGGCTATTGCACGTCTTGGTGTGTTTGCCGTTATGTGGATTGCACCTATCGTATCAAAACAATTTGACAACTCGGTAGTAGCTCCTGTAGGTTTCTGTACAGCATTGTTGCTCATCGGTCTCATCTGTTACTCTGTATTCTCGGTAATGGATAGCAAGTTTGACAAGCAACTTATTGCAGCCGGCGAGTTGAGCGAAGAGAAATCGAGCGAAGATGAGTTCCGCATCAGCGACCTTGGTAAAATCTTGTCAAGCAAGATGTTCTGGTTGGTAGCTCTCTTGTGTGTATTGTACTACTCGGCTATCTTCCCCTTCCAACGTTTTGCTCCCAACTATTTGGAGACAACATTGGGTATCGGTGCCGACGAAGCATCGCAACTCTTCAGCTTCTTCCCCATCTTGGCTATGGTGCTCACTCCTTTCTTGGGTGCATTTATCGACTATAAAGGTAAAGGTGCTTCGATGCTCATGTTGGGTGCTATCATTATGATATGCTGCCACCTCAGCTTTGCCTTCCTTTTGCCCATTATTCCCTCTAAGACTTTTGCTATGACACTTATCCTCATCTTGGGTGTGTCATTCTCATTGGTACCTGCTGCATTGTGGCCTTCAGTACCCAAAATCATCGATGCCAAAATCCTTGGTTCGGCTTACTGCTTGATATTCTGGATTCAAAATATCGGTCTTTGCCTCACACCCATCTTGATTGGTGCTACACTTGAGTCGAGCGGTGGCTATCAATTGCCTATGATTATCTTCTCGTCATTTGGTGTATTGGCTTTGATTATTGGTATCTACTTGAAGATTGAGGACCGTCGCAAAGACTATGGTCTTGAGAAACCCAACGTACAAAAATAATCGCATAGATAACTTGATACATTATATATAAGGGCACAACCGCCGGGTTGTGCCCTTATTTTTTACACCATTGAAGTATATGTAAATCAAAAAAAATCTCTATATTTGTAAATCGAAAGATAGCGAAAGGTGTGTGAAAAACTTGTTTTATTCCTAACCGCATCCTATCTTTGTATAAACAAAGGTTGAGACCTTTTGTTGTTACATTTTATTGTAAGCGTTTGTGCTTTATCTTCTTTTACGAAAATCGCCAAAAATTCGCACAGAGAAAGATACAGCAGTCAAGAAAACGCTCATGCGCAGCCATATCACCCCGCCGGGGTATCGGCTCTGCGTGGGGTGGACTGTTTATTCTCTGTAAGGTGTTTGGCGATACCTCGTAAAAGATAAGCAACATTATCCTCACGCTTTTTTTGTATCATTACCTCGGGGAGGATGTGAGAGGTAGCCAAGAGTTTTTTACCATGAAACGCATTATGTTTGTACTTGCCATGGCAAGTTTGTCGCTTGTAGCATTTGCGCAACGCGATGCTCGCATTGTTTATCAAGAATCATCGACACGCACGCTTGAGCCAGATCATTACATGATGACCGCTCCTCTTATTGCCGATGTTGTAGTGTCGCCCAACAAGATTACTTACACTGAGAAGGAGGCTTACAAGATTTTCCCTGTTACGGTGGGTAATGCCGAGCAAATAAAGGCTATGATGCCCGAACTCAAGAAGATTGCCCTCAGCAAAGCTGCCAAGATTCATGATGCCGACCTGCTTGTGGGTACGATTATCGATGTGATTACCAATGATGCCGGCTTGTTGGAGATAACCGTAAGTGGCTATCCTGCCAAGTATACCAACTTCCGCAATGCTACCAAGACCGACATTGAGAATGTACAAGCAGCACGTATAGCTACATACGGACAAGACAATACCGAGATATTGCGTAAGAATAAGTCGGTCGATGTACAAGTAAAAGAGAAATAGGGGGGGGTATAGACTATGAAAAATAAGATACTTCTGCTGGCTATAGGGTTGCTACTCCCTATAGTAGCTTCGGCACAACTCATAACCAGTGCGCAAACCATTACCGTAAAGGAGAAAAAGCCAGCCAAACCGTTGCATTACGAACAATCGATAGAGTTTACGGCAGCAACCGACTTTGAAGATAAAGGAGGCGACCGCAGTATCTATGGTTTGGAGTATATTGGAGGTGTTCGCTTCAGTAACCTTTTCTTTCTCGGTGCAGGTATTGGTATTAACTTTCACTCATTTAGCCATGATTTAGATTTATACTATCACGGAGCATATGGATATTATTGTCCTGATGCCCCCGAAAACTTGGTATCAGTGCCGCTATATCTGCACACTCGATTGTATTTCACCCATACCCGTTGTCAGCCTTTTTTTGCACTCTCAATAGGTGGTCAAATAACAGGAATAAAAAATGCTAAAGGTTATGATGATGCATATTATAATCCCTCTTGTTTTATGCTAAGTCCTCAATTGGGTGTAAACTATCAGTTGAACGACAAAACCAGTATGTATTTGACTGTGGGTTGCTTGGTTCGTGATATTGTTGAAACAGCACAATATCATAATCATAATAATCCTAATCAATATGAGATGAATGCAGTTCGCAGTATTGGTGATGGTATAGCCATGAAGATGAGTGTTGGTGTAACATTTTAGAAATAAGATATTATGAAAAAAACTATTTTTATCGCATTGATTGCAGTGTTGCTACTCCCTACAGTAGCCTCGGCACAGCTTATTACTGCTGCGCAAACCATTACTGTAAAAGAAAAACGTGTAGTCGAAGACGGATATAAGGGATATCAACAATCGATAGATGTGCCCATTGTTACCATTTTTGATGATGACGGTACCAATTATGTGGGTGTTAACTATATAGGTGGTTACAGATTTAACGATATGTTTTTCCTTGGCGCAGGTATTGGTATCAACTTCAATTTATTCTATGAAGAGTATGATGGCAGTTCGCTGTATAACGATGGTTCTGGGCATGCTTTGAGATTTGACAACTTGGTATCGGTGCCTCTCTATGCTCATGCGCGCTTGTATCTTCGCGGTGCCAAGTGTCAACCCTTCTTTTCACTCTCGATAGGTGGACTTTTATCGGGTAATAGGGAAATAGAGAATTTACATGATGTTAGTTACAATCCATCGGTTTTCTTTATCAATCCGGCTGTGGGTTTGAACTTTCGTGGTGAGGCTTGTGATTTCTATGTTACTGCCGGACTTCTACCCCATTACAAAGTTGATGGGATAGAGTTCTGGAATTATGGCCGTGAAATGGAGTTGGAGAGAGCATTGTATTGTTCTATTAGCATCAACTTGGGTGTAACATTCTAAAAAACTAAAATATTATGAAAAAATCTGTTTTTATCGCGTTGATTGTGGCACTGATGTTGCCTGTCGTAGCCTCGGCTCAACTTATTACTGCAGCACAAACAATAACTGTGAAAGAAAAACGTGTTGTTGAGGGACACTATGAGCAGTCGATCGAGTTGCCTTTGGCTACCAACTTTGGTGACAGTGATGCTGAAACGAACTATGTAGGTATCAACTATATCGGTGGTTATCGTTTCAGCAATCTTTTCTTCCTCGGTGCGGGTATTGGTATCAACTTCAACTATTTTTATGATGAATACGATTCGGGTTGGCCAAGTGATTATGACGATGGTTCAGGAGCTTTTGGTGTAAGTCATAACTTGATTTCGATACCTCTTTATTTGCACGCGCGATTGTACTTTACCAACACGCGTTGCCAACCCTTCTTTGCCTTCTCGATAGGTGGACACTTGACCGGTTCGAAGGAGGTTGAAAATGCTCCCGATGTGTCGTACAATCCTTCGTGTTTCTTTGTCAATCCTGTGTTTGGCTTGAACTTCCGCATCAATAACAACTACGATTTCTACGTCTCTACAGGTTTGATGGCTCGCAATTTGCTTATTGAAGGTGAATGGTCTAATTATGGACAAGACGTAACGTTGCACCGTGGATTTGACTTAGGCTTGGCTTGGAGTCTCAATCTGGGTGTAACGTTCTAAGAGATTGTATTTATTGTATTTATTTGACACGAATGCTTTATGAGAAAAAAGGCCGTGCATCATGAGTGATGCACGGCCTTTCATGTATAGGGTAGGGTTGATGGCCTAATAATCCCATTCGAGCGAAAACTCGTCGACGTATAGAGTACTCTGTGTACTACCTGTAAAGTAGTCGCCCAGCTTACTACCCGATGCAATGATGATGAGGTAGGTGGGTATACGTGAGGTTGAGCGATACTCGAGTTCGAGCTCAAAGGGAGTGTATTCGCTCGTTATCTCGGTTGTCTCGAAGCTCTTATAGGCTATGATATGAGGGTCGTTTACGTCAAACACCTTGCGGTTGTTGGGATTGGTGCGTATCTCTACCGGTTCGTCCCAGTCGCCAAGAGCCATGTATATCGACATGCAGTCGGGTTGGCCTATCATATCGCTCATCTCCTTGTCGGCATAGTCAATAGGGCCATTGGTATACTTATAGTACCCTTTGAGGCGGGTAGGGCGGAGGTTGAATGGTTGGCCTAAATGGATGATACCATTCGTGCCATCTACTTTGCCAAATCGGCCTACAAAGATGTTTCCGGCAGCCAGCTTACCAATCGTACCTATACCTACAAATCTTGTTTGCAACATAGCGGCTTTGCCCTCAACGGCATCGTCGGTAGGCACGGTATTCGATTCGCCGAGTGTAGCGGCACCTTTGTTACCGGTGTCCCACCAGGGCGTGGCTGTTTCGTTCCACGGGTTCCACACGCTACCATCTTTCCACCATTCGTCAAATCCACCGTTGGGCAACGCAGTCTCGCCCTTGGTTGCAAAGATTATTTCGTTGGTTGTTTCCTCTACACCGTTCTCGCCAAGTATTACGGCACGAGCCACATACTCGGTGTTGGGCTTGAGGTGTATGAGTCGAGCCGAGAATGAGCTGCCTTGCTCTATCATATACTCTTCGGGCACATCAATCCACTCGGAGGCCGTTGCTTCGCGGTACTCAAATCGGTTGACGTTTTCGTCCAGACCCGTTCCGTATAGCCATGCTACACGAGTCCACGCATCGACCGACGAGAGGGTAACCTTGCTCTCGGTGTGAAGGACAAAGATGTTCCATATCTCGACTGTGTCGTGGTATCGCACTTCTACCTCGCGCATAAACTGCGAGAAATCGTGCAACTGGTCTATCGAAGGGGTGTATGTTGTGATACCCTCCGGGCCGAGTTGCAAGGTTGTTATCTCGATATTTGATAGGTCTACATGCTCGTTTACATAGACGTATGCATTCTTGTGCTTTACTTCAAATACCGTTTTTCCCACCTGTCCTACAACGGCAATTTCACGTTTTATATCTTGTTGAGCCGATATAATCCACTTATAGTCTTTGTACAACGACAAGGTGAAGTTGACAGGTTCCGATAGGTCGTGAACACCCACAATATCGGGTTCTGCCACAGCATCGTCGGTAAGAGTTACATTGGTTATATTCACACGCTTTATATTTGTTGTATCGGCCAAGGTGAGTACAACCCTTTGCGATTCGGAGTCTATGGCCGGGGGTAGCAGCAAGCCATCGGCTTCTATCGACAATATCTGCGCCGGTATGCGAGGGTAGGGTAAGTCATTCTTGATACACCCCGACAAGAAGCATACAGTCATTATCAAACATAAATAAATCAATATATCTTTCTTCATAGCCCGAAATGTCAATCGTCAGATATGAACGGTTATACCAATGTTTATGTTCAATATGTTTATCTGAAAATTAGCACCACTTGATGTGTATTCACCGGTAAGAGTGCCCTCAACATATTGTATATTGTGCTTATAGTTGAGTCCCAATATGCCCACCGACACACTTGCGCTCACATTCTCCATGATAAATACAGATATACCGGGCGATAATCCCAATACTATTTCGTTTGATATGGTTTTGGTATCGGTCATGCCACCCTCTGCATTTGCGCGTAGAAAGTGATTTACTCCATTGCGGAATGTAAGGTTCGTTTCGTTGAATATACCCAATTGCCCACCCTGAGTCAAGCCCAAATATGCCCGGTGAAATATACCGGCCGAGTATATTTTAGCATTGTATTCAAGGTCGGTCAGCGCGATATTCATACCCTCGATGATGTCGAGAGAAAAGTTGCCAAGGTTTCCTTTCGTTGCCGAGTATCCGAGTTTGACACCTATACATTGATTGTCTGCAACAAAGTAACCTACATACGGATTGACCCCAAACAGCGAACCTGTAAAGTTGAAGTCCTTGATGAGTAACAATAGGTCGCTATCATCGCTGTTAAAGCCGGTATATGAGGCTGTAATACCACATATCCATTCATTTTTGGCTATATAACTGTAGTTGGTGAGTCCTCGTTCAAACGTTCTCTTCTCCTTTATGGGTGATACTATTTCCACAATCGAGTCGATAGGCAAGAGTGTATCTGTTGCGATAGAATCGACATCGACTCTGTTGTTTCTAAGAGAGAAAAACAGAGAATCGCGCATGTGGAATATGCTTATTATCGAATCGGCTACAACAGGATCATATCGGAAGGGACTGTGCGTAGTCGTATCAGTCACAACAGGCCTACTCTCAACATATCCGCTGTCTACAGGGAGGGTATGTGATGCACGTGCTGTTGTCGATGCAATAAGCATTATTGCCCATGTGGCTACCATATATACTATCTTTTTCATCATAATATTATATGTAGAATGCCAATCCCAATCCTAATGAGAATATGTTTATCTGAAAATTTGCCGAGGTGCTGTTGGTTTTACCTTCGTATACTTGGTCGGTGAGTTGGTGGGTGCTCGTATACTTAAATCCCAATAGACCCACATTGATTTCAACGGCTATAAAATCGTTGAGAAATGCGGTAATACCGGGAGCAAGATTTATGCCTATCGAGAAACCTTTCTCATAGCTGCCTGTCAAAGTCTCGCCACTGCCACTTGCCAATTTGCTCTGACTGCCACCAACATGCAACTGAGTCTCATTGAAAAGACCAAATCGCATATTGCTACCAATACTGATATAATTGCGCAAGACAACCATGCCGGTGTATGAATGGTTGAGGCTATATATTTCGCCAATAGCCAAGTTCAGGTCTTGGCTCAGGTTTATATCGGCCGAGTTGATTTTCATGAGCGAGCGGCCATAAGAAAATCGACCTCCCAAGCCCATATTATCGGCAATCATATAGCTGAACATGGGGCTTGCATTGAAGCTGTAACCTACGCCATTGATGCCCTCAACAACCAAGAATTGGTAGTTCTTCTCGCTCTGTTGCGAGTAGGAGATACTGCCTCCCACTATCCATTGTCCCTTGGGTACAAAGGTGTGTTGTTTGAGGCCTCGCGATGGTGTAGAGGTTATAACCAATGAGTCGGCTATTGATTGCGATGATTGGGCTGTAGCAGATGTTGCCCCGATAACGAGTATCGGGAGCAACATCGACAGCACTCTTTTATAGAAGTTTTTACTCATATACAAGCTCCAAGTCATCAAGCCACATGGTACTTGCCGAACTACCGGTAAAGTAGTCGCCATACTTACTTGCCGATGCTACAATGAGAATGTATGTAGGTATACGATTGTTATCGCGATACTCGAGGTCGATGGTGAAGGGTATCAAGCCATCGCCCGAAGTGTTGGTGGTTTGGTTCAACTCACCATAGGCTATCACGTGGGTATCGTTGGGGTCAAAGAGTGTACGCTCCGACTCCTTGGTTTTGATGGTTACGGGGCCATCCCAATCGCCTATGGCCACAAAGATACTGCCTATATCGGTTGCACCCTTGGGCAACAAGTCGGTACTTGAGTAGTCGACCTCACCGGTAATATATTTATAGTAACCTGTGAGTTTGCTGGGTCGTGATGAGATACTACGTCCCATGTCGATGATACCATCCATACCATCTGTTCCGGCATATACTCCGGCAAAGATATTACCTGCGGCAAACTTACCAACTGTACCTATTCCTACAAATTGTGATTTCATCTTAACCGATGAGTTACCACTGTTTTTGTATTCGGTATCTTGAGTTGTAATGTTTTTGTTGAGGGTAGCCGATCCGTGGTTACCGGTATCCCACCACATTTCGCCGCCTGAAGCATATACAAGCATTACTTTGCCATCTTGATGCCAATTTTCAAAGCTTGCATTGGGCAGTACAAATGCACTCTCGGTAGTGAACTCCAATGTAATGGCCGAGGGGGTAGTACCCGATACGGCACGATACTCGTAGGTCTTACCGGGGGTGAGACCACTGATTGAGGCTGTGAGGATATCGCCACTGCGAGTGGCACTTACACTCTCCCATGTGCTACCGCCTTTGATGCGATATTGGAAAGACAATGCCTCGCTCGTCTCTTTCAATACACTACCGCGCAAGGTGGCACGTTTAGCCCAAATCTCAGTGCGGATAAGGCTCTCAGTAAGCACTACAGCATTCGATATAGTGATGTTGAGATCTTCTTTCGATTCTTTTTCGTTCTTGTCAACAGCGCGAATCGAGAGGATATGAGTACCTTGGGGAAGGTTCTTTATGAACGATTCGGCAATTGTGATTTTGGCCATCGAAATATCATTTTCGCTGTCATACTCATAGAGGTATGATATACCGGCAGTAGCCCATTGGCTCTTGTTCCAGTCACCGGTCTCCACAAAGTCAATTGAATTGGCGGGCAATTTCATTGTTGTGGGGTCATCGCACGATACGATTACATGAGTTAATGCAGAAGATGCGTTGATATATACAGCCAACGCTTCACCCGAATTCTCTTCGAAAACGACAGGGCGGGTGATGTCGAAATCCAATCCGGTAATGCTGGGACGCTTGTAGATAACGATGTTGCTCAACTTCTCAACGGTTGTCTCGTCTACACGTAGGTTGAAGTAAGCACCACCTTGGTTGTACTCGGTCTCATTGTAGCTGAACACGAGGTTGTATCTCATGGCAGGCTTAACGTCGCTAATAACGCCATCACCGGTGTATACAGAGCCATCGGTTTGTGTGCCTTCGATAGTCCAATTGAGTTCGTTGCAACCCTCGGGGAGGATAAAGTAGCCGATAGAATCCACGTGAGCATCGGTGTATACCAATGAGCCTTTGGGTGTACTTACAGTAACTTTGTAATCGGTGAGTTTCTGTTTCAACGAGTCGGAGAGTGATATTGTTACCAATGTGCTCTTGAGTTTACAAGTAACATTGATAGAGGTCGATGAGTTGGCTTCGATGGTGAAGTTGCTCTCGCCCTTGTAATATCCCATCTTGAATGTAGCAGGGACAGAGTCGCCTGTAATGGCTTGTATGCGATAATCGCCTGTAGCCAACATCAATTCCGAGGGAACGTTGCTCAAGCCTTTGTAGTAACGTATAAGACCTTCGTTGTTGTAAATTCTTACACGGCAACTATCTTCGAGAAGGGTAGTACCTTCTTCTTGTTCGCTCTGTGTCATACCATCCAATTGGGGCATTGAAACATTCATGCCCAACACCAAGCGACCTTCACTTTCACCAAAACTATTGGTGTCGTCTTTGCAAGATACAAATCCTATGAGCGATAGGAAGACAAGCAATAAAGTGATTATGTTATGATATCGTTTCATCTTACTATTCTGCTATAAGGGTTAATGTTTCGGTTGTTTCGTTTCCGGCTTCGTCGGTTGCTGTCAGGATAAAGTCGTGTGTGCCACTGCCCAAAGCAGCCAAAAGGCCTGCAAACTGTGTAATATCAAACATTACTTCATTTTTACCCAATACATTCTCGGCAACAGGGAAGCCCAAGCCTTCGAGTGCCTCACGCATTGAGCCGGGATTGCCAAGGTCAAGATGCTCGGCCAATCCTATTGTTGCCAATTCTCCGGGGGTAAGTTTGTTCGACTCAATATCAACAACAAGTCCGGCCAAAGGTTGTTCACTGTTGATGACAATTTGGATTATAAGATCTGTTGTAATTACTTGAGCCTCTTTGATGTCGAATGTGGTAGCCGAGATAACAGGACCATCGGCGGGCTGGGGATTATCACCGGGATTATCGCCGGGCTCGTCACCACCATTATCCGGTTGGGGTTCGGGATCGGGATCTTCGATGACATCTTCGTTAACATCTACTTGTACATCTTTCTCTACAGTTGTACAAGAGGCATCCACCGACAGTTGTGTGTTGAACGAACCATTTTCCTCGTTTTCTTGGTTGTTAGACTTCAATGAATAACGCAAGATGCGCCATTCACCGGCCTTTACATCCTCAAATGTGCTTACGGTTGTATCGTAATAGCCATCGATGGTACCTCGGAATGTGGCAACGAGTATGTTGCTCTCCTCTTCGACTGCAAAGTAACCGGCTTGGAGTTCTCCTTTTTTGAAGTCGAGGTTACCTTTGCCCAAATTTACATTTACTACGCAGTCGTCACCCATAATTTTCATGAGGTCTTGGCTAAATTCTACAGTGACTTTTACGTTTTTCAATACACACACCATATCTCCTATGGCAGTTATTTTGTCTACCTCCACCTTAAACTCTTTTTCGTCTACATAGTAAGGTTTTTCCCATGCTGCATTTTCCAAGGTGCACGATTCGGCTTTAATGATATATGTACCGGTAATGAGAGTGCACACTTCGGGCATTTCGCTATATGACCAAGAATTGATTTTTTGATTGGTCGATTTCTCGGTGATGGTGATGATAAAATCGTCGGTATTGCTACTACGCAATATTTCGGAGTCGTAGTCGCAAGTGACATTCATAGTCGACAGGTCGACAGTACCTGTCTCTTTCTCATTGTCGGTAGGGAACTTGTCGTTCTGACAAGCTACCAAAGCTACCGAAGCGAATATGGTGAATAATGAATATAATATCTTTTTCATAATGCTATTAGTATATGAGTGATAGATTGTCTACACACAACTCGCTACCGAGAGAAACAGCTTCTCCTCTGTTGTCGACAGTAACAATATTTTGTGTCTCGTATGCTTGGTTGGTCGAGGCATAGTTGCTCGATGCAAACATCACGCGCAAGTGTGTTGCTTTGTAGCCTGTGTTGGTATAATTGAGCGGAAGTTCAAAGGCTGTGAAATTGGCAGTAGGAGTAAGAGCCTTGGTGGTTGTAGCCAATGTTATCACTTCGCCATTGCTTGCGCGGTGCTCTACGGTAATGATAGCCACACCGTGTGTGTCGTTACCTTGGGCTGTATATTTGTAGTAGCCAGTCAACTTGGTAGGACGCGATACGAAGCTGATACCCTCATTGTATACCTCGCTGTTGTTGCTGTGGTTGTAGCTGTAATCACCCAAGAACAACTTACCGGCACTGCGGTATCCTATCGAAGGAGGATCGAGTTCGTCAAGGTGATTTTTACCGGCAATGTTACCCCAAGATTCGGCCGGAGGTGTGCTACCATTGTTGTCCCATGCCACGTTGCGCATCATGACAGCATTGCCATTGATACCTGTGGTGGGTAGGGTAGAGGGAACCATATACCATGTATTCTTGGTCTTGGGAGATGTGGGAACTGTCTTGCTGTTTACCGTAGCCCATCCGTTGGGGTTGGTAGATGTTACGGTTTGTCTATCTTGTTGCAAGCCTGCAGTCTTGGCATATTTTCCACCCTTATCTATTTCTTCCGAGAACCATTGAGTCCAGTTGTCAAAGTTGGGATTGGGCAATGCCAATTGTGACTCGGTAATGATGCTTACAGCAGTATTGCTTGCCAAGTCGCTACCATTGTCGAGACACGATGATTTGAATTGATATGTGCTACCGGCATTAAGTCCCGAAACACTATAGCCATTGCCGGTAGTTACGGGGTTGAATAACTCCCATTTATTACCGCTGTTTATGTAGAACGATATATATTTTTCGACAACCGATTGGTAAGCGGCATCGGTGGCCTTTACAGTGAATGTAGCACGGTTGTGCCATATATCGGCATCCGCAAAGTTGAGTGTGTAATCAGGAACAAGTATGTCAACTGTATGCGATGCAGTGTTTTTGATACCACCGAAAGTGACAAACACCTCTTGCGACTTGTTCTCAACATCAAAGTCGGCAGTCAATACATAGTTGTTACCTTCGTTAGACTTGATGGTAGTAGCAACACCTTGAGCCGAATTGCCTACCTTGCGCATGACTTGCAATTTTGATGCGTCGCTACCGTCGAATGTTACAGGTATATCCAAGCTCGTGCTGCCCATCATCACCTTGGCAACTTCACCCATGGTCAGTGACAACGGTGTGTTGGTAATAGTGAATGAAACAGGGTCACACACCTTGTCGTTGAGGTCGGTAGCTGTCAATGTGAAAGTGTGTTGGTTACTACCATCCTCCGATATGAGCAATGAGGGTGTGAGTGTGGCAAAATTGACTACAGCCATTTCGTCGCGATTCTCACCAAAGCCTCTCATCTCAAGACCATAGGTCTCGAACAATCGAACTTGGTCGGCAGTGAGCGAGGTGAGTTCGACGCTTGTGGGGAAGCCTAATGATTGAAGGTGAGTAGATTGTGTAGTCAAAGTACAGCTTTTCAAGCCACCGCGAGCAGTAATCGTTGCACTCAATACACCATTCTCGGGAGAGGCACACTCTTGAATTTCGATATTGCCATCTTCTTGCACACCATCCAATACGATATAAGGGGCAGGGGCAGTCATAGCCTCATCCGATACGTTGATTAAAATGCGCTCACTGCTCTCAATATCACCAAATGTTATACTCAATAACACATCGCCCACTTTATCCGAAACATCCAACGTTACGATATAGTGTTCGCGAGCCTTAGCCTCTTTGATGATTTCGGGGCGGAATGTTGCCGAAACACCATTCGGCTTGGTGAGTTGAAGTTCCAACGAGATGTTACCGGGACGCAAATACGCATCGCGAGTCTCTCTCTTGGTTATGATAACCTCTTTGCCGGCCGATGAGCGCACAGTAGCCTCATAGTCCGAGAAATATTTTTTAAAGGCTTCGGTGTAATTGAGAGTGAATTTTACATGACCCAGAGCGCACATCACTTTGACATCGGTAGTCTCATGGTCGCGAATAGTAAATGCTGTTTCACCTACATAGTAGGGCTTCAAGAAACCCTCTTCTTCGAGTGAGCCATACTCGGCTTTAAGAACATAGTTGCCAATATCGTAAGTATCATCGGGATTGATACTGTTGATACTGCTCCATTTTTGGCTGAACTGGCCATCTTCACTACTAAGTGTCAATTGGAAATCTTCGACACTCGGAACATCGTCTTGCGTTCCAGCGGTGCTTCTCAATACAGGTACAACCTCGGCGTTGGTAGACAACGTAACGTTAAAACTACCTTTGCCGAAAGTCGGACGGTCTGACTCATTGTTACATGAGGCAAATAGAGATAGCAATCCGGCGAATAAAATAATTCCGAAATTCTTTCTCATTTTTAATTAAATTTATAATAGTATATTCAAGTTTACTTATGTGTAAAGTATCCTTTAAAACAACGTTCAAATCCGTTTCTTATAATATAAATTATGTTGTATAAATGTCCGGCAAATATAGAAAAAATTTTTGATTGGTTTGATAAATTATATTTAAAAAGCATGCTGTGCATGTGTGTGAAAATGTGTTGTGTGAGCGTGAGATATTGCTTGTGATATATCACAAGCGCGAAATTGGCGATATGTTGTCTATTCATAAAAAAGTGTTAACTTTGTCGCCAATATAATTTAAGTGCCGTAGGCCGGGGCATAAAGCTTGAAAAAGTGCAATATCAATATAGAGTGATGAAAACCTTACTTAGAATAGGTATATCGGATGTGATTCTTTCGATGGTGATTGTTGCCACCGTATTGCTATGCTTGTTGCCCGTAGGACGAGCTCTGACGATACTTCCCATGTTGCTTGCGGTGTATTTGATACCATATATAGTGTATTATAAATCAGATTATTATACGGCTATCGGGGGGATCTCCTTGAGTGTATCGTATGTGATGATGGCAGTTTTTTTTATACTCAATTTGTGGCAGTCTACTATAGCGTTGGGTAGTGTCCAATCGCCCATGTTGTTGTATGATGCCTATTCGTTTCACCGTTTGGCTCACGACCTTGCATACGATACGTTGAGTGTACATTCGCCCATAGTGCCATATATGGGATATTCGGTTTTTCTCTCATGCTGGATATCGTTGGGCATAGAGGATATTGCTTTTCCTATAATGATAAATATATTTATGTTGCTCGTGGCCATGTTGCTGGTAGGGCACTGTGTTGTGTTGGTTGTTGGAAGAACATATTATACAACCCGTATGGCAGGATATGCCATGATGCTTATGGCAATGATACCGGGAGTGATGGCCAATGCTACCGTATTGTCGAAGGAACCGTTTGTTGTTGTATCTATGTTGATGTGTATCAATGCCTTGTATGCCATCAAGCAACGTCATAAAGTGGGCATATATATATTGATGTATATCGTGGGATTGTTGCTGTTGTCTATGAGTCGTCCTACATATATATATGTACTGCTCTTGTTCATGGCGATTGCGTGGTTGCATGGCATGAAAAGAAGCGATATAGTACCTATGTGCATGGTATTGGGTATGATGTTGGTTGCATTGTATATAGGGGTGCAGAACAGTTGGTGGGGCAATGGCGACTATATAGCAGGCTATATCGTGAGTGGTGCTCATGAGAGTTTCTCGTATGGCGATAGTCAAACACCGCTTCACAAGCTGTTGGGTGACTACGACTCGTATACATTGATAGGGAAATTGCTCATCTTGCCCATAACCACAGCCGTGCAGTTTATGATACCCTTTCCGTTTGAGTCGGTGTCGGATGTGTTGGGCATACCAATATCTACAAGCTATCATCGCATGAGTTGGATGTGGTATATGGCGGCAATACCTATGTTGCTGTTTTATTTGTTGCATTGGTGGCGCAGGGATTGTGATGTGAAGCTATCGCTGATGGCTCTCGTATCGGGCATGGCATATTGTGTGCCGGCATTGATAACAGGTGGTGTGGTGTCGCGTTATGCTTTTTGTTTTACACCTCTCTTGACAATTATGGGAGCCTATGTATTGGTGCAAGTTCGCTCCTACAACAGGCGACAGAGGAGAATAGCGTATGTATTTGTCATATCCTATACAATATTGCTTTCTGTAGCACTGCTTGTGGGTGCAAACCCTTCTATAATACTGTAAGATAGAGAGTTGTATGATGGTGGAAATATTTCTGCCACTTTAACAAGATTCTTTTATTTGTTATATTGCGATATTATTACTACCTTCGCATATCGTTGCTTATAAAATGAAAAAGATACTGATAGTAACATCGTCGTACCAATTTGTTCGTTCGTTTCTCATACCCCATATAGACTATATGGTGAGAAGCGGATGGATAGTAGATGTTGCATCGGACAATGATGGAACGTCGTTGCCCTATGTCAATAAGCAAATAGATATACCTGTAAAGAGGACTCCTTTTCATCCGTCGAATATAGTTGCCATAAAGAGACTCTCACAGCATCTTGAGAGAGAAGACTACGACATCATCAATTGTCACACGCCCATAGGAGCTATGATAGCGCGCTTGGCCTCTTGCAAAGCACGTCGCAAAGGAAGTAAGGTTATCTATATGGCGCATGGATTTCATTTTTATGAAGGAGCACCCATACTCAACTGGTTATTGTACTATACGGCCGAGAAATGGCTGGCACGTTACACCGATGCCATCATCACCATCAACGAGGAAGATAGACGCAATGCGAGCAAGTTGTTGACTGAGATATCGCATCAGTACTATTTGCACGGTGTGGGATATGATGTAAATCATGTGGGTGTGAGTCATAAGAAAAGACAGAATAAATTGAGAGCGCAATATAACTTGCGCGAGGATGACTTTGTGTGCCTGTATATAGCGAGATATACTCGCGATAAAAATCATAAATTCCTGATAAAAGCCCTTACCGAGTTGCAAAAGCATATACCTCGATGTAAGTTTTTGTTGTTGGGTGATGGAAAGGAGATGGTAGCTTGTCGAAATCTTTCGTGTAAACTTGGGTTGGAAAAGTCGGTGATTTTTGCAGGGTTTCATAGTAAAATTTCGGACTATTTACAAATAGTACAAGTGGGAGTGTCGCCGAGTGTGAGCGAAGGTCTTGGTCTTGGATTGGTTGAAGAGATGTGTGTGGGACTACCTGTATTGGCCAGCAGGGTGAGAGGCCATAGAGACCTTATAGAAGATGGCAAAAACGGATTGCTATATACGCTTGATGATACTGCCGATTTTGTAAGCAAGCTTGTATATCTGTACGAGCATCCCGAGGTGCGAAAGAGCATAGGTACAACAGCTCAAGAAAATATATCGAAATACTCGGCCGAGAATATTATACCGCAGATGATGGATATATTTGAGGATGTGTTGTCGTCGTAGTGTGTTGCATACATAATTATATAGAGATACCCCGGGTCGAATATGGCTCGGGGTATCGTTTATTGAAGAGAAACGCGAGTGTTATAGCCCATTACAATCGGCTGCTCCTCCAAAACCCGATTGAGATTGTGACCCATGCACTATTGCGCTTCTCGATAATATAACCAGCGAAGTAGTAAAAAGTTCTCATAAAGGTGGTATTTTTTTTCTATCAGGCCTGATTTTTTGTAAAATGACACTATGAATAGAGAGAACACCCCTCGCAGAATCATAAATTTTCATTATGTTTGCAACAGAAAATATCAAAAACAAGATACTCTACTATGAAACAATTATTGACAAACTTAACATTGTCGGTGTGTGTAGCAATAGGAGCTACAAACATCGCGGAGGCTCAGTCGTTATCGGATTGGGGTAAGCTATTGGGTGGTGGTAAGAAAGAACAGACTACCACAAGCGAAGATAAAAGTAAGACCGAGAAAGAGACAACAACCACCCAAGGTGGCAGCACATCGGGCTTGGGTGACCTTTTCAACGCACTCTCCGGAGGCTCAACAAAGAATGGTACATCTACCACAAGCGAAGATAAAAACAAGACCGAGAAAGAGACAACAACCACCCAAGGTGGCAGCACATCGGGCTTGGGCGACCTTTTCAACGCACTCTCCGGAGGCTCGCAAACAAGTGGTAAGTCGAGTGGCAATGATGCCATGTCGGTCATAGGCGATATATTGGGCAATGTAATAGCCTCAAACACCGAACTGACAGTAGAGAAATTGGAGGGTACATGGGTTTATGAAGCCCCGGCATGTAAATTTAAATCGGAAGATTTTCTAAAATCGGCCGGTGGAGATATAGCCGCATCGCAAATTTCAAAGGAGTTGGCACCTACTTATACAAAACTTGGTTTCAGTGCCGAGAAGTTTAGTTTCAAGTTTGAAAATGATGGTGAGTATATTATGACTTATGGCAAGTTGCCATTGCCCGGTGAGGCAACTAAGGCCGAGAATAGCGGGTACTTTACACTTGAGTTTGTAAAGCTTGGTACAGTAGCTATTGCAAGTACACCTGCATACTTTGAGGTTGTTGGTAGCAAGATGGTGATACTTTTTGAGGCTGACAAGTTTATCGATATGTTCCGTTCGGTGGTAAATGCACTGGGTGTTACAACACTCAACACCATATTTGAATTGGTAGACAGTTATGATGGTGTGCTCATAGGATTTGAACTGAGCAAACAATAAATACACAACAAACCATAAAATAAGTGCCGGCAAAATGAACTTGCCGGCACTTATTTTATAAGGTTAGATTATGTTATCAGAACTTGGGATTCATACCTAAGTTGTACATCATGAAAGAGTAAACATTGGTTTTCTCTTCAATGATTTTGTGACGAGGACGCCCGGCTCCATGACCGGCCTTAGAGTCGATGAGGATAAGTGTGGGGTTGACACCGCTGTCGCAATGTTGCAATTGTGCAGCAAATTTGAAAGAGTGTGCAGGAACCACACGGTCGTCGTGGTCGGCTGTAGTTACAATTGTGGCAGGGTAGGTAACACCTTCCTTGAGTGTGTGCAAGGGAGAGTAGCCCAGCAAGTAACGGAACATCTCTTCGCTATCATCGGCAGTACCGTAGTCACCGGCCCATCCCCAACCAATGGTAAACTTGTGGTAGCGCAGCATATCGAGCACACCAACTTGAGGTATAGCAACAGCAAAGAGCTCGGGACGTTGTGTCATACAGGCACCTACCAATAAGCCACCGTTTGATCCTCCATTGATAGCCAATTTGGCTGGTGATGTATAGCCTTCGGCAATGAGATATTCGGCAGCACTGATAAAGTCGTCAAATACGTTCTGCTTTTGCATCTTTGTTCCTGCAACGTGCCACTCTTCGCCATATTCGTTTCCGCCACGCAGGTTTACATCGACATAAATACCGCCTTGCTCCAGGAAGGGTATCATGTTGTCAATGAAGCGTGCAAAAAGTGAGTTGGAAAAACCTCCATAACCGTATAACAGGGTGGGATTTTGCCCATTTTTATCGATACCTTTGCGGTGAGTGATAGTCATGGGTACACGAGTGCCATCCTTGCTGGCGAAGAATACTTGATAGCTGTCGTACTCATCGCTGTTGAAATCTATCTCCGGAGCATAGTACTTCTCAGATACATTCTTCTCAATATCTAAGCGGTATACTGTGCGAGGCATAATAAAAGATGTGTAGGTATAGAAAGCCTCATTTGTGTCGTCGTTGGCACTGATGCCCTGCAATGAGCCTTGTCCCGGAAGCTCTACTTCATAGAGTTTATCGCCTTGCATGTTGTAGCAGAAGAGATGGTTCATAACATCAATATCATATACGGCAAGAATACGGTCGTTGGCCAATTCGATATTGCTCAGCACGTAGGGTTGCTCGGCAATAATCTCTTTCCAATTGCTACGTTGTGCATTGCGAGGATCAATCGAAATGAGGCGATAGCGCGGAGCATTGTCGTTGGTATATACCAAGAAGCGACCATCGTGCATGCCCAATACGCTATATTCGTAGTCGTAACCCTCGATAATGCGTTTGATAGGTGCATTGTCGCGAGTGAGGTCTTGAATATAAAGGGCAACACCGGCTGTGCCGGCACTCTCTTCAATGATGAGATAGTTCTTGTCGTCCGATACGGTTGCTCTCACATATCTTCTTGAGTGCTCGTTGTTGCAATATACTTTCTTGTCGTTCTCGGTATCCGAGCCCAATTTGTGATAGTATACTGTGTGATATTCGTTCATGGCCGATAGTTCTTTGCCTTTCTCAGGTTTGAAGGCACTATAATAAAATCCATCTTTATGCCATGCGATAGGCGAGAACTTGATCCATTGTACGTGGTCGGGAAGGAGTTGCAGTGTGTTGAGGTCCATTACATAAATCTCGTTCCAGTCCGAACCGCTACGTGAGATGGCATAAGCCAAGTATTTACCATCGGGCGAAATCTCAACCGATGAAAGAGCTACAGTACCATCTTCGCTTAAGGTGTTGGGGTCGAGGATGAGGCGAGGCTCGGCATCGAGTGTGGCTTTCTCGTAGAGTACACTTTGATTTTGCTTGCCATCGTTGCGATAGAAGTAATATTTGCCGTTTTTCTTAACAGGCATGGTCTCAACGGCATAGCTTGTAAGTTCTTTGAGGCGGTCGCGCAGTTGGTCGCGGAAGGGGATAGCCTCCAAGTACTTGTGTGTAACCTTGTTTTGAGCCTCTACCCAACGAGCAGTAGCCTCAGAAGTGTCGTTTTCCAACCAACGGTAAGGGTCGGCAACAGGAACGCCCCAAAGGGTGTCGCATACAGCGGTACGTTCAGTCTCGGGATAAGCGATTTTATCGCCCGACGAACAAGCTGTAGCCAGAATTGCTCCCATAATTAAGAATGATTTGTTGTTCATAGATTTGTGTTTTTAGTGTATTTGATATTGTTGTATATACATATAAATATATATAATCGGCAAATTTAATAAATTCTATTTATATTTCCTGCTTGATGCTCCTTTTTCACACTATGAAGTGGGTGAATATAAAATAAAACAGAGAAAGAGTGAATATTATGCAAAGATGATTGTCGAGGTGTTGGGTATATAGAAATAGAGACTCCCGGTGCAATATAGAGATGTGAGGCACACTCTTTTTGTTTGGCCTTAATTTTCGGCACATCTTGTGCCGGCTGTGTATATTCACGTTTATTTAGAAAATGAAAGTAAATAAAACATGAAAACTTTTCACGTTTCTAAAGTTTTGTGTACTTTTGTCGCTCCTAAATAATATTTAGATGTCGGAAGAAACACGAGAATATATTATCGGTAAGGCTCAAACACTATTTTATCGCTATGGAATACGCTCTATAACAATGGATTTCATAGCCTCGGAGCTGAGTATGTCAAAGCGTACGCTCTATGAGAACTTCAAGAACAAGGAGGAGCTCATAGTAGAGTGTATGCAACGTGACCGCAAGGCTCAAGAGAATGAAATATGTCATATATTCAGCAGTAATCATAATACGATTGAGAAATTGGTACTATGCTATAGCCGTATTATCTATTATATCAATCGCACAAGCCGTTCCTTTCAACTTGATGTTGAGCACATGCGCTCAAAGGTAAGTGAGGAGGCCGATAAGTATCGCGAAAAACAGTTTCAGTACATCCGTGATATACTCAGTAAAGGGGTAGAGGAGGGACTTATCCGTCCCGACCTCAATCTTGATATTGCCACCTCTTTACACAATCAACAGATGATGTTGTTTGGTAAAATAAAAAATTATCCTGCCGATGAGTGGAATTATGGCGAAATATTGGCGGTATATACCAAGATTTTCCTTTATGGAATTGTTACAGATAAAGGACGCAAGGTGCTCGACAAGAATTATGAACAGATAACACAAACAATATAACAAAATAAAAGGTATGAAAAAGAGATTTAGCTTGTCTATAGCCACAGTGCTGGTTTTGACAACGGTGATGACCACCTCTGCTCAAATGACCTCAAATGCCGACTCGGTGCTCTATCTTGATATGGATAAAGCATTGACTATCGCATTGAGTGAGAGTCCGACAATTCAGGTTGCCGATATAGAGGTACAAAAGAAAGATTATTCAAAGCGTGAAACCATTGCCGGCTTGTTGCCCAAGATCGATGCATCGGCTTCGTATCAGCGTGCTATCAAAAAACAACGCATGTTCATGTCGGGCAAAGCATTTGATATGGGTGCAATGATGGGCGAATACTTAGGCCCTCTGTACGAAGCAATGGGTGTTCCTTTCCCCGGAGGAGATGGCTCAGGCGAAACGGAAGATACTTCTAATGAGGGCTTTGAGGTTGGTCTCGACAATACCTATTCGATGGGTTTCTCGGCCAGCCTTCCCATTATTGCTCCTCAATTGTGGAAGAGTGTCGAAATTACAGCCATTGATGTACAAAATGCCATGGAGGCTGCACGTTCTTCGCGTCTCTCTCTCATTAATGAAGTCCAAAAGGCTTACTACAATGTGTTGCTCTGTCAAGACTCTTATGCTGTGTTGCGCAGCCAGTATGACAATGCCAAGCTGAATGCCGAAACTTATGCCAACCAATACAAGCAAGGTACAGCTTCGGAGTACGATGTATTGCGCTCGGAAGTAGCTGTGCGCAACATTGAACCTACATTGCTTCAAGCAGAGAATGCCGTGAAGTTGTCAAAACTTCAACTCAAGGTATTGATGGGTATCGATGTTGATATAGTGATAGTTATTAATGACAAGTTGGACAACTACGAGCAAGATATGTATCATGTAACCATGAGTATCGACCGCTCACTCGACAATAATACCGACTTGCGTCAGTTGGACTTGCAAACCAAGATGTTGCAAAAGACTGCTACGTTGCAAAAGTTTGCCTATATCCCCACATTGGCTGCACAATTTAACTACAACTGGATATCAATGAGCGATGGCGGAATGTTTGACAATTTCCGTTTCAATCCCTATTCGACAGTGGCTGTAGCACTCAATATTCCCATCTTCTCGGGTGGCTCTCGTTACTATAAGGTAAAACAAGCCGAGGCTACTGTAGCTCAAATGGGCTTCCAACGCGACAACCTCGAGCGTGCACTCAATATGCAAGTTGAGGCTCAACTCGATGCTATCACCAAGTCTATAAAGCAGATAGACTCTAACAAGTTGGGCGTACAACAAGCCGAGAAAGCATACAACATCATGCAGAAGAGCTTCGAGATAGGTTCGGCTACATTTGTGACATTGAACGATGCCGAACTGGCACTTACTCGTGCTCGTCTTGCCTACTCGCAAGCTATATATGACTACCTTGCCGGAGTGAGCGATGTGAAAAAGTTGTTGGGTACTACCGACATAAGCAAATATGAACCTCAAGAGAATAATAAGTAAAAAAACAAATAAGACAAAAAACAAGTTATGAAAAAGATTAATCTTTTCTTCATTGCAGCAGTGAGCATGAGTATGCTCATAGCTTGTTCGGGCAAGAAAGCCGAGCAAACCACTGTGGCTGAGAAAGTAGAGTCGGTAAAAGTTGAAACAGCAACTGTACAAAGTGTACCGCAAACAATGACTTATACAGCAACAGTTCAACCCGACAAGCGTAACTCTATCAGCTCATCGATGCCCAGCCGTATTCGTGAAATATTTGTAGAAGTGGGCGACTATGTAAAGAAAGGTCAGTTGCTTGTTGAACTTGATGCCTCTAACATCATGCAACAAAAAGTGCAACTTGATAATATAGAACTCGAATATAACCGTGCCAAAGAACTTGTTGCTGTAGGAGGTGCTTCGCAACAACAATTGGACCAAGTTACTACTCAATTTGAGGCTGCCAAGACCGCATATAACAATTTGCTTGAGAATACCAAGCTGCTCAGCCCCGTGAACGGTGTTGTAACCGCCCGTAACTTTGACAATGGCGATATGGCTCAAGGTCCT
Source organism: Bacteroidaceae bacterium (assembly GCA_017522135.1). Taxonomy (GTDB): domain Bacteria; phylum Bacteroidota; class Bacteroidia; order Bacteroidales; family Barnesiellaceae_A; genus Barnesiella_A. The sequence continues at coordinate 55,877 of JAFXAB010000045.1, forward strand.
ATTCTCACTGTTATGCAAATAAACCCTGTGAAAATTGTCATCAATGTTTCGGAGACTGAGTTTACCAAGGTAAAGGTAGGCATGCCTATCGATATTACATTCGATGTATTTGGCGACGAGTTGTTCAAAGGCAAGGTATCGCTCGTTTATCCCACTATCGATCCTATGACACGTACCTTTGGTGTAGAAGTAGAGATACCCAACAGCAACAATCGCATACGTCCGGGTATGTTTGCTCGTGCCACAATAGACTTTGGTGCTAAAGACCGTGTCGTAGTTCCCGATCGTGCTGTTGTTAAGCGTGCCGGCTCGGGCGATCGCTTTGTCTATGTATACAACAACGATGGTACAGTATCTTATGTCAAGATAGAGTTGGGTCGTCATATCGACAATATTTATGAAGTGTTGTCGGGCCTCGATCACAACACCCCGGTTGTTGTTGCCGGTCAATCACGCCTAAGCGATGGTGTAAAAGTAAATATAGTTGAATAAATGTACAAGTGTACGATAACTTCTATACACTGACAATAAAAAGTATAAACTATGAGTCTATATGAAGGTGCGGTCAAACGACCGATTATGACAGCTTTGGTATTTGTTGCCATTGCTATATTGGGACTCTTCTCTTTGACGAAGTTGCCTATAGACCTCTATCCCGATATCGAAACCAACACCATCATGGTGATGACTGCATATCCGGGTGCAAGTGCCGAGGATATTGAGACTAACCTTACTCGTCCCCTTGAGAATGCCCTCAATGCTGTTGAAGACCTTAAGCACATGACATCTCAGTCTCGTGAAAATATATCTTTGATTACACTCGAATTTGAGTATGGTAATGATATAGATGTGCTTACCAATGATGTACGCGATAAGCTCGATATGGTAGAATCTGCATTGCCCGATGCGGCCGAAAATCCTATCATCTTCAAGTTTAGTACCGATATGATGCCTATTCTTATCCTCTCGGTACAGGCTGAAGAGAGTATGAATGCCCTCTACAAGATTCTTGACGATGCGGTAGCTACTCCCTTGGCTCGTGTCAATGGTGTGGGTTCGGTATCTATCTCGGGTGCTCCCAAACGCCAAATTCAAGTATATGTCGACCCCAATAAATTGGAGGCATATAACCTCACAATCGAAGCTATATCGGGCATTATCAGTGCCGAGAACATGAACATGCCCGGTGGCTCGTTCGATATAGGTTCTGATACTTATGCCTTGCGTGTGGAAGGTGAGTTCTCCGATGCATCTCAAATGAACAACCTTGTAGTAGGTCACTTCAATGGCCAGACAGTATATCTGAAAGACGTAGCTACCGTTCACGACTCTATCGAGGAGCGTCTGCAAGAGGCTTACAACGATGGTGTGCAAGGTGCTATGATTGTTATCCAAAAACAATCGGGTGCCAACTCGGTACAAATTTCTGATGCAGTAAAGGCTGCTTTGCCCGACTTGCAAAAGAACCTTCCGAAGGATGTAAAACTCGGCTTGATTGTCGACACTTCCGACAACATCCGCAATACAATCAATAGCTTGTTCGAGACAATTATCTTGGCTATCGTTTTCGTTACCTTGGTAGTATTTATCTTCCTTGGTCGTTGGCGTGCTACAATGATTGTTGTTATCACCATTCCTCTTTCACTTATTGCCGCATTTATCTATCTGCTCATTGCCGATAGTTCGCTCAATATTATTTCACTCTCGGCACTTACCATTGCCATCGGTATGGTTGTGGACGATGCCATTGTGGTATTGGAGAACGTAACAACACACATCGAGCGTGGTAGTGATCCCAAGCAAGCTGCCGTACACGGTACCAATGAGGTGGCCATATCGGTTGTTGCCTCGACCCTTACACTTATCTGTGTGTTCTTCCCCTTGACAATGATTGAGGGTATGACAGGTGTGCTCTTCAAGGAGTTGGGTTGGATGGTAACTATCATCATGGTTGTGTCTACTACCATTGCACTCTCACTCACACCTATGTTGTGCTCGCAAATGTTACGTTTGCACAAGCGTCGCAACAAATTGTTCTTGCGTATGTATGAGCCTGTTACCCGAGGTCTCGATGCGTTCGACCGCTTCTATGGTCGCTTGCTTGCATGGGCTACAAGTCACCGTAAGTCGATGATTACTATTTGTGTGTTGTTCTTTGTGGGTAGTGTTTCATTGGCTAAGTTTATCGGTAGTGAGTTTATGCCTGTATCGGACAACTCGCGTGTCAGCGCAGTATTGGAGATGCCTATCGGTACTCGCACCGAGCTTACTCGTGAGCTTGCGTTGGACATCAACAAGCGTTGGCGAGAACTCTTCCCCGAAATTACAAAATTAAGCTTCACCGTAGGTCAAGCCGATACCGACAATACCTTTGCATCGCTCAACACCAACGGTTCGTATGTGGCAAGCTTCAATATACGTCTTTGCTCACCCGATGAGCGCGAGCGTGGTTTGATTGAGATTTGCGACCTCATGCGTAAAGACCTTGCCGAGAACTACCCCGAGTTGAAAAAAGCCCAAGTAAACCTCGGTGGTGGCGGCGGTGGTATGGGTGGTCAATCGACCGTCGATTTTGAAATATATGGTTATGACTTTACAAGTAGCGATACCATTGCCAACTATCTGAGCAACCAACTTCGCGGCATAAAGGGTTGTACCGAGGTGCGTATAAGCCGTGGTGAATACCAGCCCGAATACCAAGTAGAGTTTGACCGCGAGAAATTGGCTCTCTATGGTCTCAACCTCTCTACAGCCGCCATGTACTTGCGCAATCGCATCAACGGTTCTACAGCATCGCTCTATCGCGAGGATGGTGATGAGTACGACATCCGTGTTGTATATGCCCCCGAGTTCCGCACATCTATTGCCGACATCGAAAACATCCTTGTATACAACAATCAAGGAAAAGCTGTGCGCATCAAAGATGTAGGTAAGGTTGTAGAACGTTTCAATCCTCCCACCATCGAGCGTAAAGACCGTTCACGTATCAACACTGTGACAGCTATCGTGTCGGGAGCTCCCATGAGTGAGGTGGTTGCCGAAGCTACAAAAGTAATTGACGACATGCACATGCCTGCCGGATTTAGTATCGACCTTGCCGGTAGTTATGAAGACCAACAAGAGTCTTTCGGCGACTTAAGTATGCTCATGGTACTCATCGTACTGCTTGTATATGTAGTAATGGCAGCACAGTTCGAGTCGCTCAAGTATCCGTTCCTTATTATGCTCTCTATACCCTTTGCATTGTCGGGTATCATTATAGCATTGGCTGCTACCGGTGGTACACTCAATATGATGTCAATGTTGGGAGGTATCATGCTCATCGGTATCGTAGTAAAGAATGGTATTGTACTCATCGACTACATTTCGTTGAATCGTGAGCGCGGTATGAGCATTCGTCGTGCGGTAATCAATGGTGGTGAGTCGCGTTTGCGCCCTGTTATTATGACCACACTTACCACTATCCTTGGTATGATGCCTATGGCACTCAACTACGGCGAGGGTTCTGAGATGTGGCGACCTATGGCTTGGGCTGTTGTAGGTGGTCTCACTGTATCTACCGTACTTACTCTCTTGCTCATTCCCACACTCTACTGTACTGTAGCAGGGGCTGAGGTAAAAGGCAATCGTAAGAAACACCACGAGCACCTCAAACTCAAAGAAGATCTGGGGCTTAAATAATAAACAATTCATACAATACCTATACCCTTGAGTATCGGTATTGTATGCCAAATAAACACAAAAAAAAGTATGAAATCTATATTTATTGCTTTTGATCAAGCATACCAACATCGCATTATAGATGCACTCGACAAGCACAACAGTCGTGGTTTTACCTACTTCCAACAAGTGCAAGGTCGAGGCACAACCACCGGCGACCCCCACTATGGCAGTCACGCCTGGCCATCGATGTGCTCGGCAATAATAACCATAGTCGAAGATCACCGCGTGAAACCCATTCTCGACCAGTTGCGCCAGATGGACGAAGCAACACCCATGTTGGGACTTCGTGCCTTTGTGTGGAACATCGAAGATGGTATGTAAGCCACAACATGCATCCTATATCGATGAGGCTGTGCCAAAAAATCTCAATTTTTGGCGCAGCCTCGCGTTATCTTAGGCGGGTAAAAATACGTGCGGAGCACGGGTTGAGGGGTGTGAGATATCCTCTTACGTAGGGCACGCAATTGCATTGCGTCCGCATACCCGACAAAAGGGTAATTTATTAAGACATAAGAACATAAGGACATGTTATTTGTGGGTATTTCTTTTGTATCTTCTGTCCTTTTGTCTATAAAAAATCTTTAGGCGAGGTCTCTTTTTCTGCCCCTGCGAGCGTTAGCGAGATAGGGGAAGTCCGCGCAGCGGGAAGGGGTTAATTGAAATTTTTAACGTACGGTGACATCCTCCAACCCCCTCGGCTTACAGCCACTCCCCCTATATTTTACGTGCGTAAAACACATGGGGAGAAAAGGTTACCAT
>JAFXAB010000046.1 GCA_017522135.1 Bacteroidaceae bacterium
AACTTATTCGCAGCAACTCTCCTTCTTGCACTCACATTGCCCGAGGAACTCCACGAACAGTTCCTGTGCCAATCGCCAATTGTCACGATTGATGCAATATTTGACCTTTGGAGTTTCGACTTCACCTTGTATCAATCCCGCCTCTTTTAACTCTTTGAGGTGCTGCGATACGGTAGCTTTGGCAATAGGTAACTCCTCGTGAATGTTTCCAAAATAACATGTCTCCTGTTGTGCAAGAAACTGAAGTATTGCCACACGAGCCGGATGACCCATAGCCTTTGCAAAGCGTGCAACTTGCTCTTGATTAAGTGTATAATTCTTTTTTGCCATACATTTACACCTTATATTGTTCGCAAATATACGAACAATAATTTTATTTGCAAATTTTTCTCAATCTTTTTGTATCACAATATGAACTTACTGCAACTTGGCACTCGAAAAAGCTAAGAAAAACACACGCGAATCAGACATATAAAAAAACGCCTGAAGCTTTGCTCCAAGCGTTTTCTTTATAGATTAATTAATGATTAGAACATCCAAGCAACAGTTACTGTCCACACACCTGTTCTCATATCGAGACCTTCGACCTTTTGACCCAATACATCGAGGTCCAAATCCATAACTTTACCCAAGCCCCAACCATATTGAGCGGCTACATTGAGGTGCTTGATAACTTCTACACCAAAACCTACATTGAGAGCCACATCAACATTGTTAAAGTTTACTTCAGTCTCCTCAAAGAGGTCGTCACCAAAAGTAACATCCTCACCTACTTTGAATGCAAAGCTCGGACCTGCATAAACGAAAGGAGCAATAAAGTCTTCGATACCTTTTATTTTCAACTTATACTTAAGGTTGATAGGTACTTCGATGTAGTGTACAGTAGCTTTCATTACCGAGTTAGTACCCATAAGGCTCTCGTAAGCATCCGACAAAACATCGTCACCTACTTTATATTCAGTACCTTTGGCTGTATACATTACACCTGCATCAACACCCAAGCCTCCGAAGAACAACCACTCTACTGTCAAACCACCTGTAAAGTTGGCCAATGAAGCGTTGCTAAAATCGAATTGTTTATCGTCGGGTGTAGTGAAGTTTGAAATATTTGCACCTGCTTTAACACCTAATCTAAGCTCTGCTTGAGCCATAGGAGCTGTCAATACGGCAACAGCCACCATCATAATTCCTAAAATTCTTTTCATATTCATAAATTTTAAAGTTGTTGTTAAGTTATTTTCGACAAAGGTAAAAATAATTATTATAAACACAAGCAATATTCCACATATTTTCTTTTTCTTAAAAAAACATGCCTGCTTTAAGAAAAATTCCGTACCTTCGTTGTCGGAAATATACAACCCAATAATATGAGTAACGAGATAGAACTACAAGAACAAATTGTAAAGATGTTGCGAACAGTGTTCGACCCCGAGATACCTGTAAATATATATGACCTCGGCCTTATATATAAGGTAGATATTGAAGGCACAACAGCACACATAGATATGACCCTCACAGCCCCCAACTGCCCTGCAGCCGACTTCATTATTGAAGATGTACGCATGAAGGTCGAGAGTATCGAAGGCATTGAGTGTGCCGACATCCAACTCGTATTTGAGCCGGAATGGAACCAAGATATGATGAGCGAAGAGGCAAAACTTGACCTCGGTTTTCTATAAAAATGAGCCTACGAGACAAAACATACTTTATATCCGACCTGCATCTGGGTGCAAGCTATCTGGACACACAATCGAGCGAACAGCGTGTTATAGAATGGCTCAATACCATAAAAAGCGATGCCAAGCGACTCATTCTATTGGGTGACATCCTCGACTATTGGTTTGAGTATCGGCATGTCGTGCCCCGAGGATACATTCGTTTCTTTGGCAAGTTGGCCGAACTGAGCGACAGTGGTGTAGAGATACATTGGTTTACAGGCAACCACGATATATGGATATTTGACTACCTGCCTGCCGAGTTGGGCATAACCCTACACCGCACACACGAGACAATAGATATAGACGGGCACAAGTTTTTTCTTGCACATGGCGACGATGTAGGTAAGCGCAAGTGGAGTTTCAGGTTTATACAATCTGTGTTTCGCAACAAGGTTGCACAATGGTGCTACTCGTGGATACATCCCGACCTCACCATGCTATTGGCACACAAATGGTCATCGTCGAGCCGTAAGAAAAACGACAAGAAGGGCGAAGAACATTTTCGTGGCGAAAAGCATGAACCTCTTGTACAGTTTGCCAAGGAGTATATCAAAGAGCATGATGTAGAATACTTGATATTCGGTCATAGGCACATCCTTCTCGACCTTATGCTCACACACAACAACCGCATGGTGATACTTGGCGACTGGATTAAGCACTTCTCATACGCAACATTCGACGGAAACAATCTTTTTATAGACCTTTTTGTTGATGAATAACTATATGTGCACATAAAAAAATATCTTCAAATAGGGCCATATATAACATTTTAACTTTATTTCACAATAACACCACTCCTATTCAACTGTTACATTAGCAACTGATTATAAAAAGATTACAAAGAATTTTATAACATAAGCACACAAAACACCCCAAAAACATATTATAAAACATATTTTTTTATCGCATTAACATAGAAAAAGAACTTATCTTTGTGGCACTAACCTAAAACAATCTTTTTTACCTTAAAATTAATACCTATTGAAAACCTAATAATAAGGAGTTTCTGTGAAGAAACTCCTTATTAGTTTTTATCCCCCATCCATATCGACACATATAATATAAGTACCGATTTTATCCTACCTGTATCCACCCGGTCGACTTTTCAAACAAAATTACCTTATATGCTAATTTTTTTCGGATTTTATCACTATATTTGCACCAAGCAATGTATGTTATGAGTAAAAAAGCGACAATAGAACCCGTAGAACAAAGCGAAATAGCAAGTCTTTACACAATATTTTTTGAAAATGATAATCTTTCTGAATTTGCCAAATTTATGACAAATTTCAAGGATAATGCTCGACTTCAAAGAGATTATCAAATCATTCTTTTGGCTTTACAAAAGATTTTGGAAAATGGTGCATTGGAACGCTACTTCAGACCTGAAGGTAAGTTCAACGATGGTGTTTGTGCTTTACCAATCAGTTCAGGGAAATTAAGATTATATTGTTTGAGATTATCCGATAAAATTCTAATCATCGGCAATGGTGGAATTAAAGATTCTAAAACATATAATGAGAACAATGAACTGAATGGATATGTTATAGATTTACAGAAATTCGACGCTTTGATAAAAGAAGCTGTTAAAGATGGCTCTATCTCAATAGAAGAAACTGAGATTAAAGGTATAGATAACAAAACTTTTGAGTTATGAAAACAACCACAATGTTTAGAGAGGCTGTAGCCCAAATCCCCAATGATGTGAGGATTGAGGTCGACCTTTCTTTTGCAATAGCCGACAAAATTGATGCTATTCTTAAACAGAAAGGTATGACGCAAAAGGAGTTTGCTCGAAAAATGGGCAAAACTGAAGCAGAAGTGTCACGCTGGGTAGGTGGCACTCATAACTTTACACTCCGAACCATCGCCAAAATTTCAGATGTTCTTGGCGAACAGATATTGACTGTTTAATATCATATCTCTTGGATTTAAGGCTCACTCTCGCCGAGTGGGCTTTTTTTGTTCGACCTTTCTCTACAAATTCATCCTACTTTTTTTCCTCACTGCCTACATTTGTTGTATCTTCGCAGTCGCAATAGATTCATTATGATTATAGTCAACCAACCTCACAGCATAGAGCATCCTATTGTCGCTACAATAGGCATGTTCGACGGCGTGCATTTGGGACATCGCTCGCTCATAGCGTTTGTTCAACAAATTGCACACGAAAGAGGTATGAAGAGCGGTATCGTTACCTTTGCCACGCATCCGAGAGAGGTATTACACCCCGAGACAATCATGCCACTGCTCACCGACTACAACGAGCGCATGGCCCACCTTGCCGACACCGGCATCGATAACGCCATAGTGCTCAACTTCAATAGCGAGCTATCACGATTGTCGGCACGCGAATTTATATCACTGCTTCACGACTACTATCATGTGAGAGTATTATGTATAGGCTACGACCACCGCTTCGGGCACAATCGCAGCGAGGGTTTTACCGATTACTGCCGACATGGCAAGGAAATAGGAGTAGAGATAGTAGAGGCGCAACCGTTTGTCATAAATGAGGGCACTATATCATCATCGGCTATACGACGGGCACTCAACGCCAATAACATAGCCAAGGCAAATGCCATGTTGGGCTACAACTACACAATAGTAGGTCAAGTGGTCGATGGGCACAAGATAGGTCGCAAATTGGGATTTCCTACAGCCAACATCACCCTCAGCGATCCCCATAAACTGTTACCCGCCATAGGCGTATATGCCATAAGAGCTACACTCAAAGACGGTAACGTATATGGAGGCATGCTCAACATCGGACAACGTCCCACCATCTCAGGCGACGAAACAATCTCGATAGAGGCCAATCTGTTCGATTTCTCGGGCAACCTATACGACCAGACTGTTTCTGTTGAATTTATCGCCTTTCTTCGCCCCGAAACTCGATTTAATTCGCTCGACGAGTTGAAATACGCATTACAAAATGACGCTCAGGAGGCCAAGATTATTATAGGCAAGAGTTTGCAATGAAACGATACAAAAATCATAAACACATTTAAAAAATTTTATAAACAATCCACGATGCGCACATCAGTGGATTTTTTTTTGTACTTTTGAAAACTTTATTACAAAGACATCAACACACATATAATTCTGATAATGGATATTTACTTCAATTGGTTTCTCATCACAATGACGGCCATAGCCCTGCTGGTATTCATCGCACTCTACTTCGTCAAGGCCGGATATGGTGTATTCTTCAGTCCCAAATGGGGTCCATCAATATCAAACCGCTGGGGATGGATTATCATGGAAGCACCCGTGTTTATCACCATGTTGGTACTGTGGATTATGAGCGACCGCACCAACGACCCTGTGCGCCTGGCTATGTTACTCATCTTTGAGCTGCACTATTTCCAACGCTCATTTATCTTCCCATTCCTTTTCAAGGGCAAGAGTCGCATGGCCATCAGCATCATGCTATGTGGCGTACTGTTCAACACCCTCAATGCTCTGATGCAGGGTGGTTGGTTGTTCTACATCTCACCGAGCGACTACTACACCGCTTCATGGTTTACAACACCACAGTTTATCATAGGTACTATCATATTTTTTGCCGGTATGGGCATCAACTTGCATAGCGACCACATCATTCGCAACCTGCGCAAGCCCGGCGACAACAAGCACTACCTGCCCCGAGGGGGCATGTTCCGATATGTTTCGTCGGCCAACTACTTTGGAGAACTGCTCGAATGGACCGGTTTTGCCATCCTCACATGGTCGTGGGCAGGTGTTGTATTTGTATGGTGGACCTTTGCCAACCTTGCACCCCGCGCACACAAGATATACAACCGATATATCGACGAATTTGGCGACGAATTTACCCGCGAGAAACGTAAACGTATCATTCCTTTCATCTATTGATTATGGAAACAAACAATAAATATGTCCACTCGGTGCTTTTTACACCGGCACAAATAGGGCCACTCACCCTCCGCAACCGCACCATTCGTTCTGCGGCCTTTGAGGGTATGGCCGAGCATTATTCTCCCTCCGAGAAACTCTACAATTACCACACAAGCGTTGCAGCCGGAGGCATAGGTATGACTACTCTTGCCTACGCATCAGTATCACGTAGCGGACTCTCCTTTGAGTCGCAATTGTGGATGCGCCCCGAGATAGTAAGTGGACTACGTCGCATTACCGACTCGATACACTCACATGGTGCTGCAGCCTCTATCCAATTGGGGCACTGTGGCAATATGACCCACATATCCACTGCCGGACAGATACCTATCGGTGCATCTACCGGATTTAACCTATACTCTCCCACCATCGTACGCGGCATGAACAAGCGTGAAATCATCGCAATAGCCAAGGACTTTGGCAAAGCCGTCAATCTGGCTCGCGAGGCAGGATTTGATGCTGTAGAGATACATGCCGGTCATGGATACCTCATAAGTCAATTCCTCTCACCATATACCAACCACCGCCATGATGAATATGGAGGCTCACTCGACAATCGTATGCGTTTTATGCGTGAGTGCATGAGTGAGGTAATGGAAGCTGCCGGAACCGACATCGCCGTTACGGTGAAAACCAACATGTACGACGGATTTAAGGGTGGCATAGAGATACCCGAAGCCATCGTCATTGCCCAAGAACTGGAACGATTGGGCGCACATGCGCTTGTACTCAGTGCAGGCTTTGTGAGTCGCGCTCCCATGGTGGTAATGCGTGGTGCAATGCCCCTGAAGGCTATGACACACTACATGCACCCTTGGTGGCTCAAGTATGGTGTAAAGGCAATAGGCAAATACATGATTAAGTCCGAGCCATTCAAGGAGTGTTACTTCCTCGAAGACGCGCTCAAGTTCCGCGAAGCGTTGAAGCTACCCCTCATATACGTAGGAGGATGCGTTTCGCGCGAAGGCATCGAACATGTTCTCAACAACAATTTCCAATTTGTACAGATGGGTCGTGCCCTTATCAACGAGCCCGACTTTGTCAACCGCATGAAAGACGAAGGCCGTGAACGCTGTGGTTGCGACCACGTAAACTATTGCATAGCACGCATGTACTCGCTCGATATGGTATGTCACCGTCACATGCCCGACGGCTCATTACCTCCCTGCCTGCTTCGCGAAATTGAAGAGATAAAAAAGAAAGGATAACATCGTATGTGCTGTGTAAAATATCCCGATTTCACAACCCTCAAAGCCCTTGTTACCGGAGCCAGCTCGGGCATGGGCTATGAATATGCCCGTCAGTTGGCCGAGAAGGGTTGTGCGCTTGTCATCGTGAGCAATGAGGAACAAATACACGTAGTTGCCGATGAACTCAGGCAGAAATATGGTATTGCAGTAGCATCGGTGTGCATGGACTTGGCTCGTGCCGAGGCCGCCAAGGAACTGTACGACATGTGCCATGAGCAAGGCCATGAAATAGATATATTGATAAACAACGCCGGTATGTTCATGTTTCGCGATGTCAACGCCACCGATCCCGCCCGCATCGAGGCAATGCTCAACCTGCACGTCATCACCCTCACACAGATGTGTCGCTACTTCTCGGTCGATATGTGCAATCGCCGTCGCGGTTGGATTATCAACATGTCGTCACTATCGGCACATATACCCAACTTTGGCATTGCCCTATACTCCTCTACAAAGGCCTATATCAGAGTATTTACACGCTCGATATATTGGGAACTATACGACCACAACGTATACGCATCGACCATTTGCCCGGGCGGTGTTGCCACCCGCCTGCTGGGACTACCCGACAACTTACTCAAGCTGGGTGTAAACCTTGGAGTACTGCTCACACCCGAGAAACTTGTGCGAAAAGCCCTGCGCGCAACATTCGCTCGTCGCAAGCAGATTATGCCCGGCATCATCAACCATATAGGACTCGTTGTTGTCACACTATTGCCTCCCCCGCTACGCATGTGGATAAGGCGCAAATTCTTTGTGAAATGAGTGAAAGCTACACTATCGTAACCGGAGCAGGAGGCAGTATAGGACAAGCCATCACACGCACACTTGCCCACAAGGGTTGCAACGTGATTATGGCCTGTCGTAACATTGCCAAGGATAGCCCCTTGTGCGACCGATTCAATAACGAGTGCAACGGCAAGGTGCGCATCATGCAGCTCGACCTCTCATCGCTCGACAGCGTAGCACGCTTTGCACAAGATATACACCGAGAGGATATCAAGATAGACACCCTTATCAACAACGCCGGCGTCATGCTCAAGCATTACCAGACAACACAACAAGGAGTTGAAATGACCGTTGGGGTAAACTTTGTAGGCACATACCTACTCACACGACTGCTCGTTCCCACAATCAGGCAAGGAGGCCACATCACATTCACCACCTCGCTCACACGCTATATAGGCAAGGTCGACCACGACTTCTTCAACCTCAACACCGAGAACTATGGCCGCTTCAAGGCCTACTCACGCTCCAAGTTGGCCACCACCCTACTCACCGCTCACTTGGCTCAGGAACTCGCCCCACAAGGCATACATGTAAATGCTTGCGACCCCGGTGTAGTCGACACCGGCATGATACACATGGACGCATGGTTCGACCCCCTTGCCGACCGCTTGTTCCGGCCCATCATCAGCACACCCACGCAAGGAGCCAATAGCTCTATCCAAGCATCGGCAAGCTCAATAAGTGGTCATATATTTGAGCAAAAACGCCACTACGCCATAGCCTCGAAGTGGCGCAATCACCCTCATTGGCAATGGCTGCTCAATGAAACCAACCGCATCGTTGCTCCATGGTTGTAGAGCACAATATGCAGAGGAAGTAGAATTGCTATTGTTTTTTGATTATTTTAACTAAAAAACCACCTTTCTTCATTGCTTTTTTGCAACAAACATGCAATAAATGCGATGAAAAGTACTACTTTTGCGCAACCAAAAAATTGATAATAAAAACCCATAAAAATAACACAATGTACTGGACACTTGAATTGGCTTCGAAACTCGAAGATGCCCCATGGCCCGCAACCCGCGAAGAGCTTATCGACTATGCAATTCGCTCGGGTGCACCCCTTGAAGTTATAGAAAATCTCCAAGAAATGGAAGACGAAGGCGAAACATACGAATGTATCGAGGACATCTGGCCCGACTACCCCAGCAAAGAGGATTTCTTCTTTAATGAGGAGGAGTATTAAACCAAATTTCCGTAAATTTCGCTGAACAACAGCGGTTTAATAAAGAAGATGAGGTAAACAAAATTGCCTCATCTTTCTTTTTATACCCATGCGTAAAACATAAACCCCCAATTATTAGCCAAAAATCCATTCAATATTTATTCTTTTAGACAATTTTTAAATTGGCATATTTGCCAATTTAAAAATTATTTCTACATTTGCACATGTTTAATTTAAAACTGGGGTGCACCAGATTAAAAACGCAAGATTAAACAATGAAAAACCTAAAAAAATTTATGGCTACAGAGACTAAGTCCAAAGCCAAAGTTATTAACGAAAGGGTTATAGAAGTTATAACACCTGATGGAGAAAAGTTTTCTATTTTTTCCAATTTATCAAAGTACGAAAGTGAAGAATATAAGAGCTATTTACTTCACTTAATTGAATTTATCTTCGACCGAAACTTTAACGAAGATAAAGAGACTATGGTAAATAGAATCTACAAAGACTTTGTTCTTAACGCAGTGCCTTCTATGGGTATAGATGGTGGTAGTAGGGAAAAAGAGCGAATACGAATTGGTAAACGCATTAAAGAATTACGTGAGGAAAAAAGAATGGAAGCTCGCGACTTAGCTACTCTTGCGGGTATAGATGCAGCAAATCTATCACGCATAGAACAAGGTAAATACTCTACCGGTATAGAAGTTCTATCGCGTTTAGCATTAATTCTTGACGCGCACGTTGATATTGTCCCCAACTCTCTAAAATAGAATTATATGAATAATATAAAGTATGGTTATGCTCTCGATGAGCATCAGAACGTTATATATATACATGATGTAAATCAAGAAAATAGAAAAGAACATACCTACCATTGTATAGAGTGTGGGGAGGAACTGATACCTCGATTAGGCACAAAGAGGGTATTGCATTTCGCACATAAATGCAATACACCCAATTGTACCGGCGAAACCTATCTTCATAAACTTGCTAAACGACTCATTAAGGAGCATTTTGAACGCAGTGATTTTTTTATGATTAAGTATCAACGCTATAACAGGTGCTCTAAATTTATTGATTGTCCAATTTATGACGAGGGAAAATGCATAGATAGAAATTATGATAAAGACGATGGACGATTTAATCTTAAAGAATTTTATGACACATGTGAAGAAGAAAAAAAATATAACGATTACATTGCTGACCTTCTACTATATCACTCAGAAAAAAAGGACAGGCAACCCACTTTTATAGAGATTCATGTAAAACACAAATCGACAGAAGAAAAGATAAACTCTGGTAATAGAATTATAGAGTTGACTATTAAATCTGAAGCCGATATTGAAAAATTCATATCATCCGGTATCGAAGAAAGTAAATATCCTGTAGAAGAAAAAGAAGGATATGCCCAATTCTATGGATTTAACACGTTTTCTGAAAATACTACTAAGGGTTGGAAATGTAACTTACCAAAGTTTTTTCTATATCCGAGCGGGAAAACATTTGCACAATATATTAATTGCTATAATGCATTAGAAAAAAAATCTAACCAAAATTTTGAATGTATCTTTTATACAAAATATTATCAAAGTGTTTTTCTCCAAAGTAACGATTATGCGAAGTATGGATATATACTAACTCAAAGAGAAAACACATCCCTAAAATTCTGCCCGTTGTGCAAATATTACTCTAATGAAAACTCTATTTGCATGCTTTATAAAAAATGTAACACACCCACACATCCCGAAGCATGGCATGCCAATGAATGCAAATACTATCGCGAAGCTAATGATGAAGTTAGAAGAATAAAATCGACTATAAAAGAATATGATTCAAACTCCGGAGTGATAGATGGAATCATATATAAGATTCTCAAATAACAAACACATTACCTCGTAAAACAAACCGGTGGATATATCGCATAGATATACCCACCGGTTGCTATTTATAGGTAAGGGCTTTATGCCTCTTTTCCGTGGCAGTTTTTGTATTTCTTGCCGCTACCGCAGGGACAGGGGTCGTTGCGACCTACCTTGGGAGCTGCAACAATGGGAGTGCGAGGTTGCGGAGCTTGGTTGGCCGATGCTTGACGTGCTGCCTCCATTGAGCCCGAACCGGGATATTGCTCTTTGCTCTCACGGTATTGGGGTGTGGGGCGACGTTGCTCGGGTGCTGCCTGACGTATGTCTTGAGGCTCGCGTACGTATATTTGTCCACGCATCAACAAGGCAATAACCTTGCGGTTCATATTGTTGAGCATCTCTTCAAAGAGTTTGAATGACTCAAGTTTGTATATCAACAAGGGGTCCTTCTGCTCATACGAGGCATTTTGTACCGATTGACGCAATTGGTCGAGCTCGCGGAGGTGCTCTTTCCAAGCCTCATCGATGGTCATCAACATCACGGCCTTTTGGAAGTTCTTCACTACGCTACGCGACTCTGTATCGTATGCTTCTTGCAGGTCGCAAGGAATACCAAATACGCGCTTACCGTCGGTAATGGGCACACGTATGAGACCTTGCAAGTGACGCTCCTCAACAAAGGGTTTGATATTGAGGTGAGCTATCTCGGCCATACGGTCGCCCTTGCGCTTGAAGGCCTCTACAACGGCATTGTTAAGAGCCTCGATACGCTCGGGCTTGCGCATACCATAGAAGGTATTGGCATCGGCAGGCATCTCGATAGCAAATACTTTGAATACCTCGAGTGACAAGTCCTCGTAGTCGGTCGCTGCATCGTACTCGTTGACAAGCGACTCAACCATATCGCGGAAGGTATCGAGGATGTCCATACCTATACGCTCGCCCATCAAGGCATGGTGACGCTTTGAGTAGATAACACTACGTTGCGTGTTCATTACGTCGTCATACTCAAGCAAGCGTTTACGGATACCGAAGTTGTTCTCTTCAACGCGACGTTGCGCATTTTCGATTGAGTTGGTAACCATCTTGTGCTCCAACATTTCGTCCTCTTTAAATCCGAGACGGTCGAGCATCTTCACAACGTTGTCGGTAGCAAAGAGGCGCATTACAGTATCTTCAAACGAAACGAAGAATACCGAAGAACCCACATCTCCTTGACGACCCGAACGACCACGCAACTGACGGTCGACACGACGCGATTCGTGACGCTCGGTACCTATAATGGCAAGACCACCTGCCTCACGCACCTCGGGGGTGAGCTTGATATCGGTACCACGACCGGCCATATTGGTAGCAATGGTAACAACACCCTTTTCGCCGGCACGAGCCACAATTTCTGCCTCTTTTTGGTGCAACTTGGCATTCAACACATTGTGTTGTATCTTGCGTTGTGTGAGCATACGGCTCAACAACTCCGATATCTCAACCGAAGTAGTACCCACCAATACCGGTCGACCTTGTGCTACCATCTCGACAATCTCTTCGATAATAGCGTTATACTTGGCACGCTTGGTCTTATAGACGCGGTCGTCCATATCGATACGAGCAATGGGCTTGTTAGTGGGTATAGTCACCACATCAAGCTTGTATATATCCCAGAACTCGCTTGCCTCAGTCTCGGCAGTACCGGTCATACCGGCGAGCTTGTTATACATACGGAAGTAGTTTTGCAAGGTAATGGTGGCAAAAGTTTGAGTAGCAGCCTCCACCTTTACACGCTCCTTGGCCTCGATAGCTTGGTGCAAGCCATCCGAATAGCGACGACCCTCCATGATACGACCGGTCTGCTCATCGACAATCTTCACTTTATTGTCTATCACTACATACTGGTCGTTGAGGGCAAAGAGGGTGTAAGCCTTCAAGAGTTGGTGTACGGTGTGTACACGCTCCGACTTGATGGCATAGTCTTGCAAATATTCGTCTTTCTTGGTTTGACGCTCCTCGGGAGTGAGATTTTCGTTTTCAAGCAGTGCCAATTGTTCACTGATATTGGGTAGCACGAAAAATTCGGGGTCGGAACTCTTACCGGTCATAGCATCTATACCCTTATCGGTGAGATCGATACTATTGTTTTTCTCGTCGATTACGAAATACAAGTCGTCGGTAATCTCGTGCATGCGACGATTGTTTTGCTCCATATAGATAGCCTCAGTATCGAGCATCAACGACTTGATACCGGGCTCGCTCAGATAGCGTATCAATGCGCTGTTCTTGGGCAGACCTTTGTAGCAACGGAACAACAATATAGCACCCTCTTCTTTGGTCTTTTTATCTTCCGAGGCAATTTTCTCTTTGGCCTCGGCAAGCATTTGTGTTACAAGGGTGCGCTGTGTTTTGACAAGTTCTTCAACTTTGGGGCAGAACTCCTCAAACATTTGGTCTTCGCCCTTGGGTGTGGGGCCTGATATAATCAACGGTGTACGAGCATCGTCGATAAGTACCGAGTCGACCTCATCGACAATCGCATAGTTGTGAGGACGTTGTACAAGGTCTTGAGGATTTCCGGCCATATTGTCGCGCAAGTAGTCGAAACCAAACTCGTTGTTTGTACCAAAGGTAATATCGGCCTCATAGGCTTTGCGACGAGCTTCGGAGTTGGGTTGGTGCTTGTCGATACAATCTACCGACAATCCGTGGAACATATACAAGGGGCCCATCCACTCCGAGTCACGTTTCGACAGATAATCGTTGACAGTAACCACGTGTACACCATTGCGGGTCAATGCATTGAGGAAGACAGGCAAGGTAGCCACAAGAGTTTTACCCTCACCGGTTGCCATCTCGGCAATTTTGCCTTTGTGCAACACCACACCACCTATCAACTGTACATCGTAGTGTACCATATTCCATGTCACCTCATTACCACCGGCCATCCAATGGTTTTGATAGATAGCCTTGTCGCCCTCGATGCGAACAAAGTCGTGCGTGGGAGCCAAGTCGCGGTCAAATTGAGTGGCCGTAACTACAATCTCTTCGTTTTCGGCAAAGCGACGCGAAGTCTCCTTTACAACGGCAAACACCTCAGGGAGTACCTCATCCAAGCCCTCTTCGAGTTTCTTGAGAACATCTTTCTCGAGCTTGTCAACCTCGGCCCACATAGGAGCACGTTTGTCATAGTCGGTATTCTCTATCTCGGCTTTGATGGCAGCTATACGCTCGCGCTCGGTGGCTACGCGATTTTGCAAATTTTGCTTTACAACGTCGATGCGAGCACGCAACTCGTCATTCGACAATTTTTGCAGTTCGGGATAGATAGCCTTAATCTTCTTGATATAAGGGTCTACTTCTTTGATGTCGCGTTGCGACTTGTTACCGAACAGTTTTTTCAGAAAGTCATTAAGTCCCATATATGGTTGTATTAATTTTCAACAAAAAAAGTACGAGAAAACACTTCTCGGCAAAAACAGATGCAAAAGTAGTGATTTTTTTCGGCAGTGCCTAAAAAATAGACAATTAGATGAACAACATTGCATTATACGCTACTCAATAGGGTGTAACTATATCATTTATACACTATATCGAGCGGTCGCGTAGTACATCCGTTAGGGGCGCGTATGCGCAAGACACGCGATATAGTAGGCGCAATAGATGTTACATCAATAGGATGCTCTATCTTCTGAGCCGACACATTGGGAGCCATAAGCATAAAGGGTGTCGACACGGCATTGTAGCGGATATATTGGCGTGTATTTGACGGGTCTTCATACACAATCTCCCATCCGGGTACAAGTTCTATAAATATATCGCCCGATAGTGTCGACGACAGCCCTCGGCGCAAACGATCGGTATGCTCGCTGGTACTGCGCAACAAGATGCGGTGCTGGGTATATACATCCTGCACACCCTCCATATCTATCAAGAATTGTGCAGCCTTATCGCGTGCCTCTTCTATCTCTATATTTCTATCCTTTATCAACTCGCGGTTGAGATATATCTGATTGTGGCTATATCCTGTCACCCAATCGCCGGCTCCGTATAGTGCCATCATATACATATTGAGCAGCGATACAGCTCGCTTGGGATAAAACTCACCCGACTGTATTTTATAGAAAGAGGGTTCTCGACCTTCACCGGCAAAGTAACCGGTAGATGTGATATAAACCACAGCTTTGTCCAACCCCACACTGCTATCTATTGCCTTAAAGAGACGTTCCAGATTGGCATCCAATCGCACATACGCATCTTGCAACTCCATACCATACTTTTGTACCGTACCATTGGTATAAGGCGCAAGGGTATAGCCTATAGCTATCATATCCAATTGGTCGCGATCGCCCAAAGAGGCCTTGTCAATAAGTTCAATAGATACATCGGTAATAACATCATTGACCATGGGAGTCGTCTTGAATATTGCAAAGCGATTATGGTCTTTGGGCGATAGATAATGTATAAACTTTGTATCCTTTACTTGATAAGGCAACGCTGTATAGTGTTCGGGGGCATACATTGGTGTCCACGAAAAGGTTGCAATAGACTGCGACGCACTATGCTTGTAATAGGGATGTAAGACATACGATGGGGCATCGGTATAATAAGTGGTAGTTACCCAACGGCCACTCTTGTCATCTATCCACAACGCACTGTTGGCTATGTGACCTGCCGACATAATTGCTGTGGCTGCATCGGGAGCAACAGAGTACACACGACCCAATCCATTACCCACAATCTTCACTTCATCACTCAAGGTAGAGACCAACAACGAGCGAGCCGAGAAAAAATCAGACGTGCCATTACCCATGAATTGATCGTCATAGAGTATACTTCTGTCTGTGCGCTTGAATGTATCGAAAACCTCTTCTGCCACTATCCCGTTGTAGAATGGGATAGTTCCGGTGCTTATGGCCGCTGCAGAAACGGCTCGGTCGAGATGAGGAAAATCATACAACACATTGTCACACACGACCCCTTCTTGGATAACGAGATTGAAACCTTTTTCTCCAAAAAGATGTTTCAGGGCATAAAGGTAATCGCTACGCAATTGGTCTACAGTTATACCCACAACCAGGCGGGGTGCATCCGACTGAGCTTTAACACCAACAGGAACAATTGCCAAGGAAAGCAATATAGAGGCAATGACTTTATTCATAGTACCGAGCTCTGTCTTTTGTAATGATATATAAAATTAAACGAACGCAATGCCGACACTCCTATCAATGGCAATACCGCCCAATCTATACACTGTACGCCACACGCCACCAACACAACAAAAAGTATCAATAGCAATATATTGACAATATGATACCCATACACCACCGGTCTGGCCTTGCGTATATAGGGCAACACGGCCGGTATGATGGCAAAAGGCGTGAGCCATAAAGCATGTATATTGAATGACGTTGCAGGATGCTCGGATGCAAAAACAAGGAAGTATATTATAAGTCCCGATATACACATTATTATCCCCAAAATGGTATCAATCCATCGGTTTCCGCTTAGATAATACATTTCTATCGCGGTAAGGCTCAATATAAAAAGGAAAAAATATATTGCACACGCCATCGGTGTCACAAACCATGGAGTAGGCTGTTTTACAGGCGAATAGTCACTATGATACAACTCTCTGCTGTTACTCACCAAAGGCCTCTCGCTCATGGTATCGCTGTCTACAATAGTAGCCTTGCCACAAGCCTTGTGCAGCAACATGGGTATAAACATGTGCTCGCGCCATGTGGCTGTTCTATCCAAATCACGACCCAAAGCTAAGTCTATTCCAAAGGTGAGCCAACTGTAATTCTTTGCGTAGTGACGTATCAACTCACGAAATGTATATAGCTTTTCGTCATCGGTATATTCAATATGCTCGCCATGCGAGGCCAACATCTCCTCTATCTTGTCACGAGGGCGTGTAGCACAGTTATCAAATAAAAAATTGTAACGATAGGTTCTATTCTCTGAGGCGGCATTCTCACACAAGGCGTCAAAAAGCTCCTTGCACTCCTCTTGTGTCAGGTTCAACTTCTGCTCATACACCGTGGAGCCTCGCACAATATAGTCTATGATAAAATGATCGAAGTCATACACAGCCAACATATAGTCGGTGTGTCCTTGGGTAAACTTAATGACAAAATCATCGGAAAAAGAGAATACCCCATAATTATACACCAGATCGAAACCATAGATACCACTGCGCTGCACACGCAAGGCCGAATGACCAAACAACTGATATACCTCAGGACCGGGAGCACAAGTAATGAGCGAGACACAAAATGTGTCCGGCTCTGATATTCGGTGTGGAGCACGCACCGGAAATGCGGCCCTTGCCCCCAATACCGAGAACAACATTACTATTACCGTTAATAGGCGCAATTTTTGCAATCTACTCACTGCTTACATTGGTATCAATTAATAATCGGCCATAAAGGTACGACAAATAACCCAAAATGAACGATTAATAATGTGGCTTTTTGCGTTTTTTATACAAAAAAGAGGCTGAGACAAACGCTATTTTTTGACTCTGCCTCTTATGGCTTATAAGTATAGCTGTGTGAAACAGCTGTCGGATATTTAAGTCGTAGGCCGTAAATACTCGGGGTGCTCGGCTATGAAGGCTTTCATGTCGGTCATCATTTGCTCGTAGTACAACTGGATATTTTTAAACGACTTGGCAAAAGTTGGGTGGTAACTATCGACAACCACCTTGCGAGTGGAGAGTGAATAATAGACCCAAGCATCGGATGAGAAGCGTTGAAGGTCGGGCAAATAATGCTGTTTTACAAAATCCTTTATTATGCCATGACCGCCACAACACAGTATAATATCGGCATCATACAAGGCTATTTGCTCGCGTAGGAGGTGGGCATATCGATCCATGTGCGACCATAAATCGACATCTTTTATGGTCGATACCCCTATCTGCTTCTTGCAATTAACTCGTGCAATAGGGGCTGTTGCGTAGAGTGCACTTAACTCATCCCATGTGGGAGTGTTGTCGTATGGGAGCACTTCGCCACCTTGCATGGCATTGAGCAACGCATAAGACCACAAGGTGAGGTTGCGGTGAAAGGGTGTATTTGCGGCAATCACCTCGCCACCGGTGTGATTTTTACGGGAGGTTTCTATTCGTACATCGTCCATTTCACTCGCGCAGGTAGTATCTTTTGTCAATATCAACAAGCGACAAGTGGCGTTATCCCACAGCTCTGTTTCATTGCCCGGTTGTCGTTCCCAACAGCCACTTATCTGCTCGTATGCGCCTCGGTACAGAACCCCATCGCAGGCAAAGTCGGTATCGGGATCAATACCGTCCTTTTGCCGACATGCCTGTTTCCAACGAACAAAGAGGGCATCCTCTCTCTCCTTGAAAGTGATTGTTGAACGGCTCATTTACTTATCCTTATTTCTTGAAGATAATATTGCACCTGTGGCGCAACCTATCATTCCACCTACCAATACAACAGGGAGTGTTATCGGGGCACTCACTGCGCTGGCTATCGCTGCTGCTGCACTACCTCCTATCGTTGCACATGTACCTGCCACGGCAACTACCTTTTCTACGCTCGAATTGTTCCGGCTCATAATAAATATTTTTTACGTTTACACTTTTGGGTTTATCGGCACCTATCTTCTTTCTATAGTATAAGTGCGACAGACTTCGCATCGAAATCTGTCACAAAGGTATGGTGTGGTGATATGCGTACAAACGACGTCTAATTATTAGTCCGGAAAAAGAGTGTTTATAATAGATGTAATATGACGGAAAACCTCTTCACTTCTTACATCTTCTTGGGTGAGTTTTGTACCATCTACATTTATTTTATTATACTCGGCCTTGATATAATCTATGCTACGCATATCCTTCGACACGATAATGGGCGTAACATAAGCCCACTCTATAGTATCCTTGCGGTTGCGCTGCTCTATATTAACGGCTATCTTCCTATAAAACAGACTGTACAATTGCGAGAAGTCGGTTATTGACCATTCGAGCATCCAACATTTTTCGTATATAGGTACCGGGGTGATTATACCATGATTTTCCAACAGCAGAATAAACGACTCGAACTTTTCGCCGGCATTGTCACAGTATTTTTTCGAGGATGTAAGTTTGTCTATTATTCTGTTGTAGCCATCGATTGTATATCTCACCCTGACAGTTGCATCTTTGGGACGACCGCTTTTCACCTTCTTTTCTATGGGTTCTTGCATTATTCGATTGTAGTTTTCCGGTTTGAAGAACCACTGATAGGTGTTCCTTATAATCTTGGTTGCCAAGGTTGCTACTTCTTCAACATCTTCTTCCTCACCCAATCGAAACCAAAAGGGCCAATAGGTACGGTCACTCACATTGTCGGTGGGAATTTCTCGTTCAGAGAAGTCCAAGTCGACAAACGTATTGTTGAGGGCCTCTATCACATATTCCCTGATGTGTTGCCATTCCTCGTTACAAGCCTCTACCTGAGAGGCTATCTTGGTATAGGTGTTGAGTGTGCAACGGCATCCGAAGTATATACCATAAGCCAAATTATAGGGGTCGAACTCTACCAAAAATTCATACTCTCTTCCGCCACGACCTTTGATCGACAGCACGCCACCATCGTTGCGTAGCTTATACATGATAATCGGGTCTATAACTTTGTCACGCACATGATTGTCGCACGCAAAGTCGGGATGATTGTCCAATCGCTTAATTCGACTCTCATATCGACCTATACACCTATTTATCAAACACTTGGTAATTGACCTTACCTCTTTTTGAATATTCTTATTTGTCGCACTCATGACGAGTCCCTTATAACTTATGATATTTACAAAGGTATAGATTTGACACAAATTTTCAAAGTACTATGCAACTTTTATCATTTGCAATAATACAAATTCAAACAAGTTTGATCGGTATCTTCTCTCATCTTTCACTATATTTGGATAATATAGGATGCGGTTCGGAAAATACAAATTCAAACAAGTTTGATTTGTATCTTCTCTCACCTTTCACTATATTTGCAATGAACAAAATCAATATTTATGAAAACAAGAATTTTATTATCGGCTATAGTATTGTTGTGCTCGGCTATGGGTGCTATGAGTCAGACAATTAACCTTCCCAAAGTGGCATTGAGTGATACTGCCACCTTGAAGTATGCTCTCGAAAATCGCCAATCGACTCGCGAATATGACACTGCCAAGAAACTCAATCGCCAAGAGATTGCCAATATCCTATGGGCTGGATGGGGATATAACCGCAAAGACAAACGCACTGCGCCATCGGCTATCGACCGCCAAGAAATTACGCTTTATATATGCACACAAGAGGGTGTATTCATGTATGATGCCGAAAACAATCGTCTTGACATCATCTCCAACAAGGACATCATGAAGAAGTGTGGAGAACAACCATTTGTTGACAAAGCCGCAGCCAACATTATCTATGTATGCGACAGAGATCAGAGCGTCAATGCCGAGATGAGTGCCGTATGCTGCGGTGCTATCTCTCAAAACATTGCCCTCTACTGTGCTTCTCAAAACATTGGCAATGTAGTACGCGCATCGTTCGACGGCGACTTCTTGCGCCAACAATTGAAATTGACAGGCAACAATATTGTCATGTTGACTCAAAGTATCGGATACCCTGCAAAATAATCTCTAATGCAACGCTTTGCTTTTATCACTCTTATCATTCTATCTATGCTGCTATGGGCGGCATGCACTTCAGCACCGGACAACACTCTATATCCCGATGACGAAGAAATTCTTTATATCGAGAATGACAGCCTGCTGAATGAGAGTAATATGGAGCAAGAGCATGTAAGTCGACACCATAAATTATCAAAAGGGTATCGTCGCACATTCAACGACAAGAACAACGTGCATCTTGCCATGGCTCAGAAGTATGGCATAGAGCCCTTGCAATCGCTCGAAGAGGCCAACAGTCGCCAATTTTATGAGTTGGCAAGGATAGATAGTTGTAGATACTACTCCATCAAACGCCTCACTCATTCGGCTCCATATCTCACCCCTCGTGCCAAGTGGATGCTGATGAATATTGGTAAAAACTTTCAAGACTCATTGGCTATGCATGGCGTAGATGGATACCAAATCATTGTTACAAGTTTGCTACGCACCGACGACAGCATACGTCGTCTGCGTCGTCGCAACAGTAATGCAAGCAAGAACTCGGCACACCGATATGGCACAACTTTCGACATATCATACATTCACTACAACCGCACCGACAGCGCAACCTACATACCGGAGTATCGTCTCAAAGAGACACTGGCCGAGGTGCTATACGACTTGCGTCATGAAGGGCACTGCTATGTGAAGTATGAGGTAAAACAGAGTTGTTTTCATGTCACAGCATGGTAATCGCCCACAAATAATAATAGTATTATGAAAAGAGTGTTGTTTCATACCATCGCTATGGTTCTCACAATATGGAGTGTGGGATGTAGCAATAAAGCCTCGCAACAAGGGAGCAAAACATCAGACGAAGAGCCTGTTGCCATAGAGTATGCACAAGGCTTCCGTATGGCTCAAGGCAATGGTTACTATCGTATCGATATTGTCAACCCTTGGGATACCACTGCACTACTACACACTTATTTGTTGGTCGATGCACAATCACAACTACCTACACACCTGCCCGATGGTACACTCATACGCACTCCTCTCCGCAACTCGTTGGTCTTTTCTTCTGTGCACTGCAGTCTGTTGGCCGAATTGCAATGCCTCGATGCCATTGGCGGTATATGCGACAGCGAGTACAACTATATCGAGGAACTACGGGCGCGTATTCTGGCAGGCACATTGGCCGATGCGGGCAACTCTACTGCACCCGACATCGAACAGATTATAGAACTCAACCCCGATGCCATACTGCTATCGCCATTTGAGAATGTTCGCCACGACCGTCTTGAAAAGACCGGTATACCCATCATCGAGTGTGCCGATTATATGGAAAACACCCCTCTGGGTAGAGCCGAATGGATGCGACTTATAGGCCGATTGTATGGGTGCGAAGAACTTGCCGACTCGCTCTTTATGAGCATCAAAGAGAGCTACCTGAGCACTAAACAAAAGGTCGACTCGGCCAAGCATAAACCACTCGTTATTACCGAGCGTCGCATAGGCCAAGTGTGGTATATCCCGGGAGGAAAGAGCTATATAGCACAACTGCTCAACGATGCCGGAGCCGAATATCCTTGGAGCGACAACAACAATACCGGGTCGCTGGCACTATCCTTTGAAAATGTACTGGAGCGCGGACAAGAGGCCGACTTCTGGCTTATCAAGTACCATGCACCACAAAATTTTACGTACAACAACTTGAAGCAAGAATATACGCCCAACTCGCGATTTAAAGCCTTCAATCAGAAGCAAATATACGGTTGCAACACACACTATATGCGCTACTACGAAGAGACTCCGTTCCATCCCGAAAGATTACTAAAAGATTTAGGCGCTATATTCCACCCTACACTTTTTGAGGGATACACACCCTATTATTATACCCCTTTTGATGAATAAGAAAAGAAACATATCATACAGCACTATACTCATCTTGGTACTGTGCATACTCACAGCCATATTGTGGGTATGTAACCTCTTTGTCGGGTCGGTAGACATTCCGGCCGAAGAGGTGGTAAATGCCCTCACCGGCCAACCTTGTGCCAAAGAGAGCTGGAGATATATCATTATCGAGTCACGTATTCCGCAAGCCATAACAGCATTATTGGCAGGTTGTAGTCTTGCCGTAGCAGGTTTGCTATTGCAAACTACATTCAACAACCCTTTGGCCGGTCCTTCAATTCTGGGTATCGACACCGGTGCGGCATTGGGCGTAGCCATTGTCATGTTGGCCGGTGGCTCATGGGTTGTAGGTAGTGGCATTTCAGGATTCTTTGCAACAATCTTAGGGGCATTCTTGGGTGCTATTGCCGTCTTGGCTGTAATACTCTTTTTCTCCACATTCGTTCGCAACAACCTCATGCTACTCATTATAGGTATGATGGTGGGCTACCTCACCTCATCGCTCATATCATTGCTCAATTTCTTTGCGAGCGCCAATCAGGTTCATGCCTACACCATGTGGGGCATGGGTAACTTAAGTGGCGTATCGCTTGAGCAACTCCCTTGGTATTCGATAGCCTCTTTATGCGGATTGCTCATAGCCTTCATGCTATCAAAGCCACTCAATGCCATGCTTCTGGGGACAAGATATGCCGAAAATCTGGGTGTAAACATATCCTTGACTCGTAACCTCCTACTCTTGGCAACAGGATTACTCACAGCAACTACTACGGCCTTCTGTGGTCCTATCACCTTTATAGGACTATCTGTGCCCCATATAGCACGCCTTCTGTTGCGTAGCAGTAACCACAACACGCTACTGCCTGTGACTATGTTATGCGGTGCTATTGTACTATTGTTGTGCAATATGCTCAGTGTTATACCCGGCAGCAACGGTATCATACCCATCAATGCCGTTACACCGTTGATAGGCGCACCCGTTATTATATATGTTATTGTGAACCAGAAGAAAATAAACTATTTCAACGGATGAAAAGAGCAGCTGTTATATCGGCACGACACCTCGACATCGGATACCACACCGGTGGAGACGGTATCAAACGAGTTCACACCGATCTCAATATTGCCCTATATGCCGGCGAACTTACCTGTTTGTTGGGTGCTAACGGTGCGGGTAAATCGACCCTATTGCGCACATTATCGGGTGCACAACCTTCGCTCGCGGGCGATGTGTGCATCAATGGCAAGCCTCTCAAAGATATAAGCCGACACATCTTATCGCAAACCATAGGCGTGGTACTTACCGATAAGACAGCTATCGGCGGACTCACTGTTCGCGAAGTAGTGGCTTTGGGTCGCCAACCTCACACGGGATTTTTCGGTATCCTCACCTCGCACGACAAACAAGTTGTTGAAGACTCTCTTGAGGCATGCGGTATTGCCGACAAAGGTACTCGATATATGGCATCGCTATCGGATGGTGAGCGACAAAAGGTTATGATAGCCAAGGCTCTGGCACAAGAATGTCCCATAGTACTGCTCGATGAGCCTACAGCATTTCTCGATATTGTAAGTCGCATAGAGATAATGTCGCTATTGCACCGTATCGCAACAGAACATAATCGTGCCATTCTACTCTCGACACATGATATTGAACAAGCACTCGTCTTGAGCGACCGTCTATGGTTGCTATCGCGCGAAAAAGGACTTACAACAGGTGTTACCGAAGACCTCATTCTATCGGGTTGCCTCAACAACCTTTTCCCTCACAGCGATATTCACTTCGACCCGCTACATGGCAGCTACTATCCCACGGTGCATCGCCACAAATCGGCAACTGTAGTGTGTCACGACGAGACACTACTCCATTGGGTTATCAATCTGCTCAACCGCAATGGTTATGGAGCATCGTTCGACACAGTCACTCCTTGTCCGATCATTATACACATAGAGAGTCACTGTCACATCCTTTGGCAAGAAAAAGACACCTCTGCCACTCTCCATTCTTTTGAAGAATTGGTGAGAAAGATTCAAGAAAAATAAGCGATATATCTACGCACGACCCTGCACACGAGCCACTGCATAACGGAGTGCAAAACCTATGTGACGCAATACGGTAGGTATTGTTCCGTAGTGATGACACATCACTGCAAAACGCTCCTTGAGCGATGCTCGATGATGACGTGTCGTCTCTCCTTCATTCAAGTAGTCGATAAGTGTAAGGTGCGTATTCAGCAACTCATCGGTCTGCTTCATACAACGTATACACCAATCCACATCGGCCGAGTAACGATATTGCAAGTCATACAAAGGGGCAATATCGCGTCGCGCAACGAAAGCCTGATGACACACCAACATACCATGGGCAAAGCTACGCCATGTGAGTTTTTCGGGAGCTTTAAGGCGACGCATCATGAGAAAATTTCGATCGGCATCGACTATTGCCGTTTCGCCATACACCACACCGGGACGACTATTTCCTATGATATCGGCTATGCACTGCAACGTATCGGGGGCATGAAAAGCATCGCCTGCATTGAGAAAAATAAGATACTCCCCCATAGCCATCTTCAAACCCTTATTCATGGCATCATACAAGCCCTTATCCGGCTCACTTACCAATCGAGCCTTGAGGGTTGAAGCCTCAACCAATGCAACAGTATCGTCATTCGATGCACCATCCACTACAATATACTCGTAATTGGTAAAGGTCTGCGACTCGACACTGCGCAATGTCGGGGGCAACGTCGTCGCTGCATTGTACGTGATAGTGATGATAGAAAACAGAGGTTGTGCCATAACTATAAGATTGTGGCTGTAAAGATACGACAAAGAAATGAGCACTGCAAACGTGCTACTCAAAATAGAACGATAGGATAATCATACTCGATACCATCTTTTTGAGAGAATCGGTATACTTAATATCCGTGGGGTCGGGAAACTCTCTATCACGGTCGAGTACATCGGTGAGACCTATACAAAATTTGACTTCGGGGATAAACTTGAAGTATGGCATATAGGTGTCGCACCCAAAGGCAAATGTAACATAACAGTCAAACTTATTCATCTTCAAGAACGAGTTTTCCTCCTTGGCAACATCGAGTGTCCCCATTAATCCGGCTGAGATATAGGGACGTATGTTATCCCATCGCCTGGCACTGAACTTCAAGTCAAGAGGCAACACCACATAGTTCGACTTGATATTTTGCGACTGCATATTGCCCGTATTATAGTCCCTAAATTTCACAGCCTTATTACCAAAGAATATACCGGGTGTAAGACGCAAGTTGAGATGCGGACACAAATAAAGGTCGGCCATAAGATTTACACAAAATCCGGGTGAAAAAGAGGGTACTTCCATATACCATGTTTCGCCCTCGGGGGTTGTATACCCGTTGTGCGTAAAAGTAAGGTCTTGAACGTGTGTTCCCACCGAAAAACCAAAGTGAACAAGTTTGTTATCGACAAACGGCAGATTTTGCAACTTGCGACCACGACCTCCGGGTTGCGCCATTGCAACACATACACCTACGACGGACAACACCACCACAAGCACATACCTGATATATCTACGCACGTTCATAACTAAGGTATAAACGACTTTTAACCTACTTTATTGTCTACGACTGTAAAAAAAGTAAATATTACATAGTCGAAGAAGCCGAAGAACAAAAAAGCTCAAAACCGAAAATTGTTGCAAAAAACACAGTATAAATATTTTGTTTTAATATTTTTATTTCATAAATTGCGAAGCATAAGTAAAGACTTCATTATTAACAATAAATTGAATGCAGCATGAAAAACTTCCTTTTAGCGTTATTAAGCATATTTTCATTTACCGCAATGGCTCAATATTACGAATTTATGGTAGGCGAATTTGGATATGAAATAATCTCGTTAGAGGATAGAACCGTTGCAGTCGGATATGCCGAACCGGGAGGTTCAGGAGTATATGTCATTCCTGAGAAAATAACTTATAGCGATGTTGAATTTTCGGTAATAAGAATTGATTTTATGGCCTTTTCAACGTGGGGTATAAAAAGTGTAACAATTCCGCCATCAATTGAGTTGATTGAGCCTGCCGGATTTTGGAATACATCCTATGAACGCATTGAGACTATCATAATTTCCGACTCGCCTAAAGTACTTGATTGCACCTGTATAAGTGGTACAGTTAACAATACCTATACGGGGCAGTTTGGTACAACCCAATGTAAAAACGTTTATATAGGTCGAGACTTGAAATATGACCCGTTTTATGATGATGATTACAATCTGCCTTATGAGCCTTTCTTCGGATTGAACACCCTCGAAAACATCGAAATAGGCGAGTATGTAACGGATATTACACATCTTGAAAGGACTGATTTGAGTAATTTAAAAGGGTTTACACTTCACGCTGCAACACCTCCTGCTATTACAGCCACAACTTTTTCTAATCTGCAATATTTAACTTTAGAAGTAAAAGTTCCGGCCGAAGCGGTAGAGACTTACAAATCAGCCAAGCATTGGAGCAATTTTATAAAAATCACTGCAATAGAAGAGAATTCGGTGAATCTCAATGTCGACTATAATGACGCCGACGCAACGGTATATGTCAACAAGCAACTATACTCGGGTGAGATGGTATTTGAAAAAGGTGTCGATATAGAACTCTCTATCCTGCCAGCTCGTGGCAAAGAGATACACAGTGTGCTTGTCAACGGAGTGGAGCTTGTGGATAAATTGGAAAACAATACACTCTATTTGGACAATGTAGAGGAAAACCTCCTTGTAAAATTGGACTTTTCGATGCCGCCATGTATGGTACGATTGATTGGTGGCGATGGCGGTTGCATAGCGTTGCCTGTTTCCTCGGGCAGCTCATTGGATTTGACATTTGAGCCTAATGAGGGATGGAAGATAAATGCAATATTTGTAAATGATGACGAAAAAACTTACGATCTCAACAACAATGTGTTGCATATAGACAATATAGTAGTCGACTGCTATGTGAGCGTTGTCTTTGAAAAAGAGTATAATCGTGTAGCAGGGACATCCGGAAACGATGTCTCGATAGCTATATTAGATAGAGCTATTGCAATAGAGAACCCAAGCAATGAACTTGTAGAGATTTACAACACTTCAGGCTGTAAACTCTACCAAAAATCAGGTAGTTGCACCTATCGTCCGCAACAATCGGGTATATATATCATTAAAGTCGGCAACAGGGTATATAAAGTAGCAATCTAAGAGAGATAAACAACAATATAACAACCAACAACGGCTGTCTCGTATGATGTGACCGTGGTTGGTTGTTATCGGTTACGTGCGATTACTATAGCACATAAAGTGGTAACATATACTCCGACCTATTACTCGCCTTTGTGACTGAAGTAGTAGTCGAGTACGTCGTGCGCTGCAGTGAATGAGCTCTGCATATTGGTGAGAATGCGATGCTCCTTTTCGTCCAACAACTCGCGAATAGTTGGATCGTTGTAGAAGTGGTTGCGCAACTTCTCGTCAATGGTCTCGTACATCCAATATTTGGCCTGCTCCTGACGCTTATGCTCAAAGTATCCGTTTTCGTGAACAAAGTCGAGATACTCATATATCATATCCCACACCTCAGCGATGCCCAGCTCATAATAGCCCGAATAGGTGAGCACCTTGGGCGACCAGCCCGATGGTGGCAATGGGAAGAGATGTAGTGCGTTGCGGAATTGCGCTTGTGCCAACTTGGCTCGCTCTATGTTGTTACCGTCGGCCTTGTTGATTACAATACCGTCGGCCATCTCCATAATACCGCGCTTGATGCCTTGCAGCTCGTCGTCCGTACCTGCCAATTGTATAAGTAAGAAGAAATCGACCATCGAGTGTACAGCCGTTTCGCTCTGACCCACACCCACTGTCTCGACAAAGATATTGTTAAATCCGGCAGCCTCACACAGTACTATCGTTTCACGTGTTTTACGAGCCACGCCACCCAACGAACCGGCCGAAGGACTGGGACGAATGAAGGCATCGGGGTGTACCGACAACTTTTCCATACGGGTCTTGTCGCCCAATATACTTCCTTTTGAACGTTCACTACTGGGGTCAATGGCAAGCACTGCAAGTTTATTGCCGGGCTTCTTCAACACATGAAGGCCAAAGGCATCGATAGATGTACTCTTACCAGCACCGGGCACACCGGTGATACCTATACGCACCGATTTGCAAGTGTGAGGCAGGCACTTCTCTATAACCTCTTGAGCCAATGTACGATGCTCATACAGATTACTCTCTACCAGCGTAACAGCCTGACTCAAGAGCGAAAGATCGCCTTTGAGAATACCCTCGACATACTCGCCTGCAGTGTATAGCTTGCGACGGGCTCGTTTCTTGAGGTAGGGATTTATCGAGGGCGGTTGTTCTATACCTTTGTTTACGGTAAGACCGGCATACAAATCATCATTTTCGGGATGTTCCATAGTGTGTGTTATTGAATATATATTCGTTGTTGTAGTACTATTATCTCAACTCGGCAGTAACGCGAATGGCTTGCGAGGCATTGTTCGGGTCGTTACTCACAATAAATATATCGCTCAGCAACGTATTGGAACGGGCACGCATCGGGTCTATCTCTATTACCATGGTGGTCGATTGTCCGGGTTTTATCTTATTCTTCTTTACATAAGCATTTATCACACCTCCATCGGTGCGTATCTTGTGTATTACCAAGGGGGTATATCCGGCATTGACAACATACACCTCCCGACGCACTTTTTTGGTCCCTTCTACGACCTTAAAGTCGACCGACTTACGTCCTACGACCAATATAGGAGCCTGCTCGAGTTGCTCAGCTGTATATGCCTCAAAATCCTCCTGTAATACACCCGACACTGTGATAGTATTATAATGAGTATCTTCAAGAAGAGTATTATCCGACGCTGTACCTACGATGTTAAACTCATCGCGACGATACCCCCAATCATCAACGGCATCGGGGTCATAGGTTATGTGCATCATCCCCACCTCACCTTTAAGCAATGTATCGGGGGTGAAGGCAACAGCTATATGCCGAGGCACATTAACGGCACGAGGCACAAGAGGGGTAGCACCCACATTCACCACTTCCAGGCTGTCTTCCATTATACGTCCCTTCACAATCTTCGACATAGAGAGATGTAACGATTTGAGTGCAACATCGCCAATGCGATAGGCATACTGCATATCGGGTACATTGGCATCTTGCACCACATTACCCAATATACGCAATATTGTACGCTCGGGGGTGGTATTGGTATATACATTGATAGATTTACTGAACTTTCCGGGACGACCCGAAGGGTTGAAAGTAATCTTTACATGTCCTCTCTCCCCGGGAGCGACAGGCTCTTCCGAATACTCCGGCACAGTACATCCGCAGGAAGTGCGCACCTTAGATATTACCAATGGTTCATTACCGGCATTGCGGAACTCGAAATTATGAGTTACAACGCCCAGGTTTTCTTGCACTTCACCAAAGTCATGGCGTTGCTCGTCAAACAAGATAACAGCTTGTGCTGCGGCACACTCGGCCAGCAACACAAACAATAACGTCACTATAATACTCCTGGCTTTCATATCGCTAATTATTGTTGGGGCACTACCATACCCTTGATGCGTAAGCGCGTTTTTTTCTTTTTGGCATTGCTCTTTACCACAATTTCCTTGGCAAACTCACCGGGATTGCCTTTAGGGTCGAAAGTAATAGATATTACCCCTTGCTTACCCGGAGCAACAGGTGCTTGCGGAAAATCGGCAACCGTACATCCGCAGTTGGTATTTACTTCTATAATTACCAACGCGACATCGCCCTCGTTGGTAAAAACAAAGTCATGCTTAACCACGCCCCCCGTCTCGGGAACGGCCTCAAAGTCGTGCATGGTATCATCAAACTTAATCTTTGCACTCTGCCCATACACAACAGCCGGCATGAGCATCGCTAACATGAGGACCATTTGTAACAATACACGCTTCATACGACACATAGTTTTATGCAAATTTACAATTTATTTTTTTATAACACGTTTTACAACCTACGATATTTTGTTGTTTGCGATGTTTAACGATTTTAGACATTTGCTCATAATAAGGAATTTGAGAAAATATTGCTTTTAATCGATATTTTTATCAGTAAGATTATTGCATCGATAAAAGGTTTATTCGCAGAAAAAATATATTTTTGCAATGGTTTTTAAAATAACAATCTAATATGAGTTCACAAAATATCCATATAGTAGCCGACAGCAAAATACCTTTCTTGAAAGGCTTGTTTGAACCATATGCACAAGTAAGCTACTATGATACCCACGAGATAACCAATAGTGTAGTACGCGATGCCGACATCTTGTTGGTACGCACTCGCACCCTCGTCGACAAGCGTTTGCTCAATGGCTCTCGTTGCAAATTTGTGGGTACGGCTACAATCGGACATGACCACATCGACACTCAATATTGTCAAGAAAACAATATTAAGTGGCAAAATGCTCCGGGTTGCAATGCCGGCTCGGTGGCACAATATGTACTTGCTTCTATCATATTATGGGCTCGCTCCAAAAATCGCAATCTTGCCGAGATGACTATCGGTATTGTGGGCGTAGGACATGTGGGTACAATTGTAGACAAATACTGTCGTGCATTAGGCATGAAAGTACTTCTCAACGACCCTCCTCGCGCTGCTATTGAGGGAGACGAGAAGTTTGTATCTCTTGAGGAAATAGCCGCCCAGTCCGATATTATAACATTCCACACCCCCCTCATCATGCAAGGCGAATATGCTACGTGCCACTTAGGTTCAGCTGCTTTTTTCGGCTCATTACAACGCAAGCCGCTCATTATCAACTCGGCACGGGGGTCGGTAGTTGACAACTACGCACTCATCCGAGCCCTCAATACCGAGAAGGTTGGAGATGCTGTAATGGACTGCTGGGAGGGCGAGCCTCGACTCAATACGGCATTGATGTTTGCATCATTTATTGCCACACCCCACACAGCAGGCTACTCATCCGACGGCAAGGCCAACGCCACACGTATGATTGCTGAGGCTGTTGCCAAGGAGTTGGGCGTAACTATCGACACATCTGCAATAGTACCCCCTACACCTCCTGTAAGCACACTTTCTCTGGCTCGCAACAGCGACCCCATTGCAACGGCTGTACTCTCAAGCTACAACCCCCTATTCGAAACGCGCAACCTCAAGCGTCAGCCTTATGATTTTGAGAAATTAAGACACTCTTATGGCATTCGTCGCGAATTTTCGGCCTATACCGTTACAGGTGTAAAGGATAATAATGCCACTGTACTGCGTGAACTCGGATTTAAGCTATAACCAACAACCCACAACCGGCATAAAGTATACATTGTGACATTGATAAACGACATATTCAACATCAAACAACCGCAACGCGACCCTCAATCGGGCGACTTGTTGGTGGTCGAGCCATTTCTTACCGAGGCTCACTTTCGTCGGGCTGTCATTCTGTTGGTCGACCACAACGATAGTGAAGGCACTGTAGGTCTTGTGCTCAATCGTCGTAGCAACATATCCCTCAACAGTGTACTGCGCAACGCTTCGTGTCCTACACACATACCGCTACACATTGGCGGGCCGGTAGAGCATGGTCGGTTGTTATACATTCACACATTGGGCAATCGCTTCCGAGAGGCTATACCCTTGGAAAACGGACTGTATATTGGTGGAAATTTTGCCGATGTTGTCAAATACCTCAACAGCGACGAGTACGATGAACGTTGCATCAAATTCTTTGCCGGATATTGTGGCTGGACTCCCGGACAGCTTAAGAAAGAGATAGAAGAAAAGACTTGGGCTGTAACCTCTCTCAACGACACATTGGCGGCCATGGTTGCACAAGACGACTATTATTGGCAAGAAATTGTAGCTACGCTTGGCAAAGAGTTTCGTGCATGGCTTCTATGCCCCAACGAGCCCCACCTCAACTGATTGTTTCACTTATACAAACACACTATGGCCGACAATTTCTTGGAAAAACAATATGCCGAATATGAGGCTCGCAAGGCTGCGCAAGCCCAAGCCAAACGCAAGGCATGGCAGAAAAAGATGAAAGAGTATCAAGCTCGCCTTGCCGCCGAAAAGATCGAAAAGAAATAACGGGAACTTACATAGGACTCCAACAGAAATATCCCCCTATACAAGCAGTGCACACCCCAACGGATGTGCACTGCTTGTATTATGTCAATAATTATTTATCGCAATTTCAACACCTGACCGGGGCGTAGAATAGAGGTCTTCTTGATGCCATTCAATCGGCAAATGGTGTTGACCGTAGTACCGTTGCGCTGTGCTATGCGCGACAATGTATCGCCCTTGCGCACACGATAGGTTGCCGAGCCTCCACTGCTACCCGAACTCTTACCACCATATCGACCATACTTCGTACCCTCGACATGAACAGCCGACGGACCATTAGAAGCCAGCAACTTCGGACTGAATATCAACTCATTCTTGCGTATAGTCTTGTTGTGGAAGTCAAAGATAGCATTGGGATTGATATCCATACCCAAATAACGGGTCTCGAAGTGTAAGTGCGATCCGGTAGACCTACCGGTATTGCCACCCAAGGCAATGGGCTCTCCGGCCTTAACTTCCTGGTCGGGTTTTACAAGGAACTTCGACAAGTGGCCATAGATTGTTTCAAGGCCGTTATTGTGTCGTACAATAACGTAATATCCATAACCACGACGTTCATACTTGGTAAGACGCACCTTTCCATCGAAAGCCGCACGAATGGTATCGCCGGTGAGTACCTTGATGTCTATACCACGGTGCATGCGACGACGACGCCAACCATAATTGGAAGTAATATATCCATTGTGAGGTATGCAATAATTAGACAAGTCTATCACCATAGAGTCGGGCAGTTCCATCTTCTTGGCATCATAAGGATTTACTCGCTCACTACTCCAATTCTCACCATAAAGCAGAGCCGCCTCGCTTATCCAAGGCTCGGTTATAAGCAACTCTTTCATAGCCAACGTATCGAGAAGATTTATCTCTTCATACACGGCCGACTGGCTCTGGAGAAGTTGTTGATGATGTTCTGTGTGCACATCGGCAATACCCTGTGCTTGGAGATTTACACCCACACACAGTGCCATGCCTACGGCTATCGATACAAAAATATTTTTCAATACGTTCATATGGTTTTTATCCTATTCTCAAAGCATTGGCTGATAGCAAAGGCTACCATCTCATAAAATATCACGCCACGCAATATTTCTCCAAGTGCAAAGATATATATTTTACTGAAAATCAAAATACTGATTAATAATATTTTTGTACTTCAATCGTTATCGATATTATTTTTTATATTTTATTAACAATCATGCAATTATACACAAGTGTGTCATAGAATATTTTTCACGGTACAGGAAGTCCGCAACGGCACAATCACATAAACATCAGCTTATTTGCCCCCAATTGATTTTTTTGCCATAGGTTCTATTCAGCTCCTTTCGCAAGGTATAGTTGTGTGGCAATTCCAACAACTCATCCTTCTCAAGCACTTCGTGTGCCACATCGCGCGCCAA
Organism: Bacteroidaceae bacterium; assembly: GCA_017522135.1. Classification (GTDB taxonomy): domain Bacteria; phylum Bacteroidota; class Bacteroidia; order Bacteroidales; family Barnesiellaceae_A; genus Barnesiella_A. The sequence goes on from JAFXAB010000046.1 coordinate 33,803, forward strand.
TTGCAATATCTGGCCATCCTGAGCCAGATTGGCTATGCGCAATTCAAAGGCTATACCACTCTGCTGTGTGCCTTCCATATCGCCGGGCCCCCTCAAACGCATGTCGGCCTCGGCAATGACAAACCCATCGTTGGTCTCGGCCATGATTTCGAGTCGCTTACGGGTATCTTGTGCCAAGTCGTAACGCGACATCAAAATACAATAGGACTGCTCTCCTCCACGTCCCACGCGACCACGCAGCTGATGCAACTGAGCCAGTCCAAAACGCTCGGCATTCTCTATCACCATGACCGTAGCATTAGGTACATTCACGCCTACCTCTATTACAGTAGTTGCAACCATTATTTGCGCCTCGTTGCGCACAAAGCGTTGCATCTGTTCCTCTTTTTCGGCCGGTTTCATCTTACCATGTACCATGCTCACGGTATATTCCGGAAAACTCTTCTTGACTGTTTCAAATCCCTCCAAGAGGCTCTTCATATCACTCTTCTCGCTCTCTTCTATGAGAGGATATACGATGTATACTTGGCGTCCCATTTGCAACTGTCGACGCAACGAAGCATTGAGTTGTGCACGCTTGTTGTCATACTGCAACAGTGTCCGGATAGGCTTGCGACCGGGGGGCAGCTGCTTGATTACCGACACATCAAGGTCGCCATACACCGTCATGGCAAGGGTGCGCGGTATGGGGGTGGCTGTCATCACCAACACATGAGGCGGAATGGTGTTTTTGCTCCACAATTTGGCTCGTTGAGCAACACCAAAACGGTGCTGCTCGTCAATGACAACCATACCTAAGTTGTTGAATACCACACCCTCTTCAAGAAGTGCATGTGTTCCTATCAATATGCGCACATCGCCCGATGCCAGGCCGGCTAAAATTGGTTCACGCTCGCGCTTACGACGTGAGCCGGTGAGCAGTTCCACTCTCAACCCCAACGGCATGAGCATCTCCGAGATACTCTCATAGTGTTGTGCCGCCAATATTTCGGTAGGTGCCATGATACAGGCTTGGTAGCCATTATCGATAGCCATCAAGGCTGTCATAAGGGCCACAATGGTCTTTCCGCTACCCACATCACCCTGCAACAAACGATTCATCTGATGCCCACTGCCCACATCGGCTCGTATATCGCGCAACACTTGTTTTTGGTCGTCGGTAAGCGAGAATGGTAATATTTCGTTATAGAAGCGATTGAAATTTTCGCCTATGCGCGCAAAGCGAAAACCGCCGATATTGCGGGTGCGCATACGAGCATAACGCAATATGTGCAATTGCAGATAGAAAAGTTCCTCAAACTTCAAGCGGAATTGTGCGCGTCGCATATCGTCGACCGTGCGCGGGAAGTGTATATAGCACAACGCATCGTTCAGTCCCACAAGTCGCGCACGCTCTATCACCTCGGGCGTGAGCGTCTCTTCAAGCGGTCCATGTATCGAATTCCACAACGAGTATATCATCTTGTGCAGTGTCTTGGAGTTGACAAAAGCACTCTTCATACGCTCGGTAGTATTATAATAGCCTTGCAGGCCTATATTTTTGTCTATAATATCATCGGCAAGATCTATCTCGGGGTGTGCTATATTATAGCGACCATTGAAGAGCGTAGGCTTGCCGAACAGAGTATAGTCGACCCCCGTTTTATACCGCTCGGTAACATAACGTATCCCCTTGAACCACACCAATTCTATCGTTCCCGTACCATCACTGAAAGTGGCAATGAGCCTACGACGGGCTCCCTCTCCTTGTGTTGTATACGATATAATACGACCGCGCAACTGTATATAGGGCATCGAGCCATTAATCTCACTGATGCGGTAGGTCTTGCTACGGTCGATATACTTATAGGGGAAATAGTACAACAAGTCGCGATAAGAGCGAATACCCAACTCGCGTGCCAATAGTTCGGCTCGCTTAGGTCCCACTCCGGGCAGATACTTTATGTCGAGGTCGCTCAACTCGGGCATGACTATTGTTGCTGTAGGATGATTTCGGCAAGGGCTATATCTTGCGGGATGGTTATCTTGATATTCTCGCGGTTGCCCTCTATCAAAGTTACTCGATATCCGGCAGCCTCATATACCGAGGCATCATCGGTAAACTCCGGTCGATATGGCACTGAATAGGCAGCCTTGATACGTGTCGAGTCGAATACTTGCGGTGTTTGCACAGCTCGATATGCGCTACGCTCAACAGCGCATGAGTTATCGCCCTCGACGCGACGCAGACTCTCTACAACAGGCATTACCGGTATCGCCGCACCACAACGGCAAGCCATATCGAAAGCAGAGCGGACTACGCCTATCGAAACAAGCGGGCGCACACCGTCGTGAATAGCCACCAATGCACCCTCGGGTACAAGAGCCAAGGCATTGGTAACGGTGTGAAAACGTGTTTCGCCTCCGTCTACAACGGTGTGACTGCGGGTATAGTTGTACTCTTGACACAATCGTTGCCACTCCTCTTGTTGATCATGAGGCAATGCCAAGATAAGCTTTGCCTCGGACTCGGCACAAGCCATGCGGTCGAGCGTGTGCATCAACACTGTTTTTCCGGCCAGCGGCAAGAATTGCTTGGGTACATCACCACCCATGCGCGTACCACGACCACCGGCCACTACTATGATATATTTTTCGACTGCCATACTCATGAGATATTGGTCATACAAAGATAGTGAAAGGTGAGAGAAGAAAAACTAAGTTTACTTAAGTTTTTATGCCGGACCGCATCCTATATTCTATAAATATAGTGCAAGGTACTAAATTGAGCATGTATCAGGTTCCTTTTTCTCACACATCACGCACCGGTTTGGGGCAACATAGCACAAGAGACTACCATACCGATTGTGCAATCGTGGTAGTCTCTTGACAAAATCAATCAACAAGATGAGGGTTGTGTTACTTTTTATTTTTTTTATACAGACGTTTAATCCATAAGTAATAGCCTGTAAGCGGGAGTGTAGCACCCAATAGTGCCGCCATAAAGGCAAGTATGCGAGTAACCATTCCGCCCCAGCTGCCTACGTGTACCGAGTAGATCCACCCGCGAAGTTTGTTCCGTTTATTGTTATCGCTATAGTAGGTATGATCGGTTACACGACCTGTCCGGTTGTCAAATTTATAGCTATCCGATGCTCGTTGGTTGCCAATGCGATTAAAAGATACATTGACCGAGCCATTTGATATGGTTATTTGCTTGTAGTCGGAGTTTTCTTGCGCAACAAACTCATACACATCTTGCCAATATAGATAGGGAGACTGAGACTCCGACACTTTCTCGGCATCAACAGCGTTGTTGTTGGTTTTTCTCACCGACTTGTTGGCGTATGCTTCTTTGGTGTTGTTCTTTTGTACGCTCTGTTCTACTCCAAACAGGCTGTAAAAAGCGTTGCGATACCAAGGGTACGACCATGTGAGACCGGTGAGAGCCATTGCCAATAGAAATACAATTGCATACATACCACCCACCACATGTAAGTCGTACAAGAAACGTTTCCAACCACTGCGCAGACGTATGGTTACAAGGTTTTTCCATGCTTTTTTAGACTTTGGCCACCAGAGTATTATGCCGGTTATAAGTATTACGACAAATAGCGAAGTGCTAATACCCACAATTTGCTTTCCCCAGAAAACACCGCCATTAGCATCGCGCTTATCAAGCAAGAAACGATGAAGACGAAACATTGTGTTGAAAAAGGGAAGTCGGCTACTGCTGCCTTTCACCTCGCCTGTATATTGGTCGACATATATAGCCGCCCTACGAGGTTTTGAAAGATTTACTTTATAACATCTTTCGGGGTCGGACGAAACAGTTATACCTGTAATCGATACGTCTTTGTTGAGTGTGGGTGCTACATTGCTAATCAATGAGTCGATAGGCAGAGGTGAGTTTTTAACCTCTTCGACAAAATATATATCGTGTTGCACACACTCGGTTATCTCTTTCTCAAAGACGAGCATAGCACCCGAGAAACAGATAACTGTTATTACAAGCCCCAACGGAATAGAGAGCCAAAGGTGTAATTGACGGAATAATTTTTTCATAATCATTATTTATCTATGGGTAACAACAGACCTACGCCATTAATTTGTGTAGCTTCTACAGTAACACCCTTAGAGGCAGTTGCTGTAGTGGGGTCTATTACATATATGGAAGGATAACCATCGGTGGTAGTAACAGTGACATATACCTTACCATTTTCGTTATATACAGCATTACCAAAACTTGAAATCTTTTCGGTTTCGGGCATGCCATCGATGTATGTCAATTGGCCGGTTTCACCCTTGAATACAGCCAATTGGTTGGCTGTAAAGCCACTCTCGGTCAATGGGCGATCGTACATCAACATTAAGAAATAGTCGTCGGCAATATGCCAGCAACGCAAGAACGATTTGCCACCGGTTTGTGATTCGATATTGTAATAGTAATTGGGGTCAAACTCTTTTGTGCCGGCTTTGATGCGCACGACTCCGGCATCAAGGGTTGTCTTTTGACGAACATCTTTCATCGTCTTGGCATAGCTGGGCGAGAATACGTAGATATCGCCATTATCGGCAGCCCATATTGTTTGGTAATACTGCGACTTGTAACGTCCGCATGCATAACTTATCTTGTCGGTCTTGATAAGCGTTTTTGAACTCAATGTTTCGTCATCAAATATGGCTACCCAGCATTCATCGGGATATTGAGTCCATTGCAGTTCATCTTTCTCATAAGCACCACTACCCGAGCCACCGGCTTCGGTCTTGATAAGATCGGCATATCCATCACGCACCCAACGACCATTGCCATCTTTTACGCCATATTGACTCAAACCCATGGGTACGGCAACGCTCCACAATTTGCCATTGCTCTCCAATAAGCCGGCCAATGTTACATACTCGCCATTGCCAAGGAAATTTTCTGCGTTATATATCTCTTGTCGGGTATCGTTGGTGACATACGTTTCGCCTTCTACGTCCAACCACGATACCAAGAACGATTGTGGTATGTAACCGTTCTCATCGGCAAACTCCGATGGGCCATCACCGGTCGATGTTGTCATGATATACTTATCATATATGCCGTATGTAGTAAAGCGACGTACAGCATATTCGGCTGCACGAGCCTCAACACCATTGTCCCCCATGATGTACGAGCGTGTTGTGCCTGCATTGCCTTGGTTGTATGTGAGTCCATACAGATATTTGTTGCGGTAGAAAACCCAATATGTGGCACCTTCATTGACAAGACCATTGTTTACAGCCGACACAGAACCCTCTTCGAGTTTGTCGGATGTAAGTAACACATACGTGGTATTGCCAGAGGCTGTCACTGATGATGCTATTACATACGCTCCCTCTACCGTGTCGGTAGGTGGTGTATTGTTGTTCTCGTCACATGCAACAAATGTCATTGCAGAAGCTACTAATAATGAGTAGATAAATTTTTTCTTATTCATTTTTATAACGTTTATTTATTGATATTATTTTCCGAAGTATACTCGTATTTTTCCGTAAAATGCCCGACCGGCTTTCTGCAGGCTGAAATTATCGTATAGCAACTCATCGGTAATATTGCGACACTCCACAATAAAATTGTATCGTCCATGATGCAAGCTATAGGCTACTGAAACATTGTGAGAGAATTGGTCGGGGACTATATAGTCGCCTTTATTGGCTCCTATGTTGGACGAATAGTAGGTAAAACTATGCATATACTGATTGTCGTATGTTACCGTTAGTTTATTCCCTTTGCCGAATAGATCATTCCAATAGAATGATATATCAGAGTCGGCAAACATGTAGGGTATGTTGGGCATACGTTCTTTATATGACAAGTTGGGTACTGATGAGCCTAAGGCTGTGGGCATGTTGTCGCGCACGTCCATTTGTGTAAAGTTGGCACCAATACTCAGCCATTTGCTATAGCTATATCGCACCGACAAGTTGTATCCTAATGTTTGTACTTTGCCGTAGTTGATATAGGTTGCAGCCGACTTACCTCCGCTCAGGTCGGTGATATTGCGCTGTATATAGTCGTTGGTATTACGATATACCAAGCCGGCTTCGGCATATAGCGAATGTGTGTCAAATGTCTGGTTATAAGCCAAATTAATATTTACATTGTGGCTGTTTTCGGGACGTATACCCACATCTCCTATCTCTAAATCTTCATCGCCAAACATCTCTTCGATAGTGGGCAGACGGTATGCCTTCTCGTACGACACCTTGGCTTGCAACGACGGTATAATAAAGTATGTTCCGGCTATGCCATATCCCCAAGAATCGACGTTGCGCGCTGTACGAACATACTCGCTCTGATTGGATGAGGTTGCAACAGGCCCTGCCACAAACTGATTGTAGTACTTACCAAATACCGATAAGTTCCACTTATTATTGGGCATCAGACGATACGATAGTCCTGTGATGTTCTTACAGGTCTCTTTGTCGATAGCTTGTGTTTGTTCCTCGACAGCAAGCAAAGATGTGTTGCTACGATGAAATGAGTTGAACACATGATTGAGTGTGAACAAGTGCATATCGCCCAGACGATAATTGAAGTTGAGCGTAGCATTCCAATTGTCATTATTAGCTCGTGAATGCTGATAAGATTGCTCTCCGGGCGAGTTCAGCAGTTTTTTGTCACCTACCCAGTTATACTTGTACGATGAAGTATCGACGTTGGTAGTGATGTTGCGATTGTAATTGGCAGTGAGTGTTGCATCAAGCCCTTCTATCAAAATGTTGCGCTTGCTATATTCGAGAGACGGCATGAGCGAGTATCCTTTGCGATGCTTCTCTCCATATACAATTTCCTGTCGCACACCGGTTTGTATCTCCTTATACATATTGGAGTAGGTAAAACCCAACATCAAGCGATCGGCCCACTTGGTTTGTACAAAACCAACTTTGGCAACGACGGCCTCGTTGTGATAGGTGTCATTAAATCGCTGTACATGCTCCTTTTTGTTTTTGTCGATACGCCCTGTTTCAAAATCTTCGACAGGTGCATTTACGTAGTAGTTGTTGTCGGAGTAGTTTTGGAATGCATTTATTTCGTATGTAAGACCATTATCGAAACTTTGTCCAAAATGTACATTGGTACGATGGGTGTTGAAAGAGCCATACGAGTAGGAAGCATCAAGAAACCAATTGCGACGTTTCTTTTTGGTAACAATATTAATTACTCCTCCTATAGCATCGGTTCCGAAACCTACCGGAACAACACCTTTGTACACCTCTATGCGATCGGCGAAGCTCACCGGTATATTATTGATGCTAAACGAGTTGCCAACACCTTCTTGGGGCACTCCGTCTATAAACACTTTGATATGTTTACCACTGAATCCATCGAGCGTCAATTGCATGTCAGAACCCACACCGCCCGACTCACGCAACTTCATACCCGGAATTTTTGACAATGCTTCACCCAGATTTTTAGTGCTATTTTGCAACTCTTTAGTCTCTAATGCCACGGCATTGAAAGCCGATTGTTTTACTCGACTTACACCGGTCGATACAACCACCACTTCGTCAAGTTGTCGGTTATCGGACTCTAATGAGATATTGTAGGTTGTCATTACACCCGATGCAACATCTACAGGTTGCTCGGCCGTTGTGTATCCGAGTGAACTAACTACCATCGTGTATTGTCCCGAAGGTGCAATTAGACGGTAAGCACCTTGTTCGTCTGTAAAACAACCATAAGATGTACCTTTAAGATATACACTTACATGTGAAGCATCTTTTTCTCCCTCAATGGTGACTTTACCTTGTAATCCCGATATTGGCTTGGCTACAGCGTTGGTCGATGCCAACAGAAGTGCCACTGTTAATAAAATATACCTATACGACACGTTTCAAAAATTACTATTAAAATACACCGCAAAGGTAGAGGGGTGACGAAAGTTCGGCAATAACCAAAATTCGGTATTTTTAAAATCTATAATAATCATTTATAACTAACTATATTTAGGTATAAGAGCTATGTTATAGATAGTATTTTGAAAACAATTGAAGATTTTTTCATATCTTAGCACCTAAAAAAGAATAAGTACAACTATGCTATACCTTATCATAGCCATTACATTCGGCTCGCTGTTTGCCATATTATTCAAGATATTTCAGCGAAAAGGTATCAATGCCTTGCAAGCCATTGCTGTCAACTATGTGGTAGCATTCGTGCTGGGCATGGTGGGCAATGCCTCACAAGGACTGTCGGCCACAGGCATAGGCAGTTGGCTACTCCCCACCATCCTTGTAGGCCTCTTTATGATGGCTTCGTTTGTCTCCATGAACATGGCCACTCGCTCACACGGCATAGCCATAGCTACCATTGCCGCAAGGGTAGCATTTATCATCCCGGTACTGTGTGCCTACCTCTTCCTGCAGGGCAACGAGCCACGTTGGATAGCCTCGGCATTGGTCATAGCCTCGCTACTGCTCATTTTCCCCCATCAAAGCAACGGTAAGTCGACCACACAACAATGGATATATCCCCTACTCGTCTTTGCTTGCTACGGCATTACCAACTTCCTGCTCAAGCTCTCGCAGCAACTTGTAGCCAACGCCGGAGGTAGCGATGCCGACCTCAGCCTCGTCACCGGCATAGCCTTCCTATCGGCACTGCTATTTACATTGCTCTACTACATGTTTATGCCTCGCTCACAGCGCGCCCCACTATCATGGCGCAATGTGGCAGCCGGTATTGTACTGGGTTGTGTCAATGTAGGATGCACCTACTTCCTGCTGAAGTCGCTCATGGTCATAGACAGTGGCATATTCTATCCCATATACAACATCGCCATCGTCACCATAGCCACACTTGTAGGTCGCATAGGCTTTGGCGAGAGACTCAAGATTACACAGTATATAGGCGTGGCTGTAGCTATATTGGCCATTATCTTATTTTTCTACCAATGAGCCATACTGTATCAAATGAATAAAAAAACCGCACTGTCGTCGACTATGCGGTTTTTTATCTTGCAAAGCGTGTGCCTTGTATTAGACACGTTTTTCGCGGATGCGGGCTTTCTTACCGGTGAGTTGGCGCAAGTAGTACAATTTAGCACGACGCACTTTACCACGACGGTTTACAGTAATTTTATCAACGAAGGGAGAGTCGAGGGGGAAGATACGCTCTACACCTACGTTACCCGACATCTTGCGTACGGTGAAACGTTTTTTGTCACCATGACCCGAAATGCGAATTACATCGCCACGGAAATCTTGAATACGCTCTTTGTTACCCTCTTGGATGCGGTAAGAAACTGTGATAGTATCACCGCTCTTGAATTCGGGGTGTTGTTTCTTTTCTGAAGCAAAAGCTTCTTCTACAATCTTAATAAAGTCCATTTTTATAGCTATTAAAATGTTATCTTCGCAATATTCACAGGCCTCTTGCACTGCCAGAGATTACGAAATGCGGCGCAAAGTAACAACTTTTTATTGACATACACAAGTTTTGTGCTTCCATTTTTACTTAGGTTGCTATAAATTACCTATTTGAAATGAATATTGTCCTAAATAAATTTTTACCACGAGTTTTTTATAATTTATTTTCAACCCTTTTCGGACAGAGGAACATAAGAATATCTCCCTAACGCAGGATGTAATTGAGACAATGGTACATAAACACATATTCCTTCCTGAGAAAAAATCTTTCGCATCTTTTGTCCTTGCGTCTCAAATAAAACTCACATTTATTTTGTACATTCGCAGTATGAAAGATTCTCACAACGTCCAAGAACGTATTGCCTACTTGAGCCGTGTGCTTGAGGAGCACAACCACAACTACTATGTGTTGAACAGCCCTACGATAAGCGACCGCGACTTTGACATGCTTATGCAGGAGTTGCAACAACTCGAAGGCGAATATCCGCAATATGCCTCACCCAACTCGCCTACACAGCGCGTGGGTAGCGATATCAACCATGCCTTTGTGCAAGTGGCTCACACCTATCCTATGCTGTCGCTGGGCAACACCTACTCGATGGAGGAGGTGGCTGCATTCTACCAACGTGTAAAGCAAGGATTGGGCGATGCACCCTTCGAGATTGTGGGCGAACTGAAGTTTGACGGCACATCGATCTCGCTCACCTATCAAGATGGCCACTTGCTGCGCGCCGTGACACGTGGCGACGGCACTATGGGCGACGATGTTACACGCAATACCCGCACCATTCGTTCTATACCTCTTGTTCTCAAAGGTGATGACTATCCGCCGTTTTTTGAAATACGAGGCGAAGTATTGATGCCATGGAGTACTTTTGAGAAGCTCAACAAGGAGCGAGAAGAACAAGAAGAGCCCCTCTTTGCCAACCCACGCAATGCAGCCGCCGGTACACTCAAGTTGCAAAATCCGGCCACAGTGGCCGCCCGCGGATTGGATGCCTATCTCTACTACATGCTGGGCGACAATCTGCCCACCGACAACCACTACGACAACTTGCAACGCGCACGTGAGTGGGGATTTAAGGTGAGCGATACGATGCGTGTACTGCACAATCTCGACGAGATAAAGGCCTTTATCGATTATTGGGACATAGAGCGACGCAACCTACCCGTGGCCACCGACGGTATTGTACTCAAGGTAGCATCTATCGAACAACAAGAGGAGTTGGGCTACACAGCCAAGTCGCCACGTTGGGCCATTGCCTATAAGTTTCAAGCCGAAGATGCCATAACACGCCTCAACTCGGTATCATTTCAAGTAGGTCGCACAGGCACCATAACCCCTGTAGCCAATCTTGAACCGGTACAATTGTCGGGCACTGTGGTACGTCGCGCCAGCCTGCATAATGAAGACATAATACGCTCACTCGACCTGCACATAGGCGACATGGTGCATGTAGAAAAGGGTGGCGAGATAATACCCAAGATAACGGGTGTAGAAGCAGATAGCCGACCTGCCGACAGCAGCCCGGTAACATTTGTGCGCAACTGCCCCGAGTGTGGCACACCCCTCGTACGCGAAGAGGGCGAGGCGGCATGGTTCTGCCCCAACAGCAACCATTGCGCCCCACAAATAAAGGGTCGCATAGAGCATTTCATTGCCCGCAAAGCGATGAACATCGATTCATTAGGCCCCGAAACAATAGCCCAATTCTACGATAGAGGTATGATACACAACGTTGCCGACCTGTATACTCTCACTGTCGATGATGTAGCCACGCTGAAACAACAAGGACGCAAGTGGGCTCAAAACATCGTCGACTCGATAGCACATTCGCGCGAAGTACCCTTTGCACGCGTACTCTTTGCCTTAGGCATACGCTATGTGGGTGAGACAGTGGCCAAGCGATTGGCCTCGGCAATAAAATCGATGGACCGACTGCGCGATGCCACCATAGAACAACTCACTGCCATACCCGATATTGGTGAACGCATAGCTCTCAGCGTCGTAGAATATATGAACGACATAGACAACCTACTGCTCATTGAACGACTGGCGCAATATGGTGTGCAGATGAGCGTTGAGGAAAAACCACAATCGACACCCATGCAAAATATACTCAATGGTGCCTCGGTAGTGATAAGCGGCACATTCGAGCACCACTCACGCGACGAATACAAGGCACTCATCGAACAATATGGAGGTCGCAACGTAGCATCGGTATCAGGAGCCACACAATACCTTCTTGCCGGAGCAAACATGGGACCTGCCAAACTCGAGAAAGCCACCCGATTGGGTATAAAAATCATCAGCGAAACAGAATTTCTGCAAATGATAGGCCTATAGCCACAACAACAATCTCGACAGAATACAAAACCGGTGCGCCAATATCAAACTGACGCACCGGTTTGTTTTTCTATACAATATGTATATTACTTAACCACTTTGTGAGCTGTGCCGTCGACACATACTACATATATACCGGCGGGAAGGTTGTTCAGGTCGATGTTGCCATGGGTAGCCTCGGCAACGAGTGCACCTTGTACGTTGTACACGCGGGCGTTGTTATAGTTACCTTCTATAAAAGCCCAGCCCGAAGCCATGTATACATTATTGCCTTCGCCTTCGATAGCATCAATGGCATGAGTAGCATTGGGGTCGGTATCCAATACTGCAGGGATATTGATTGCTCCCATTGAGAAGCTAACCATTGCGATACCACCCAACACCTTACCATCGGCACTGTTGGCAAAGATAGTTGAAAAACTTGCATCGGCAGTATCCCATGTATAGAGGTCGCTCAATGCAGTCATTACGCCATCTTTGTACATCGATGCTGCGCCCATCAACGACATGCTACCATAAGCCACACCATTGTTGTCGACAGTGGTGAGCACTTGACCGCCATCAACAAATGCAACCGACTCTTTGTCTTGAGTCCAAGTGAAGCCTGCAAGACCGGTTTGGTTGGCCGATGCGGCATAGTAACCGGCAAAGTACATACCATTGTCACTTACTGTTGCATAACCCTCGGCATCAAGCCATTGCTCCTCGCCGGTCTCCTCATATACTTCCATGGGATCCTTCAAGCAAGTGAGACGCTTCTCCTCGTCATTGATAATGACAGCCGCACTGCGTGCACCGCTACCCCACTCCGAGAAACCTGTGATGATTGAGCCGTCGTCCGACATATCTTTTACTACCCAGCCATAGGGGCAATCCAAAGCATCGATATTCTCCTGTATGTTTTCAAAGGTTTTTATCAAGTCGTACTCTTGATTCTCCTCGTTCCATTGCCACAAAGCGGGATAGAGCTTATAAATATATGTATCTGTAATATAACCGGCAATAAATTTCTTGTCGGCCGAGATAGCCATTGCACAACCATTCATATCGTCGGCATCTCCCACGCCTTGAGTAAGCTCAGCTTCATTACGAAGTATGGGCAACGACTTCCATACACCATCTTTGTAGTAACCGGGACGAGAAGCTACAGCACCGTCATCATTACCGGGAATTTCTACCCAATAATTACCTACGGCAGTACCGTCATCGGCAACGTCCATAAGCATTGATGCCAAATCAATCTCCTCAAATTTGCCGGTAGAACGAGTCCACATAAAGGCACATGTACCCAGAAAATCATCGTAACCTACGGCATACTCACCATTGGCCGATACGCCATAAACTGTACCAAATATACCCTCCATATAATCTGCATCAAATTGAGGATAGTACAGCTTGGCCTCTTTCAAGTCTTGTGCTATCGATGTTCCCATAACGGCACAAAGAGCTACACTAAGTAAAAATTTCTTCATAATCGATTTATTTAGGTTTTTTAAAATAGTAGATTTACTGCGGCTATTAAAAACGATGGGGCAAAATTAGTATTAATCTTTCAAAAGATAAAAATATTCACAAATTTTAAATTGACTGTTGCTATAAAGCTATATGCGACAGCATTATATCAGACATGGGTTTATTCCCCATTATATTGTATACTGCGGCGGCACAACGATAACACAACATATCTATAAGCAGAGGGTCAATATCGAAGCTTGCAGCGTGTTCTTCGGGAGCAAGAATACACAATAACGAGGCTGGGGAATGAGTTGTTGTTGACAACGACAACGAAAAATAGTCTATCACTTTGTTTCCTTGACCATCTTGGGTAAAGACAGCCACCGGCTTGGTCGCACTGCCTCGCGTATAGCGATTGAATTGCAACTCATACAGCGGATGTCGCTCATCTATGAAGCGGGTTACCGGCACCTTCCATCCTTGCATGTGCAGGTACACCGGTCGTATAACACTCTCATCCAATGTAATACGACCACTTCCATCGGGCCGAGGCCTTGCCTGATAGATATTGCCCACCTCTTTTACCGGTAGCATGGCTACAGGTGCAGTCATCAACAAGAAGTGCAATTGCTCATCAATAACACCATCTATATAATCATCTATGGAGACACCCTCGGTTTGCTCAAAAGTTCCATTCCAATCGGGAGTGAGTTCCTCCATACACACCTTTACACGATCTACAATCTGTTCTCTTGAAATATCCATAATAATAAATTATAAGGGTTGCCCCGAATTGTTACAGCACAATCCGGGTAACCACACAATATTGTTAATAACCCACAACACGCATGTGAGCATCGGGGTATCGCAATGTCATACAACTTGCCTCGGTAAGCACCAACGCATCGGTATTGCGCACACCGGCTTTCTTCAAGTCGAGCGACTGTGTTGCAAAGGGCATGTGCGACCACTTTTGAATATACTCGGGGTCAATGATAAGGCCTTCCGAGGTCATTCCGGCTTCGTCGAAAATCTCGGAGTGAATAACATAGAGCTTGCCAAACTTCGACGAGATTTCATTGAAGTCAAGTCCCCATTTCATCATTTCGCTATCATTTGACATCGTGCGATAATAGTCGAGCTTGCTGATTATACTGATAAGCTCCGAACCGGCCATGAGAATCTTGCGTTTATTGCCGGCATTACCGGTAAAACACTTCTTCATCATATCGACCAGATTTTCGTGAGTAAAAGGCTCACCTGTATCAAACTCATACTTCTTTTGTACCTGCCACCATATACCACCGGTGAGGCTCACCTCTTCTTTCTTAATAGGGTCGTATATCTTCTGCTTCACACCAAAGAGGAAACTTCGCTCCATGGTTCTGCGCATATCATAAATGGCAAGCTCCTCTTGATCCGAAAAGTCCCACTCAATCTCCTTGTTTGCCAATTTAAAGAAAGTCGATTGCTCAATCTGCATCTTGAATATTTGGCAGAAGTTCTGAGACTTTACCGGCAAAGATTCAAACTGTGCCGTTTGCACATCGAGTTCCGTAGCAGCGCGTCCCAATCTCAAGAATTTCAAGCCCTTGGTCATAGAAGGGACACAATTGTCAAAGTCGCCAATCTTCTTGCCATTGATAGACATTAAAAGAACCTCACCGGCCTCGACATCTACCGACAATACATAAAGCATCAGATATTGTTCGCTATACTCCGACAACACCGAGCCGTAATTGCCTTTACCCAACACCATCAACGTATCGGATGGTACAATAGCCTCACAATTGCTCAACTTGATGCGAGCACGATTGTGATTGGCAGTCACAGCCGATTCGGAAGGCTCGGCATAAGACTCCAAGAGAGTATATTCGGAGGGCTTCGTATCGACCGTATAGTAATCGACAATCATCGACCCCGACTTGCGAGCACCCTTGAAACGTGATATTTGATCTAAGGGTGTCGACATAGGACGTATCTTGGTAATACGACTATCTATTTCGTTCTGCAACAACGACGGAGAATATTCTTGAGCCGTTGCAACGGTAAGCGGTTGTTCCGACAAGTGAGTACCTGCCAATCCCGGTAATACAACAGCAAGAGATAGCCCCAAATCACTACACCCACATTGCCACAAGAGAATAAAGAGCAGTATCAACGAAAGAGTTGTTATTGAGATAATACGGATTTTCTCATCAGATATTTTTTTCATGATTTCAATTCTTTAAAAAAATTACAATACATTATTACATAAGTTGCTGTATCTACCTCACAGAGTATCTCTCGAGAAAAGTGCGATGCCGGATAATAAAAAAAGAGAGAGACTGCATAGATAGAAACAAGAGAAACTACAGATCCCATACGCTGGGGCGACGTCGAGTGCGACGATAGCCCTTAGATGCTTTCTCGTCGGGATGCGAATTGTGAACATCGGGCAATGAGTCGCCCAAGGCCTCGCGACGTTCCATAACAATGCGTCTGTTACGACCTTTTACCTCGGCCGCATGCTCGGCACACGACAAGTCGGTATCATATCTCAAGCCTTTGTATAACAACTCCAACACATCTTCACTCAGGTCACCCGTAAAAACATGATGACACACATGAAACACACGATCGAGAAAATCATCCAACTGCGACTCATCCATCTGCTTGTTGTGCATAAAACGCTCGATAGATCGGGTACTCTTCTCAACATTACGGTGCATAGCCGACTCCATCTCTTGAAAAGCTCTGTTGCGCTCGACAAACTCTTCATTGGCACGCTTGATGGCCTGCATCTTTTGAGCATCGCTACTACTATCAAGCAGCTCCTTTCCAAAGTATCGCACACACGCTACCAGAGCATCTTCTCCATCGGCCACATCGGTAATGAAAGCACCCACTCGCGGATTGCTATACATAAGTCCGGTGAGTCGATTATGATCATTGAGCATGCGCTCATAATGGTCACTCAAGAATGTTGCATACTCGTCAAGTGCATCATACACATCATCCTCACTCTCAAAGACACGATTGGGATACTGCTCTACGATGCGACGCGCCAGACGCTCTCTCGAGGTAGCCCCCAGCGGCTTCTTCGACTGATTTTTTTCTTTTTTATTCATACTGT
The DNA here is from genome assembly GCA_017522135.1 of Bacteroidaceae bacterium. Lineage (GTDB taxonomy): Bacteria > Bacteroidota > Bacteroidia > Bacteroidales > Barnesiellaceae_A > Barnesiella_A. The sequence goes on from JAFXAB010000046.1 coordinate 50,095, forward strand.
TTTTATTAAAAGTTGGTGCCTTATGGCAATGCAAAGAAACTATCGCAAACCCCACATCGGATGCGATAGAATGAAAATGTAATTTTTTTGCAAAAATTTATGCCGGTAAGACGATTGTTCAAAAGAAAAGCCGTAACTTTGACCAACAGCCTATTTTGTAAACCAATTAAAGAAAGGATAATACTATGTTTTCAGCACAAACCTATGCCGACCGTCGCGCTCGTCTACGCCGCATGGTAGGCAACGGAATAATCATTCTTAATGGCAACCTCGATACAGCTATCAATGCTCCCGAGAACGCAATGGCTTTCCGCCAAGAATCATCATTCCTATATTACTTTGGTCTCGATGTGGCGCGTCTCGTGGGTGTTATGGACTGTGACAACGACTGCGACACCCTCTTTGGCAACGAAGTGACTATCGACGAAATGATATGGACAGGACCACTGCCATCGATGGCCGAGCAAGCCGCACAGGTAGGCGTAACACACACCGCACCTCTCAATAAAGTTGCCGACATTGTAGCCGAAGCCCGTCGTCAAGGTCGCACGATACACTACCTTCCACAGTTCCGTGGCATGGAGTTGATATACATGTCTACATTGCTTGATATACCGGCACAACGTATCAATGAGACAGCCTCTCACGACCTGATGGCCGCCATTACCGTCATGCGCGAAATTAAAACCGAAGAGGAGATTGCCGTAATGGAACGCGCCTTTGAGGTGGGCTACAAGATGCACACAACAGCGATGCGCATGTGTCGCGAAGGTGTTATAGAACGTGAAATAATAGGAGCTATCAACGGTATAGCCATGCAATATGGTTGGGGTTGGTCGTTCTTCTCACACGTGACCCAACATGGCGAGATTTTGCACAACTTTGGTTGCGACTTCCCGTTGGAGAATGGCAAGTTGCTACTTGTCGATGCAGGAGCCGAGTTGGCAGGCGGATATTGCTCGGATCATACCCGCACCTACCCCGTCAGTGGTAAATTCACCACCAAACAACGCGAAATATATGACATTGTACTACGCGCACACGACCATGTACTCGACATAGCCCGCCCCATGCGCTACATGGACTTGCACAACGCATCTCTACTCTCAATGGCACGCGACCTTACCGATTTGGGTCTGCTCAAGGGCAACCCCGAAGAGGCCGTTGCCGCCGGTGCAATGTTTATGCTCATGCCTCACGGATTGGGTCATGGCATGGGTATAGATGTACATGATTGCGAGGCCATAGGCGAGCGTGGCAATGTATATAATTTCGACTTTTCACGATTTGCCCCTCGTGCAGCCGAGCTGGCATGTTGCACATACCGCAGCACATGGCAATTGCGTCCCGGAGTAGTAATGAGTGACGAGCCGGGTATATACTTTATTCCAGCTCTTATCGAACAATGGAAAAAAGAGGGCAAGTGCAAAGAATTTATCAACTACGACCGCATAGCCGATTATTACGACTTCGGTGGCATCCGCATCGAAGACGACTTGATCATCACCGAAGATGGTTGCCGTTGCATCGGTGGCGACAAGCACATACCTATCACCGTAGAAGAGCTTGAGGCAGTCGTAGGTCGCGACTAAAATTGGAGAGATACAGCGGTAGATGCACCAAGTCTACTGCTATATCCCTTTTTCTGGTATATAAGACAATAACAAGGGCTACACCGCAAATTGAAGTGTAGCCCTTGTTGTATCTATAAGATGCAGATTATTACCAACCAAAGATGGGGTATTTGACCATAGTCTCGTTTACTTTCTCACGAACACTCTTTATTACGCTGTCGTTCTCGGGATTGGCGAGTACGAGGTCGATCATCTCAACGATTTCGCCCATCATATCTTCTTTCACACCACGAGTAGTGATAGCAGGAGTACCTACGCGGATACCTGAAGTCTGGAAGGGTGAACGGGTATCGAAGGGTACCATGTTCTTGTTGACTGTAATATCGGCTTGAACAAGAGCCTTCTCGGCCACCTTACCTGTAAGTTCGGGATACTTGGTGCGGAGGTCAATGAGCAAGCAGTGGTTGTCGGTACCACCCGAAACAACGTGATAACCTTTATCGATAAATGCTTGACCCATAACACGAGCATTGGCGCGAACTTGTTTTTGATACTCTTTGTACGAGGGAGTGAGAGCCTCACCAAAGGCAACAGCCTTAGCAGCGATAACATGCTCAAGCGGACCACCTTGCACACCGGGGAATACAGCAGAGTCGAGCAAAGCCGACATCTTGCGAATCTCGCCCTTAGGTGTAGTTTTGCCCCAAGGATTGTCAAAGTCTTTACCCATGAGGATAACACCACCACGAGGACCACGAAGAGTCTTGTGAGTAGTAGATGTCACGATATGAGCATATTTCAAGGGGTTTTCCAACTCGCCGGCAGCTATAAGACCTGCGGGGTGAGCCATGTCGACCATGAAAATAGCACCTATCTCATCGGCCAAACGACGCATGCGAGCATAATCCCACTCACGAGAGTAGGCCGAAGCACCACCAATAATGAGGCGAGGACGCTCACGACGTGCTACCTCTTCCATTTGCTCGTAGTCTACATAACCTGTGTCTTGACGCACACCATAGTCGAGAGCTTGGAACATAAGACCCGAGAAGTTTACGGGAGAACCATGTGAGAGGTGACCACCTTGCGAGAGGTTAAGTCCGAGGAATTTATCGCCGGGACGAAGACATGCCATAAATACAGCCATATTGGCTTGTGCTCCTGAGTGGGGTTGCACGTTGGCCCATTCGGCATTGAAGAGTTGTTTGAGACGATCAATTGCAATGTTCTCACTCTCGTCTACAACTTCACAACCACCATAGTAGCGTTTTGCAGGATAGCCCTCGGCATATTTGTTTGTGAGGCAAGATCCCATAGCTTGCATAACTTGGTCGCTCACAAAGTTTTCTGATGCGATAAGCTCAACACCTTTCAACTGACGTTGATGTTCGCGTTCGATAATGTCAAAAATGACTTTGTCTCTTTCCATAATATTATAATTAAGTGATTTATTGTAATCGCTTTTTTTAAACTTCGATGCAAAGGTATGAATTATTTGCTATATGCAAACTTTTTTTGAGTCGTTTCTGCTTTACTTATTGTTACGGACAACTATTTTCTTGCCATTGACAATGTATATACCTACATCAAGACCTTTCACTTCATCGGGGATAGCATTATTCAACACTTTCACGCCTCTGATGTCATATACATCTACGCATTGTGCATCGTTGGTCACATTTTCGACAGCTGCAGGTACAAAATCTTTCATAATCAAAGGATTTATCTCACCATCTATAATAAAGTTGCCACGAGGTATATGCAATGTGTAGTGACCATTGGCTATCTCTTTATCGGCAGTGAGTGTGGCTGTATTGGCACCGGTTATAGTAATGGTATATTGGGCGGCGCGAGTTGAGTTAAAGCCTTCATTTTTTATCAAATAGGGTGCTTCCACCTCTTCACCCTCGTTTATCAACAACTCCTCACAAGGAGAAACGGTGATATATACCGTATTGAGAGAAACTTTATCATCGGCAGTAATATCAAATGTTGCAGCAGATGTAGGCATACCCGGGATGGTATAATTGAGATTGAATGCTGCAACAGCCACACCATCCACTGTAATCATATCGTCGGGTATCTCTATTTGATATTCTCCTGCATCTACAGTAGGATTCATCATCGTAAGGTTGATATAATCGCCCCATGCCGGGCCGCAGAATACATCTGTAACAAATACTTTGTTGTCGCCATTTATCATATAGGCTTTTATACCACCCACCATGAGCTCGGTTTTTACATCAATAACTTGCGCACCCTCCCATGTAATAAAAATATCGGTAAGAGTTTCTACTACCGAGCCATTGGCCGGCTCTACTACATAGTCTTGTGCATTTAGGGCAACAACACTCACTAATGAGATAAACAAACAGGTAATAAATTTTTTCATAAGCTGATAGAATTTTATAGATTAAACAATTATTTATTTTTTCTTTACCGACCAACCAAATTTGCCAATTTCGGCACCCAACTCGTGGTAATGTCCATGCGAATATACCATGAGATCGGCGCGTTGCATATCAAAGGCTTGAGTCTCGGGGTCGATATATTGTTTGTCGGCCAGAATATTCACAACATCGGCAATGAACATATCGTGCGAGCCAAGAGATACTATCTCGCGCACCTTACACTCGATACTCAGGGGCGACTCTTCGATATAGGGCGATCGCACTTCGATACCGGGACAAGGTGTCAAGCCGGTCTCTTTCCATTTATCGTAGTCACGACCCGAACGCACACCGCACCAGTCTGTAGCTCGTGCCATAGCTACGGTCGTGAGATTGAGGGTAAACTCCATATTGCGCTTTATAAGCTCGTAGGAGTGACGCTCTGGACGGATAGAGACATAACACATGGGAGGATTGGTACAGAGTGTACCTACCCATGCGGCAGTGAAAATGTTATAATCGTCGGGCGTAGAACCACTACTTACCAATATGGCTGGTAAAGGATATATAAGTGTACCCGGCTTCCAAATCTCTTTCTTCATTAACAAATTTCGATTTTATTGGCTGTAATGGTGCGATTGCAATAGCGACAAGTTACCTCCAATGGCTGTCGGCTTGTTACATGAAATACCGTATCCATCGGCTCATTATTACTTACGCACTTGGGGTTGTTACAACGAATTATCCCACGCAAGGTGTCATGCAACGTAATATTGTACTTCTCTACTACCTTATAGTCGCGTATAACATTGATGGTAGCATCGGGTGCTATAAGGGCTATCTTGTTTATCTCTTCGTCTCGAAAGAAATAATCGGCTACCTTGACGATACCCTTCTTACCAATCTTTCCGCTATGGAGGTTGTTGCCGATGGTAATACTATTGCCGAGAGTATCAAGTTTGAGCATAGAAACAACCTTGAAGAGTTGTTCTGAAGGAATTCGGTCTATAACTGTGCCATTTTCGAGTGCCGCAACAGCAAGTTCTTTTTTTATCGTACTCATTACATTTATCTTTTAGATAGGTGATTATTCGACATCTATGCCCAACACTTTGCATATAATAGCTTGGCGGGCAAAGAGTCCGTTCTTGGCCTGTTGAAAATAGTATGCTTTAGGGTTGCTATCGACATCGTAAGCAATCTCATTGACACGTGGCAGAGGGTGCAATACGCGCAAGTTGGGCTTGCTGTTGGCCAACATGCTGTTATGAAGTATATATACATCTTTTACTCGCTCATACTCCATAAGGTCGGTAAAACGCTCGCGTTGCACCCGAGTCATATAGAGAATATCGGCCTGATTGATAACCTCTTCCGAGAAATCGCTATGCTCATAATAGGGTATATTGTGATCTTCGCAAAATATCTTATACTCTTGAGGCATCTTCAACTCATCGGGTGCCACAAAGTGAAATGTGGGATTGAAATGCGACATAGCCTGCAACAAGGAGTGTACGGTGCGTCCATACTTCAGGTCGCCCACCATTGTGATATTGAGATTTTCGAGTGTACCTTGTGTCTTGTATATAGAATATAGGTCGAGCATGGTTTGTGTAGGGTGCTGATTGGCTCCGTCACCGGCATTGATAATGGGCACTGACGACACCTCTGATGCATACCGGGCTGCTCCCTCAAGATGATGGCGCATTATGATGAGGTCTACATAATTGCTCACCATCATAATGGTATCTTTGAGTGACTCGCCCTTTGAGGAGCTGCTTGTCGCTGCATCACTGAAACCTATGATACGTCCTCCCAAACGATTTACGGCCGTCTCAAAACTGAGTCGCGTGCGGGTTGATGGCTCAAAAAACAGTGTTGCTACAACCTTGCCTTCCAACACTTTGCGATTGGGGTTTTCTTCAAAGCTACGCGCTTTCTCCAGCAATTCCATAATCTCTTCTTTGCTGAAATCATTGATTGAAACAAGACTCTCACATTTCATATGGTTATGTATTATATTGTTTAGCTACAAAAAAACGACCTATTCGATGTTCTACTCGAATGGTCGCAGTGTCAATGGTAGTGTTACACAACAAAAAACCGATAGCCCGACTCTCACTACAGAGTCCTCTACTTCTACGATTCACGATATTCTTTTTTCCTTTCATAACACATACCTAAAGACTTCAACACATCGTGCAACTGACATATCAAGGCTCTTTTTCACAACGCGTGTTGTACATCTTCGTGGTTAGCGCAAAGATAATGATTTTCTAACACAAACAACCTTTTGACACCCGTTTTTTTACAGTTTTTTCTTACACTATCAACCCCCAATCGGGGTAATACAATTGTGTGTATGCCTTGGAGAGACTTCGGGCTCGTGTAGCAACACCCTTACGGCATGAGATTGTGTATATTATGGAGCGTCGGTTTTGATAGTACTCCAACTATCATTTTATCTCGGTTATATAAGTGTGAGCATCACGCAAGAGAATAGAGTGATTTTCATCGAGCAGATAGGTAGATGGAAGTGTGCGCAGGTCGTAGACATCCGACACATCCTCCGAATATCCTACCACCCATGTTGCAGGATAGTGAACAACGGCTTCACGCCAAATTTCGGTAGGCTCATCGGGATATATAACCATTACAATCGTGCCATCGTCGATAGGAGTATCACGCAATGTGCCTTGCGTGATTATATGGTGGCGCAATGTGGCACACTCTTCGCACTCAGGGTCGTTAAAGATTATAAGTATTTTATGTCCGCGATGGTTGTGCAGAGTGTTCTCGTTTCCGTCGACATCGTAATACACAAAGTCTGTTGCAATATCGCCTTCATTATTTTCACACAACGACTCGTACATATACCTATACCGCAACAAAGCCAACTCATCGTCGCCCGATTGCAATAGTCGCTCCAGCAACAAGCGATAGGTAGCACGCCCCTTGGGGGTACTATAGGGTGGATATAGTATCTTCTGAGCCTGCGCAGCATAGGCAAGCATATCCGACTGAGGTATAGAATCGACCCACGCTTGTGCCATCGATTTACACTCCTCAACAGTGAGTTTCTCTTGTTGCGCAGCAATACACTGTATATCGGCAACGATAGAATCGACCGAGGTGTGCGCTTGTGCCATACACAGCACCGATGCAATGCAAAATAATGTTATAAGATATCTTTTCATATACTATTCTGCCAAATAAGGTTTCAACAATCTCGCCCACAGTGCATAGCCACACCCTGTCAGATGTAAACCATCGGTTGTATAAACTGCCGACAATACCCCCGAAGATGGCTCAACAAAATGGTCGTATAATTCTATATACGTATAGTGGTGTGCCGATGCCGATGCTTGCAACACACAGTTGATAGACGTTACCACCGCCTCTTTACCGGCAAGCGTCGAGTAATGATATGAAGCATCAAAGGGCAACAGACTGTGCACATACATACGCGTAACAGGCGACAATTCGTGCATATAATCGACAAGAGCTACTATGGCTTGTGCTATAACTTCCGGAGCTATATTATGCGACACATCGTTTATACCCACCATTATAAACACCTTGTCGGGATGACTGTTCATGATAGTTATGACACGTTGTCGCACACCCTCAACCGTATCACCATTGATACCACGATTTTTCACGCGACAGTCACCCAGCAGTTCGTGCCACTCGCAACAGTTTATCAGGCTATCCCCCAGCATAATAATGTCGCCGACACACACGTCGAGGTGAGCAAAGTGCGACACCCTGCGACGATACAAATCATCCGGCTCAAATGACGATATAGAGATATTTTCATCGTAAGACATAGGGCAAATGTAATGTTTTGATTTTGCAACTCCAAGCAATTCGGCATTTTTTACTACCTTTGCAAGCAATCGCGCACGAGTGCATGCGCGTAACGATTTGGAGCATTGACTTATAAGGTTTTACACCAACACAACAAATTGTAAATGAAAGTACTAAAGTTTGGAGGAACCTCGGTAGGTTCGATAGAGAGTATCAAGAACGTAAAAATGATAGTCGAGCAATGCGATGAAAATGTCATCGTTGTTGTATCGGCCCTGGGTGGTATAACCGACAAGCTCATTGCTACCGCCAACAAGGCAAGCATTGGCGATGAGAGTTACACCGATAGCATGCAAGAGATACGAGCCCGCCACAGTGAGGTGATAGCCGGTGTTGTCCCATCTCAATATCGCCAAGAAATAGAATGCCGGGTAAACGAAATGTTAGATGAGCTCATCAACATCTACCGCGGTGTATTTCTTATCAAAGAGCTTTCAAGCAAGACCCTCGATGCCATTGTAAGCTATGGAGAGCGACTATCATCAACCATTCTGAGTCGTGTCATCGAAGATATTGTACTCTTCGACTCACGCACGTTTATCAAGACCGAAACACAGTTCAACAAGCATATTGTTGATTTTGATACAACCAACCGTCTTATTACCGAGACATTCGCGCAACAACCTCGTCGTGCACTCGTTCCGGGATTTATATCGTCCGACCACATCAGTGGCGATGTTACAAACTTGGGACGCGGTGGTTCGGACTACACGGCAGCTATCCTTGCAGCTACACTCGATGCCACACAATTGGAAATCTGGACCGACGTCGACGGCTTCATGACTGCCGACCCCCGCGTTATCAGTTCGGCTTACGTCATCGAAAAACTATCGTTTACCGAAGCTACAGAGTTGTGCAACTATGGTGCCAAGGTGATATACCCTCCCACAATATCCCCCGTGTATCACAAGAACATACCCATTGTTATCAAAAACACGTTCAACCCTACAGCACCGGGCACACTTATCAACAACGACAACGACCCCAACAGCAAGGCTATCAAGGGTATATCGTCTATCAACGACACATGCCTCATTACAGTTAGCGGCTTGGGCATGGTGGGTGTTGTGGGTGTAAACTCACGCATATTCAATTCATTGGCACAATCGGGCGTAAACGTGTTTATGGTCTCGCAAGCATCATCGGAGAACAGCACAACATTTGCTGTACGCAATGCCGATGCCGAATTGGCTGTTGAAGTTCTTAATAAAGAGTTTGCAAGCGAAATAGAACAAGGCGAAATGAGTCCGGCACTTGCCGAGCATGACCTTGCAACCATAGCCATCGTGGGCGAAAACATGAAGAGTGCCCCCGGTATAGCAGGTAAGCTCTTCGGCACATTGGGTCGTAGCGGTATCAATACCATTGCCTGCGCACAAGGTGCTCAGAAGATGAACATCTCTATCGTCATCAAGTCGTGCGACTTACGCAAGACGCTCAATGCCATCCACGACTCTTTCTTCCTTTCAAGTTCGCAAGTGCTCAACCTCTTTGTCATGGGTGTGGGCAGCGTTGGTAGCAACTTGCTCAAGCAGATAGCCAAACAACAAAATAACTTATTGCGCAACAAGGCCTTAAATCTTCGTGTTGTAGGCATTGCCAATTCACACAATTGCATATTCAATCGCGACGGTATCGACCTTAATACCTATTGCGAGCAATTGAGCAATTCCAAAATTATTTCTACCCCTACAACTTTTAAGGAGGAGATGTTGCAGATGAACATGTTCAACTCGGTATTTGTCGACTGCACCGATAGTGGCGATGTAGCAGCACAATACTACGACATCCTTTCTCACAACATTTCGGTAGTAGCATCCAACAAAATTGCCGCCTCAAGCAGCTACAACAACTACATCATGCTCAAAGAGACCGCCAAGGCCCGCGATGTAAAATTCCTCTTCGAGACCAATGTGGGTGCAGGTCTGCCCATTATCAACACCATCAATGCCCTTACCAACAGTGGCGACAGCATCTTGCACATCGACGCGGCACTGTCGGGCACTCTCAACTATATATTTAATACGGTAAGCAACGAAATACCCTTGAGTAGGGCTATCAAAATGGCCATTGAGGCCGGATACAGCGAGCCCGACCCTCGTGTTGACCTCAGTGGTAAAGACGTTCTGCGTAAAATGGTTATTTTGGCTCGTGAGGCTGGATACACCATCGAGCAAGAAGATGTTGATGTCGATTATTTTATCCCAAAAGAATATTTTGACAACGACCTTGACACCTTTATGACTCTTATACCAAACTTGGATGCCGACTTTGAACAAATGCGCATGCAATATGCCCAAGAAGGTAAGCTCCTTCGTTATGTAGCGAGCCTCAACGACGGACATGCCAAGATAGGGTTACAAGCAGTCGACAGCAGTCATCCCCTATACCAAATGGAAGGTAGCAACAACGTTATCCTTATTACCACCGACCGTTATCACGAATACCCTATGATTATCAAAGGATATGGAGCCGGAGCCGGTGTAACAGCAGCCGGTGTCTTTGCCGATATTATAAGCATTGCCAATATTCGATAAACCATGAAACGAATTACTGTTGCTCTTACACTGCTCTTAGCGATAGTGTTGATAGGTTGTACCCCTCGCAAGGAGTTTCGCGAGATGGTATGCTACGAGTTACACACTCCCTACTCGGTAAAGTACGAGGCATCGCATAATCTCGAAGACGAGATACGCCAAGTCATGCGCGACTATTACCATGCCATCAACCCCTTCGATAGCACATCAATCATTGCACACGTCAATCGCAATGAGGATATTGCAGTAGATTCTATCTTTACAATGGTGTTCAATACAGCCATGCAGGTGGCCGAGGCTACCGATGGAGCACTCGATGTTACTTGCGCGCCCTATATCAACGCATGGGGGTTTGGATTTAAGACCGACAGTACGGCCGTAACGCAACAACTCTTAGACAGCCTAAGCCAATTTGTAGGCTATGATAAAGTAAGCCTTATTGACAACAAGGTGATAAAACAAGACCCTCGACTCATGCTCAACTTCTCGGCTTTGGGCGATGGATGTGCATGTGATCTCATAGCCCATCTACTCGACAATCACAATGTTGAGAACTATATGATAGAAGTTGGTGGCGAAGTGCGCACTGCCGGACACAATTCGCGCGGAGCTGCATGGCACATAGGTATAGTTACCCCCGAAGACGACCCCGACGGCAATAACAGCAATCTGCAAGCCATTGCTATGCTTGACGGTCGATACGGACTTGCTACAAGTGGCAATTATCGCAACTTCTACGAGCGTAACGGCCGCAAATATGGCCACACTATCAACCCGGCAACAGGCTACCCGGCCGAGCAAGATGTACTCAGCGCAACGGTCATTGCCCCCACCTCAATCGAGGCAGACGCCTATGCAACAGCTCTTATGGTGATGGGTCGTGAGGAGGCTCGCAAAATAGCCATAAGCCACAGAGAAATAGCCTACTACTTCATCTACATCGACGAGAACGACTCTATCCGTACCGAACAATCGCCCTCATTCGACAAGTTTCTGAAAAGATAGCACTCTACAATGTTATACATCTTACAGCAAAGGCTATCGTAGCTCTTGCCACATGTGCTTGAGTGCATACCAAGGATGATGCAACAGCATGCGCGGGCCGGCATAGCGCATCACGGCACGCATTTGCTCGCGCATATCGGGTTTGTAACAGTGTATGGCACACTTGCGACAAGTGCTTTTCTTATCACCAAAGGGACATTTCGACAAGCGAGCATGTGCATACTGCAACAGCGCCTTACAAGAATCGCACAACTCGTCATTACCCTCTTTGTAGCGACAATAGAGCCTTATCATCAACTCTACGACTTGTTTTTCTTCTTCAATTCTACTCATAAGGCGAAGATAATAAATCTCAGGGTTGTATAACTTTAATGTATAACCTAATTAAACTCCACATCCGCGCCACCTGATACATCCCAATGTACAATTTGGGGATTGCCTTTGATGTGTACATCCGCACCATCCGATGCGGTTAATGAGAGTGTACTGTTGGCTACAGCATCAACATCAGAGCCTCCAGATGCGTCGATGGTGACATCCTCAGCCTCCAGCTCGCTGCACTCGGCATCTGCACCTCCGGAGCTATCAATGCTTAGTTTCTGTGCGACACCCTTAATATAACAGTCGCTACCACCTGATACTGTGACAGATAATACATCACTATTGCAGCTGTCCCACGAGAAATCGCTACCGCCTCCCATCTCAACACGCTCATACGCAACTGAAGGTACATATACCACACAACGGTTATGCCCAAATATAGATATTGATACTCCAATATGTAATGTGCCGTCAATAGCCTCAATGTTCAACCTATTGAAATTATTAGCATTTGTCAAGGCATATACTTGGTTATGAGGCAGAGCATCGTCCACGATAACATCCACGCCATTTGATATCTCAAGGGCTGATATCTCCTCATAAAGAGTATATGTTTTGTGATTCGTAAGCTCGGTGTCATCAACTTCACATCCCGTACACACCATAGCAACAACGCCAACTAATAGGGTAAAAATAGTTCTCATAGTCAACTGATAAGGTTTTGTTCAATATTACAAAGTTAAGCAAAATATTTTAGACATCAAAAACAAAGCAATAGGCGGGAGTCTCACGACTGCCGCCTATACCCTCAGAAATAAATTCTGAAAAAACTACTAACCCAAACTATAAACAAGAGAGAAACCATGCAAAAAGGCACGATTTCTCTCTTCTATGACTACTATTTATTATGTATTACATTAGTGACGTCCGGGAGGGGGACCAAAGCCGGGGCCGAATTGTCCACGCATTTGAGGTTTGTCCTTGCCAAAGGTGTTAAATCGATAGCTGAACGATACCATGCAGTAGTGATTTAATGTATTATACTCAACGTCCTCAAGGTAGTTACCCGTAACGGTACGTTGAATATTGTTCGATTGATTGAGCAAGTCTACGCCTTTGAGCATGATAGTTGCATTCTTGCCGGCGAGGAACGAGTATGAAATTTGCGCATTCCACAACCACACATTTTGGTTGTAACCATCGGTATAACCTTCATTACCACTATAAGTAATATCACTACCGATAGTCATGCCAAAGGGAAGGTTGACTGTAAAGCTATATGTACCGCCATAGTTGTGTACAGTACGGTTGTTGCCGGTCTGTACAGTATTGCGTACATGTTGGAGATTGTAATTTCCGCGCAATTCGGTATCGAAATAGGTGCTACGGAAGGCAAGTGAGAGGCTCTCACCGGCCGAGAATTGATTGGCACGGTTATACTCGCCATTGTTCTTACCGGCACTGCTGCTGTAGCCCAATCGGGTAAAGTTATTGAACTGCCAACGCTTGTCGCGGAAGGGCAATGTTATCATAAACATACCATTCACACTCCACACTCCATCGACATTCTCATAAGAAGTAACACGACCACCTGTCTCCGAGTTATATTCGGTTGCCGATATGATACTGTTCATTGTGTAGTTGGCACGCAAGTGAGCCATGATAGAGCGTTGAGTATTGGTATCATAGTCGCTGAATCGCATGCGCAAACGGTGTGTAAAGCTCGGCGCGAGGTCGGGATTACCCACAACAACGTTCAAGGGGTTTGAGATGTCGGGAACGGGTTGCAATTGAGCAATGGTAGGTTGCTCGGTGCGACCATTATACCACATGCGCAATGATGTTTGCTTGTCGACCTTATAAGTAAGCCACATGAAAGGAGCCCAGTTATATACGGTATAAGTATCTATATTGTTGGCCGGCTTCATGAGGTCTTGCGACGATGTTGTAGTAGGCTCAAATGACAAACCGACATTGTAGTTGAGGTTGCGAGTAACATGACGGAAACCAATCTGTGCGCTATTGGTAATGTTCATGTTGCGGAAGCTGTTGCTATAGGCAGTATCGGGGTCTAAAGGATATACTCCAAATTCATCGGCCGTATAGGTATACTTATCGGCATTACGGAAGTCACCTTGGCTACGCAATGCAAAGGTCAAGAACATACCATTCTCGGGCTTACCGATAGGCTCGGTATAAGTCAATCGAGCCGAGTAACCATTACTCCAAGAGTGGTCGTTGCTGGTTTGATCCAAGTCGGTAGTATCGCGCAACAGATAGTACCAAGTCTTGTCTATGCTATTGCCGGTCTCGGTAGTATTGCTAAAGTTATAGCGACCATGAACACTGAACGAGCGACCGGGCTTAGAGGTAAGTTGTCGATTATAAATCAACTCGCCCGATGTCTGCAAACTTACGCCATTACTGTTGTTGTAGTTATAGTTGCGGTTCACCTGTGTACGCGCGGCATCACCGGCAAAGGTATTCGACTCCTCAATGCGACGCGAATCGTTGAAGTTTACCGAAATGCGAGGACGGAACTCAAACGTATTAATCGAATCGGGATTCCATTGAACACGGAAACGGGCATTGATTTGTTGGCCAATGTCGCGAGCTTCCGAACGGAGATCACTATACGAAGTACTATCGCTGAAGAAATCTTGGCGTTCGCTACGCTTGCGAGTGTCGCGGTCGTTGTATGAATACATCACATCACCTCCCACGCGGAATATCTCTTGATTACCCACGTTGAAGTTCAAGCCCAAGCTGTGCGATGTGGCTATACCATTATTACCACCCCAACGACGGAAACGACCCTGTCCCTGGTCGGTAAAGCCCATGCTATTTACGTTATTCGAGTTAAGTATAAGGGTGAATTGGTCATCATCCTTAATATAATTAACCATAGCTCCACCTTGATAACGGTGCGGACTGGTGTTGTCGTTGTTCATAAGACGATAGCCATATCCGCCTTGTATCTCACCAAACCAACCTTGCTTCATGCCCGGCTTAATGGTCAGGTTGATAACGGTCTCCTCCTCGCCATCATCCACACCGGTAATGCGTGCCAAGTCGCTCTTGCGGTCTACCACCTGCAACTTTTGCACCATTTCTACAGGAATGTTTTTCGATGCAACCTTGGGGTCGTCCGAGAAGAACTCTTTGCCATCAAGCAATATCTTGGTCACTTCCTTACCATTGGCGGTTATCTTGCCGGTCTCATCCACCTCTACACCGGGTAGTCGCTTGAGCAAGTCTTCGACAACAGCACTCGGCTGTGTCTTGTACGAGTCGGCATTAAACTCTATAGTATCCTCTTTAACAACCACTTCGGGCGCTTTACCCACGACGGTAGCCTCGGCAAGTACAATATCGCCGGTGCTCATCAATATCTCGCCCATATTGTATTGCGAACGCACCTGACGAGTATTGATGTTGACATACTGTGTACTATATCCCAAGAAAGAAAATTGCACAATATAATTGCCATGAGGTATATCGTTGACACGGAAAACGCCCTCATTATTACCGGTTGTACCGGCTACATAAGCACTATCGCGCTTTTGCAACAATCGCACACTCACACGTGGCAACGGCTCATTATCGACAGCATCCCGCACTACACCACGCACGCTAACACGCTGTGCAACAGAAGTAAGAGGCATTAAAAAGCACAGCAAAAAGAGTAGTATATATTTTTTATTATTCATATAATTGATAATATTAAAACCACACATAAGACTATAATAAAAAGTAAAAGTTTAATAGTATTAAAAAATTTTTTTACATCCGTTTTTCCCATTCTTACACTTGAATTGAACTACTTTTTAACTACAACAAAGAGTGTTACATTTACACCCAAGTAGGAGAAAAAGCTACTTCGGCATAGTTTTTTCTTCATCTTTCACTATCTTTGGATAAGATAGGATGCGGTTCGGAATAAAAACTTAAGTAAACTTAGTTTTTCTTCGCTCACCTTTCACTATCTTTGTACTCTCAAAATACTACTTATGAAAGATTTCATTTCCATATTGCGCCGCTTTGTACCGCCCTACAAGCACTATCTCGCACTCAATATATTCTTCAACATCTTGGCATCGTTGCTCACACTCTTCTCTTTTGCGACAATTATGCCCATATTGGAAATGCTGTTCAAGACAGGCAACGTGGGTGAATACAGCTATATGGAGTGGAATATGGGCAATATCAAAGATGTTGCCATCAACAACTTCTACTATATAACGGCTCAAACCATCGAACGTTATGGCGCATCAACAACAATCTTGTTTTTGGGTCTTTTTCTCACCATCATGACAGCCCTTAAGACCGGTAGTGCCTACCTCAGTTCGTTCTTTCTGATACCACTTCGCAATGGCGTTGTGAGAGATATACGCGGTCATGTATACGACAAGGTTGTGACACTCCCCATCGGATTTTTCTCAAACGAGCGCAAAGGCGATATAATGGCTCGCATGACGGGCGATACCGCTGAAGTAGAAAATTCTATCATGTCATCTCTTGAAATGATCTTCAAAGACCCCATCATGATTATCGTATGCCTCACGATGATGTTTCTCATCAGTTGGCAGCTCACACTTTTTGTACTCATACTGCTCCCTACCGCCGGCCTGCTGATGGGACGCGTAGGTCGATCGTTAAAAAGGAAATCGAAAGATATGCAAAACAAGTGGGGCTCTATCATGTCATTTATCGAAGAGACTCTCGGTGGTATACGCATTATCAAAGCCTTCAATGCCGAGAAAAAGATATCTCAGAAATTCCACAATACACTCAATGCCTACTTCAATCTAAGCACTCGCGTAGCACGTCGCCAAGCTCTTGCACACCCTATGAGCGAATTTTTGGGCACAGCCACCATAGTTGTTGTATTGTGGTTTGGTGGCAGCCTCATCCTCTCGGGCAATAGCACTATCGACGCTGCTCAATTTATATACTTCCTGGTTATATTTTACAGCATCATAAATCCTGTCAAGGACTTGTCAAAGGGCATGTACGCCATACAACGTGGTCTGGCCGCAATGGAACGTGTAGACAAACTTCTTTCTACCCCCAATCCCATACAAGACCCTCAAAACCCCATACCACTTACCTCGTTGAACAATAATATAGAATATCGCAACGTATCGTTCCGATACAGCAACGACGATGTATTGAAAAACATTACCCTCAACATCAAACGCGGACAAACCGTTGCTCTTGTAGGACAATCGGGCTCGGGCAAAACGACATTAGCCGACCTGCTACCCCGATTTTACGACGTCAATGAGGGTGGCATATATATCGATGGTGTAAACATCAAAGATGTCAAGACACACGACCTGCGCAACCTCATGGGTAATGTCAATCAAGAAGCTATTCTCTTCAACGACACCTTCTTCAACAACATAGCCTTTGGTGTCAAGGATGCAACCCTCCAACAAGTCATGGAGGCTGCACGTATTGCCAATGCGCACAACTTCATCATGGAAACCAAGGATGGCTATAATACCAACATCGGCGATCGCGGATGCTTGCTGTCGGGAGGCCAACGGCAACGCATAAGCATTGCACGAGCCATTCTCAAAAATCCGCCCATTCTCATTCTCGATGAAGCAACCTCGGCTCTTGACACCGAGTCGGAAAGACTTGTGCAAGAAGCCCTTGAAAAGCTCATGCGCAATCGCACCACACTCGTTGTGGCACACCGTCTGTCGACCATCCGTAATGCCGACCTTATTTGCGTCGTACACGAAGGTCGCATTGTTGAACAAGGCAAGCACGACGAACTTGTAGCCAAAGACGGATACTACAAGCACCTCGTAGATATGCAGAAATTTTAAAATAACCGTTCATCGCACAACAAAATCACAAAAAAATCGCTCCTTCAGCGAACTTTTTATCGCCACGGGAGTTATAGTAATGTGTGTTATGTGTGTGTGATGACGGGAGACAAAGCTCAAAAGGCCGAGTTCTCCCGTTTTTATTAAGCAAACAAATAGCACCGGAGTATGACACTATTCTCTCTCATCGTTCTGGCAATAGGCTTGTGCATGGATAGCTTTGCCGTATCACTCACCAGTGGCACTTTTATGCGCCCATTTACACTGAGAAGAGCATGCAAATTTGCATTTATCTTAGCTCTATTTCAAGGGCTCATGCCCGTAGTAGGTTGGCTACTCGGTGTCGGATTTAGAAAATACATCGAAGCATACGACCATTGGATAGCATTGGCCTTGTTGCTCTATCTGGGAGGTCGCATGATTTATGAGGCATTACAACACGAAGAAAGCACATGTTTCGACCCCTGTTGTACCCGCACAGCCATGACAATGGGACTTGCCACAAGCATCGACGCTATGGCCGTAGGTATTTCGCTCTCATTCCTACACGTCGACATGCTACAATCGGCCATTGTTATCGGTGTCACCACCTTTATATTTTCAATGACAGGATTGCTCATTGGTAAGAAAATAGGATGCTACCTCAAAAAGAGCGCAGAGATTATCGGTGGTATAATCCTCATACTCATAGGTGTAAAAATTTGCATAGAACACCTCTTTTTTGCATAAATTCAAGCAGAAAAGAGACAAAAAAGCAACAAATCAAACATAAACTCTCCATCAGGCCTTGTTTTTAAATTATAATATGTATTTTTGCGAGTTCAAAACATATTCTATAAATAACTCAATAAAAAACAAGCAACTGACGAAATGAGAAGATGGCGCATCGAAGACTCGGCCGAATTGTATAACATCAATGGCTGGGGGTTAAAATATTTTTCGATCAACGACAAAGGTCACGTACAAGTAACACCTCGCGAAAACTTTGCCTCGGTAGATCTACGCGAGCTTATGAACGAATTGCAACTGCGCGACGTGACCGCTCCCGTACTCGTACGTTTCCCCGACATTCTCGACAATCGCATCGAGAAGATTTCCAATTGTTTCCAACAAGCTGCCGAAGAGTATGGCTACACTGCTCAAAACTTCATCATTTACCCTATAAAGGTCAATCAGATGCGACCTGTGGTAGAAGAGATTGTAAGCCATGGCAAGAAGTTCAACATAGGTCTTGAAGCAGGCTCAAAACCCGAGTTGCACGCTGTATTGGCCATCAATACCGACAAAAACTCTCTCATTATATGCAACGGGTACAAAGATGAGGCATACATCGAGCTTGCTCTGCTTGCTCAAAAGATGGGTCGTCGTATCTTCCTCGTTGTAGAAAAACTCAATGAACTGAAAAATATAGCCGAGATTGCCAAGCGTTTCAAGGTACAACCCAACATAGGCATCCGCATCAAACTCGCCAGCTCGGGCAGTGGCAAATGGGAAGAATCGGGCGGCGATGGCAGCAAGTTTGGCCTCAACTCAAGCGAATTGCTCGAAGCTCTCGAATTCTTACGCTCTCGTAAAATGAGCGATTGCCTTCGCTTTATCCACTTCCACATTGGTAGTCAGATAACCAAAATACGTCGCATCAAAAATGCACTGCGCGAAGCATCGCAATTCTACGTACAACTGCAACAAATGGGATTTAACATCGAGTTTGTTGACATCGGTGGCGGATTGGGAGTCGACTACGACGGTTCGCGTTCTTCCTCAAGCGAGAGTAGCATGAACTACTCGATACAAGAGTATGTAAACGACGCTGTATTTACCCTTGTCGATGTATGCAATAAAAACAACATTCCGCAACCCAACATCATTACCGAGAGTGGTCGATCGCTCACCGCACACCACTCTGTACTCATTATAGAAGCTCTTGAGACTACATCACTACCCATCTGGGATGATAAAGAAGAACTTGAGGAAGGCGCACACGAACTGGCACGCGAATTGTATAATATATGGGACAACATGAACACTCCGCGCCTGCTCGAAAGTTGGCACGATGCCCTTCAGATTCGTGAAGAGGCTCTTGACCTCTTCAGCCTCGGATTGCTTGACCTCAGTACCCGCGCCCAAATCGAGAAACTCTTCTGGTCGATTGCCCGAGAGGTAAACCAGATGGCTCTTGAGATGAAACATGCGCCCGAAGAGTTGCGCAAAATACAACGTCTCCTACCCGATAAATATTTCTGCAACTTCTCTCTCTTCCAGTCGCTCCCCGACTCGTGGGCTATAGACCAAGTATTTCCCATTATGCCCATAGGTCGCCTCGACGAGCGTCCCGACCGCACGGCAACTTTGCAAGACATCACATGCGACTCTGATGGCAAAATAGCCAACTTTATATCGGCCAATGGTGCATCTTCTTCACTACCCGTGCACGCCGTAGGTAAGGAACCATATTACATAGGAGTATTCCTTGTAGGTGCCTACCAGGAGATTTTGGGCGACCTACACAACCTTTTTGGCGACACCAACGCAGTACACATCAGCGTATACAAAGACCGCTACGAGATAGACCAGATTATTGACGGCGAAACAGTTGCCGAGGTACTTGACTATGTACAATTCTCACCCAAGAAGTTGGTGCGTAGCGTAGAGACATGGGCTACTGCGTCTATGAAGGCCGGCATTATCACCCCCGAAGAGGGCCGCGAGTTCTTGTCGAACTATCGCTCGGGACTATACGGCTACACTTATCTTGAAAAAGATTGATGCAACACAATTACAACATATTGGTTCCATGCCGGTCATGGAACCAATATGTTTATCTTTACTATAAACAACATGCGTTACTTCCTCTATTTTGCATACGACGGTACCAACTATCATGGATGGCAGATACAACCCAATGCCATCACGGTACAGCTACGCCTTGAGGAAGCCATGCAAACACTCTTGCGACAGCCCACCCCCGTAACCGGAGCAGGTCGTACCGATGCCGGAGTAAATGCCCGCCTCATGGTGGCACACTTCGATACCGAAACACCTCTACCCAACCCGGCCTCCTTTGCCGACCGTCTCAACCGCCTGCTTCCACCCGATATTGCGGTGTATCGTTGTGTACCGGTAAGCAACATGGCACATGCCCGGTTTGACGCCACATCGCGCACATATAAATACTATGCAATAGACCACAAATCGCCCTTTACCGAACGATACGCATGGAGATATCGTGGCACTCTTGACTACGAGGCGATGAACCAAGCAGCCGAAATGCTTTATCGCTACACCGACTTTACCTCATTCAGCAAGCTACACACCGATGTCAAGACCAACAATTGCCGTGTCACCTATGCACATTGGGAACAAGAAGGCGAAGGATACACATTCACCATCACCGCCGACCGCTTTCTACGCAACATGGTACGTGCCATAGTAGGCACACTCGTAGAGGTTGGACGACACAAAATCACCATCAACGAGTTTTGTGCCATTATAGAAGGCCGCAATAGAGGATTGGCCGGTACTTCAATGCCCGGGAAAGCCCTCTTCTTGCACGATGTAACCTACCCCGAGGAGATATTTATACTTCCTTAGAGACAGGGCACAAACTATAAATTTTTTCAAGCTATAGCACATGTGGTTACCATTGGCATTTCTTTCGGCACTGTTATTAGGAGCATACGACACATGCAAGAAAGCCTCACTCAATGGCAATGCTGTTATCCCCGTATTGCTACTCAATACTTTTTTCTGCTCTTTGCTCTTATTGCCACTTATACTCTTATCGGCCTTTGCACCTCACACGCTGCAAGACACTATCTTCTACGTACCGGCTACCGACTTACGCTCTCATCTATACATTTTCCTTAAGGCATGCCTGGTACTCTCATCGTGGCTATTTGCCTACTTTGCAACCAAGCATCTGCCCATCACCATAGCAGCACCCATCAAGGCCTCGCAACCCATCCTCACACTTATTGGAGCCATGCTCATTTATAGCGAGACTCTCAACCTCTATCAATGGATAGGTGTTTCTGTCTCTATTGTGGCATTTATACTACTCTCTATATCGGGCAAAAGAGAAGGCATCAATTTCAAGCACAATATATGGATTGTCTTTATACTCCTCGCAACCGTTACAGGTGCTATGAGTGGTCTTTACGACAAATATCTCATGTCACACGGATTTCATCGCATGACAGTCCTGACATGGTACTCGCTCTACCAATTGGCACTCATGGCTATTATCACCCTCATTGTGTGGTATCCCAATCGCACAAAAACCACCCCTTTTGTATGGCGCAAAAGCATATTCTTCATATCGTTGTTTCTGGTATGCGCCGACTTTGTCTATTTCTACGCACTCAGTTATCCCCATTCTATGATTTCCATAGTATCTATGGTGCGTCGTAGCAGCGTTGTTGTAAGTTTTACCGCCGGAGCTCTATTTTTCAAAGAGAAAAATATCAAGAACAAAGCCATCGACCTGCTTCTGGTTCTCATAGGCATGCTGTTCCTATATTTAGGCACGAGATAGAGGCATTTATACTTTTTTAGGTTATAACTCTATAAAAGTCAAAAAAACTCTCTTTTCTTCGCTCTCCTTTCGCTATATTTGTAGAATATAGGATGCGGTTCGGATGAAAAACTTAAGCAAGCTTTGTTTTTCTTCGCTCTCCTTTCGCTATATTTGTAAAGTAAATACTATAACAATGAAAATATTACGATACATTGCCACACTGCTCATCATTGCACATGCAACCAACGGCATATCGGCACAAACTATTGCCGATGCATGGGTCAATATGCCTGCACACATAATGCCCCTCATAGGCAAAAACGCCCGACTCGACATGATAGACCTATACAAAGCTGGCATGAGTGCCAAGATACCCACTTTCACCGGCGACACGGTACATCTGTCAGCACTCGGCAACACATACCTCAACCTACGCACATCAAAAGCAAGCACCATACAACTCAAACAGATAAAATCGGGCAAGAAGCTATTGTACGTCATTATCACAACAGTAGAGGGACCGGTGCCCAACAGCCACATCAATCTTTATGATACCAATTGGCAAGCCATCGACACAAAAAAACATTTCACACCCGTCACTGTCGCCAACTTTATCAACCTCCCCAATAAATTGCGCAAAGAACGCACTGCATTGACACACAAAATACTCATCCCTACCATACAATACAGTATGAACGACAGCACAAACAACATCATAGCCCGGCCATCATTCTTGCAAACACTTGATAACGACACACGACTCGAAATAGAGCAAGACTTTCATAAGCAACTCACCTTGCAGTGGAAAGCGAAAAAATGGAAACTGGCACAACAACCCCCAAAACAACCTTAACGACCACTAAAATATTTAAAAAAAATCAAACCCCCAAAAGAAACTTTATCAACCAACGGCCTTGCAGTTGATATTTTTTTCTTTAACTTTGCAAAAAGATTATTTTTCAACTTAATAATATATAGATATGGTTAGCTACAAAGAATTAGGCTTGGTGAACACCCGAGAAATGTTCCGCAAAGCTATGGAAGGCAAGTATGCAATTGCAGCATTCAACTTCAACAACATGGAGCAAATGCAAGCAATCATTCAAGCATCAGTAGAGTGTCAATCACCCGTAATCCTCCAAGTATCAAGTGGTGCGCGCAAATATGCCAACCAAACACTTCTTCGCTACATGGCACAAGGTGCTGTCGAGTATGCCAAAGAGTTGGGTTGTGCAATACCTATTACACTCCACCTCGATCACGGTGATTCATTTGAGCTCTGCAAATCATGTGTCGACATGGGCTTCTCTTCAGTAATGATTGACGGCTCACACCTCTCATACGATGAGAACGTAGAACTCACCCGTCGCGTAGTTGAATATGCCCACCAATACGACGTAACAGTTGAAGGCGAACTCGGTGTATTGGCTGGCGTTGAAGACGAAGTAAGTGCCGAGCATCACACATATACTCGTCCCGAAGAGGTTGAAGACTTCGTTTCAAAAACAGGCGTAGACTCTCTTGCCATCTCTATCGGTACATCACACGGAGCCAACAAATTCCGTCCCGAACAATGCACTCGCAACGAAGAAGGTGTACTTGTTCCTCCTCCCCTACGCTTCGACATCCTCGAAGAGATCGAGAAACGCATACCCGGATTCCCCATCGTATTGCACGGATCATCAAGCGTACCCCAAGACAAAGTTGCCATTATCAACAAATATGGCGGTGCTCTCAAAGATGCCATCGGTATCCCCGAAGACCAACTCCGTCGTGCCGCCTCTTCATCGGTATGTAAAATCAACATCGACTCAGACGGTCGTTTGGCTATGACAGCCGCTATCCGTGAGATTATGGCCAACAAGCCTGCCGAATTTGACCCCCGCAAATACCTCGGTCCCGCTCGCGACTCTCTCAAAGAACTCTATAAGCACAAACTTATCAACGTTCTTGGCAGCGCAGGTAAAGCTCTCTAATAAACCAAACATAGACTCAAAAGGTTGCGTCGGTGATATGACGCAACCTTTTGACTTTTTTATTACCACATGACAGGCTATCAGCAATACTCCAAACATACAGCAATAAAAAAAATATTTTTTCAACAGCCACACCCAAACAATTGTGTATAATAGCTTGTTATACCCCCGCAAGATTTATTTTGCAACAAAATTAACATCAATGTTCAATAAATATCTGCACAAAGAGTTGACAAGTACCAATTATTTTTCTTACCTTTGCGCAGTTTTTTAATGATGTATCAGCCTTGGGAAAGTTTACCGAATATAAACTATCGCTCAAAACAATGCCTGTAGGTACCTCTACAGCACTTGAGTATAGGCTCGACAACGAGTTCTTTGTAAATATTGACGGACCCGAAGTCCAACGCGGAAAGGTTGATGTTGCGCTCGATGTAAAACGAACGGCAACAGTTGTTGAACTAAATTTCCACCTTTCGGGCGTAATATACATCCCTTGCGACCGTTGTCTTGACGATATGGAGCATATCATCGATACCGATGAGCAACTCTTTATCAAGTTGGGACACGAATATAAGGAAGAAAGCGACAATATGCTCATCATCCCCGAAGATGAAGGAGAGATAAATATTGCATGGTTTCTTTACGAATTTATAGCACTCACCATCCCCATCAAGCACGTACACCCCTACGGCAAGTGCAACAAGGATATGAGCGCACGGTTGCAACAAATGAGTGCAAGACGCGTCGATGATGAAAACGATGAGTTTGACATAGAATATATCGACGAAGACCCACAAGAGGAGGCCGAGAAACCTACCGACCCACGTTGGGACGCACTCAAAAAATTGAAAGATAATAATTAAATATATAGTAAAATGGCACATCCTAAAAGAAAACAGTCAAAGACAAGAACAGCCAAGAGAAGAACTCATGACAAGGCTGTAGCCCCCACATTGGCCATTTGCCCCAATTGCGGTGCATGGCATGTTTACCACACAGTATGCGGCGAATGCGGTTACTACCGTGGTAAGTTGGCTATCGAAAAAGAAGCTGCTGTCTAATAAACACAGCCACAAAAAGCTAATGCCCTATATTTAGGGCATTTTTCTTTATAACATATAATAGTTGCAAGAAACAATTAATTTAATTTTCCTCAACTATTTTTAACAATAAGACATCATGCTCAAAGCCAAAATTACAGGTGTCGCATCATACACACCCGACTACATCCTCGACAATGAGGAGTTGTCACAAATGGTTGAAACAAGCGATGAATGGATAACCACTCGCGTAGGTATCAAAGAAAGAAGAATACTGAAGGAGGAAGGTGCCGGTTCGTCTGAGCTGGGAGCTCGTGCCCTGCAATCTCTCATAGAAAAAACAGGCATCGACCCTCGCGAGATAGAGCTTGTCATTTGTGCCACCTCCAACCCCGACTACCGATTTCCTTCGACAGCCTCTATCATTGCCGAAAAAGTAGGTATCAAAACCACCTACGCATACGACATACAGGCAGCATGCGCCGGATTTATTGTCGCGCTGCAAGCCGCTACAGCATATATACAAGCCGGCATACACAGAAAAGTTGTAGTAATAGCCGCCGAGAAAATGTCATCAATGGTTAACTACAAGGATCGCAACACATGCCCCTTGTTTGGCGACGCGGCCGCATGCGTTCTTTTAGAACCCACCGACGAAGAAGTGGGTGTGATGGATGCCATATTCCACACCGATGGTATAGGACTACCACACCTTGTCATGACAGGAGGTGGATCGGTGCGACCCGCCTCACACACCACCATAGACAAGAACGAGCACTATGTCTATCAAGACGGTCGTTTCGTGTTTAAGCACGCTGTAGCCGACATGATTGAATCGTCCGACGCGATTATGAAACGTAACAATCTCACTATCGACGATATAGACTACCTCATCCCTCACCAAGCCAACTTGCGCATTATTGAGGCCATTGCCGAGAGATTTAACGTTCCCGAAGAAAAACTTATTGTCAACATACAGCACTACGGCAACACCAGTGCAGCATCTATCCCGCTATGCCTCTCCGAGTTTGAACACAAGTTCAAAAAAGGCGACAAACTCATTCTCACAGCATTCGGAGCCGGTTTTACATGGGGCGCGCTGTACCTCGTATGGGGTTACGACGCACAATAAGAAACTCTTATACACACACCACAAAACGCACCCGCTACAAGGCGAGGTGCGTTTTGTGCTTATATAATCACTTAAAAATTGGCATTTTCGGCTATTTTTTATTATTTTTGCAACAAAACCACACTTTATGCATAAATCGGGATTTGTAAACATCGTAGGAAACCCCAATGTTGGTAAATCAACATTGATGAACTCGCTCGTAGGCGAGCGCATCTCCATTATCACATCCAAGGCTCAGACCACCCGTCATCGCATCATGGGTATCGTCAACACCGACGACATGCAGATAGTATACTCCGATACTCCGGGAGTACTTAAGCCCAACTATAAGTTACAAGAATCGATGCTCGGGTTCTCTCAATCGGCACTTGTCGATGCCGACATCCTCTTGTATGTGACCGATACGGTAGAGACCCCCGACAAGAATACCGAATTTCTTGCCCGCGTCGCCAAAGAACAAATGCCCATCTTGGTTATCATCAACAAGGTAGACCTCTTGAAACAACAAACCGAGCTGGAAAGCCTCGTAGACCGTTGGAAAGAATTACTCCCACAAGCCGAGATTATCCCGATATCGGCCATGTTGCGTTTCAACATCGACTATTTGCTCAAGCGCATACACGCATTACTACCCGAGTCACCCCCATTCTTCGACAAAGACGCACTCACCGACAAGCCTGCACGATTCTTTGTCAACGAAATCATACGCGAGAAAATACTCCTCACCTACGACAAAGAGATACCCTACGCTTGTGAAGTAGCCGTAGAGCTATTTAAAGAGAGCGACAAGCGCATAGAAATATCGGCAGTAATATACGTCGAGCGCGACTCGCAAAAGGGCATCATAATAGGCAAAGGAGGCTCGGCACTGAAGCGCGTCGGCTCATTGGCTCGCAAAGACATTGAGGCCTTCTTTGACAAGCAAGTATACCTGCAATTATATGTAAAGGTAGAAAAAGACTGGCGCAATAGAGAAAACAAGTTGCGCTCATTTGGATACCTCAACGAATAAAATACAACACAACCCAAACACTATACATCATGGGAAATATCGTAGCCATAGTAGGGCGACCCAACGTGGGCAAATCGACCCTATTCAACCGACTCACACAGACACGCCAAGCCATCGTCAATGAGACCGCCGGCACCACACGCGACCGCCAATATGGCAAGGTTGAGTGGGGTGGCAAAGAGTTTTCTATCATCGACACCGGCGGATGGGTAGTAAATTCGGAAGACATCTTTGAAGAAGAAATCAACAAACAAGTTTCCATCGCCATCGATGAGGCCGACGTTATACTCTTTGTCGTAGACGCCATCAATGGTGCGACCGACCTTGACGACCACGTGGCAGCCATCTTGCGACGCGCCAAGAAACCTATTATTCTCGTTGCCAATAAAGCCGACTCAAACCAATGGATATACAACTCGGCCGAGTTCTATGCTTTCGGATTGGGCGACCCCTACTGTGTATCGGCCATTAGCGGTAGCGGTACAGGCGAACTTCTCGACGAGATTGTTGCCAAGTTTACCAAAGAATATGAAGACGAAACAGAGATAGACATACCCCGCTTTGCCGTAGTAGGTCGTCCCAACGCAGGCAAGTCATCTATCATCAACGCATTCATCGGCGAAGAGCGCAACATCGTCACCAACATTGCCGGCACTACACGCGACTCTATCTACACCCGATACAACAAGTTCGGGTTTGACTTTTACTTGGTAGACACTGCAGGTATCCGCAAGAAAGGCAAAGTAACAGAAGACCTTGAGTACTACTCGGTAATACGCTCTATACGCGCCATCGAAAACTCAGATGTGTGCATACTCATGATCGATGCCACTCGTGGTATAGAAGGCCAGGATCTCAACATATTCTCGCTCATACAGAAAAACCGCAAGGGTATTGTGGTGTGTGTAAACAAGTGGGATCTTGTCGAAGACAAGTCAAACATCGCCATCAAAACCTTCGAAAAGGCTATACGCGACCGCTTGGCTCCGTTTACCGACTTTCCCATCATCTACACATCGGCTATTACCAAGCAACGCATCTTCAAGGTTCTTGAAACAGCAGTAGAAGTATATCAAAACCGCAAACGCCTTGTACCCACATCGAAGCTCAACGAGGTGATGCTCGCCGCCATAGAAGCCTATCCGCCCCCAGCAACAAAGGGCAAGTATATCAAAATCAAGTATATAACCATGCTCAAAGAGGCTCAAATCCCCTCGTTTATATTCTTCTGCAATCTACCACAATGGGTAAAAGACCCCTACAAGCGTTATCTCGAGAACAAAATCAGAGAGAATTGGTGCTACACAGGCACACCTATTAACATTTTTATGAGAGAGAAATAGTGCAAAAAAATAGGAAAAACGGTAGAAATGGTATATCTTTGCACAACAATTCAAACAATGTGAAAAACAAACAAAATCAAATAATTACCTAATTTAAACAAAAAACTTATGTCACAGTCATTATTTTTGATCGCCGTATTGGTTGTAGTAATACCTTTCTTGGTTTTCTACGTCATCAAGGCTCGAAATGAACACCCCAAAGGCCTCATCTCGGCAGCTCTTGCCAACATGGGTGAGCGTTTTGGTTACTACATTATGAATGCAGTCTTGCTGCTCTTCCTCTGCTCTAAATTTGGTATCAGCGACGATGCTGCCGGCTGGATTTATGCAGTATTCTATTTCTTGATTTATGTATTGAGTCTCCCCGGCGGTATGATTGCCGACAAAACTCAAAAATACAAAGGCACTATCATCTCCGGCTTGTTGTGCATGGCTATCGGTTACATCCTCTTGTCAATTCCTGTATTTGGCGAGGCCAACAACGGTGGTATATCTTGGGTACTCGTTTTCACCTGCATTGCCCTTCTTATCATCGCATTCGGTAACGGTTTGTTCAAAGGCAACTTGCAAGCTATCGTAGGTCAAATGTACGACAACTTCGAGGCCGAAGCTGCCAAGAAAGGTCCCGAAGCATTGGCTATTGCCAAGTCAAAACGCGACAGCGGATTCCAAATCTTCTACGTTTTCATCAACATCGGTGGTGTTATCGCCCCCTTCGTTGCACCTCTTTTGAGAGAGTTCTGGTTGAAGACTAAAGGTTTGCTCTACAACTCTGACCTTCCCCGTTTGTGCCACATGTACCTCAACGAAGGTAGCAACATGAAGGCTACCGACATGGAAAACCTCAATACACTTGCTGCCAACGTAGGTCACACAGGTGTTGTTGATGCTGCTTTCTGTGCCAACTATCTTGAGACATTCAACACAGGTGTACACCTCTCATTCATCGCTTCAGTTGCTGCTATGCTCATTTCACTCACAATCTTCATGCTTGTGATGAAATCATTGCCCACTCCCGTGAAGAAAGAGAAGAACGTAGAAGTTTCAGCTGCCGAAAAAGAGGCCGATGCTAAAGAGGTTAAACAACGCCTCATGGCTCTCTATGCAGTGCTTGGTGTTGCTGTATTCTTCTGGTTCTCTTTCCACCAAAATGGCCAGTCTCTCTCGGTATTTGCTCGTGACTTCGTTGCAACCGACTCTGTTGCCCCCGAAATATGGCAATGTATCAACCCCTTCTTTGTGATTGTACTCACTCCCATCATCATGTGGATTTTCGGTACACTTGCCAAGAAGAACAAAGAGATCTCTACACCCCGTAAGATTGCCATCGGTATGTTTATCGCTGCTTGCGCTTACATATTCCTCACCATCATCGCTATGGTACAAGGCTATCCCTCGGGCGAAGAATTTAAGAGCTGGACTGACGCTGCTAAGATGGCTGCCAAATCAAGCCCCGCAGTACTCATCCTCACTTACTTCTTCCTCACTGTAGCCGAGTTGTTCATCTCGCCCCTCGGTCTCTCTTTCGTATCGAAGATTGCTCCCAAGCACTTGCAAGGTATCTGCCAAGGCTTGTGGTTGTCAGCTACTGCTATCGGTAACTTGTTTATCGCTATGGGTGTAACAATGTTGAACACATTCCCCCAACAATGGATGTGCTGGGCTGTATTTGCAGGCTTCTGCTTGATTTCTATGGCCGTAATGCTCGGTATGCTCAAGTGGCTCGAAAGAATTACAAAATAATCATTGCAACATTCCTATACACAACGAGGTCACGCAATCATGCGTGACCTCGCTTATTTTATAGAATTACATACTATCGCAATACGATAACCTGCCCCTCTTGCAGAGCATCGTTATAACGCATCTTGTTGCGACGAGCCAGGCGTTTGGTATCTATACCATACAATTGCGATATACTGCGAAAGGTCTCACCCTCCACAACCGTATGCTTGTCATAACCCTTGTCGGCTTTTTTCTTTTTCTTTTCAAGATACACAATATCGCCCGAGTGTAATACCGTTTTGCGACTGTGCTCATTATATTTAGCCAAATCCCTGGCATCAAAGCCTGTATCGGCGGCAATTCTATCGTATGTATCACCCTCCTCGGCAAGCACATACAACAATCCCCAAGCCATATACACATCTCGCAACAATACTATCTCAGGCTCCTCAATCTCCACAGTCTTGCGTTTCTTACCACCTTTTACATAACGTTGCAAGTCATATTTTTCAATTATAGTTATCAGCTTCTCGGGGTATTTCGGGTCCTCGGCATAACCACATTTTCTGAGTCCTTTTGCCCAACCTTTATAATCGGTTATTTTCAACTCAAACAAAGAGGCATATCTCGACTGCAACAAAAAGGTCGAGTGATCTTCATACGACTCAGCCACATCTTCATACATGCGATAACAATCGCCCTTATACTTCACCGCGTCACCCTCCCAATTATGGCACTTCACGCCAAAGTGATTGCGGGCAACAACAGCCAATTTACTCTGCCCGGCAGCCGACTCAAGCAAGCCCTGCGCTAATGTTATGCTGGCCGGAATACCGTGCAAACGCTGTTGTTCTTGAGCCAATTTATAGTATCGTGCAATGTAGGCCTCATATTTATCCTGCGTTGTCGCCGCACATACAGGCGATGCTACCATGGCGAGTAATAAAGTACAAACTAAGTACACAAGCAAACGTTTCATTCTAAAAAAATTTTTATTATACCGAAAAAAAACTATCAACACACTTTCTTTCACCAAAAATCGCTACATTTGTACTAATGGAGCAATAATCATAATGCGTATGAAAAATATTGATATCGTTACAAATATAGTTGTTTGCAATTATACAGAGCTCAACGAAACACAAAAAAATTTGGTCGACCAAGCCAAAAAAGCATGCAAAAATGCTTATGCACCCTACTCACACTTTAGCGTAGGCGCAGCCGCCATGCTCGATAATGGCACCATTGTAACCGGTAGCAACCAAGAAAATGCCGCATATCCATCGGGCACATGCGCCGAGCGTACAACTCTATTCTATGCCGGAGCACAATATCCCGACAATGCTGTTACGATGCTGGCCATTGCCGCATACAAGGGCAACGCATACACCCAGACACCTACTGCTCCCTGCGGTGCCTGCCGACAGGTAATACTCGAAACCGAGCACCGATACAACAAACCTATCGAAATCATTCTCTACGGTGAGGATAAGACATACATCATCACATCTGTCGAGTCGTTATTACCCCTATGCTTTGGCAAGACCGACCTCGAATAAGCATACACACAAATACAATGGACAACTACATCGTATCAGCACGCAAATACCGCCCCTCGACTTTTCAATCGGTAGTGGGACAAAAATCCTTAACGCAAACACTCAAGAATGCCATTGACGCAGGCAAGTTGGCTCACGCATATCTTTTCTGCGGACCCCGCGGTGTAGGCAAAACATCGTGTGCCCGCATATTTGCCAAGACTATCAACTGTCTGCACCCCACCTCTTCGGGCGAAGCCTGCAACGAATGTGAGTCTTGTCGTGCCTTTAACGAACAACGCTCTTATAACATATCGGAACTTGATGCCGCCTCAAACAATAGCGTCGATGACATCAGACAACTTGTTGACCAAGTACGCATTCCGCCCCAAATAGGACGGTATAAGGTATACATTGTCGACGAGGTACACATGCTATCTACAGCAGCTTTCAACGCCTTTCTCAAGACACTTGAAGAGCCTCCTCATCATGCCATCTTCATCCTCGCCACTACCGAAAAGCACAAGATACTTCCCACCATCCTATCACGTTGTCAAGTATATGACTTCCATCGCATTACTATTGCCGACATTGCCGAGCATCTGCTATATGTAGCTACACAAGAAGGCATAAAAGCCGAGGCTGAAGCCCTCAGCGTCATTGCTCAAAAGGCCGACGGTGGTATGCGCGATGCGCTCTCTATATTCGACCAGATTGCAAGTTTCACAGCCGGAAACATCACCTACAACTCCGTTATCGAAAACCTCAATGTTCTCGACTACGAATATTACTTCCGGCTCACCGAAGCCTTTCTCTCGGCCAATGTTTCAAGTGCATTGTTGCTATACAAAGAGATATGCGACAAAGGATTTGAGTCGCAACATTTCATCAGCGGACTCAGCAACCACTTTCGCAACCTGCTTGTGAGCAAAGATATTGCCACCCTTTCGTTGCTCGAAATGGGCGAAGCAAC
The DNA here is from genome assembly GCA_017522135.1 of Bacteroidaceae bacterium. Classification (GTDB taxonomy): domain Bacteria; phylum Bacteroidota; class Bacteroidia; order Bacteroidales; family Barnesiellaceae_A; genus Barnesiella_A. The sequence goes on from JAFXAB010000046.1 coordinate 82,890, forward strand.
AGCCAAACGATATGGCGAGCAAGCTGCAAAATGCGACATCCGATTGCTTTACAAAGCCATGGACTTGAGCAACCGTTGCGATCTGGACTATCGTGTAAGCAACAATAAGCGATTTTTGGTAGAGCTCATGCTCATACAGATATGCCAGCTATCAATGCCCACCGAGCCTGTCGAGCCCAAACCTCAGTTACAACCTATTAAGAATACATCTCAACATACTGCCACCGTAGCTCAACCCTCGGCATCGGCAGTAAAACCTACAACACAAGCGCAACCTGCCCCTGCACCCACGCCACAAAATCAGCGTCTTTCGGCTCAAGCCTATGCTCCTCGCTCGGCTACACCCAAGCCGGTAGCCCCCCGCACCGGCATGCCAGCTCCGGCCATACGCATCAACGCCATAAAAACCGAGCAAACAACTGAACGCGAAAAACGCAAAAAACCCTTTACTCAGGATGCTCTTGTGGCTGCATGGCTCAAATATGCCAACACAATACCCGATGAGGTTGCCTTGTTCAATACGATGCAATCGCACCAACCTACTCTCAAGGGTGAAATAATCTGTAAAGTAGAAGTCGAGAGCACCATACAACAATCTCTCATTCTTGTCACCAAGGATGCTCTGCTCGACTTTATTCACAACGAACTGGAAAATGATTATATCGACCTCGAAACAGAAATAAAAGTATCGAATGAACGACGTGTCTCGTATAGCACAGGCGAGATTTTGGCAGCAATGAAAGAGGATAACCCCAACTTGATAAAAGCTGTCGATATGCTTCATCTCGAAATAGAATAGAGCATCACCGCCAACAAAACACAACAATACCATCGAAAATATAGCATTTTGCCATATACCAAGAGGGCAACCACAAAAAATATTGACATTTTTTTGACAAAAGTCATTGTTTCCTTAAAAAGCATTTACTAAATTTGCAGGCAACAAGAAGACTTTAAGTACTATGACAACACCATCAACCTCTGTACTCATTATTTATACCGGTGGTACCATCGGTATGACTCAAAATCCCGAGACCGGAGCTCTCGAACCATTCGATTTCAACCATCTGCTCGACAACGTTCCCGAATTGCGTCGATTGGGTTACTCTGTATCTACCATGCAGTTCGATCCTATCATCGACTCTTCCGAGACCGAGCCTTCACAATGGGCCAAAATCGTACAAGTAATTGCCGATAACTATGACAAATACGATGGTTTTGTTGTGCTTCATGGCACCGATACAATGGCATACACAGCCTCAGCTGTGAGCTTTATGCTTGAGAACCTCGGCAAACCGGTCATCTTCACAGGCTCGCAACTCCCCATAGGCATGTTGCGTACCGATGGCAAAGAAAATCTCATTACCGCAATAGAAATTGCAGCCGACCGCGACGAGAAGGGCAATCCCCGAGTTCCCGAGGTATGTATCTTCTTCGACAATACACTCATGCGAGGCAATCGTACTTGCAAGGTGAGTGCTCAATTCTTCAACGCCTTTGTTTCGCCCAACTATCCTCTATTGGCACATGTTGGTATCAACATCAACTACGATGACGTAGAAATTCATTATCCCAATGAGGACAAGCCATTGAAACCCCACTACAAAATGGATAACAACGTAGTGGTACTCAAGCTATTCCCGGGCATCAACCGCCATGTGATACACCAGACACTCAATATACCGGGCCTCAAAGGTATAGTTCTCGAATCCTTTGGCTCGGGCAATGCACCTCGCTACGACTGGTTCCTTGAAGAGTTGCGCGATGCTGTAGCTCGTGGTATAGTGATTGTAAATGTCACACAATGCAGCACCGGTAGCGTGCAAATGGAGTTGTACCGCACAGGCAACACTCTGCGCGATATAGGTGTGATAAGCGGATACGACAGCACAACAGAGGCTGCTTTGGCCAAGTTGATGTTCCTTTTCGGACACGGTCTCTCTCCTCAAGAGGTTGTACAAGCCATGAGACAATCTTATGTAGGAGAAGTAACACTCCCCCGATAAAAGTCATAAATCATTACAGGTAATGTGGACAAAAATGGTTGGTTTTAGACCTGCATAATCATACAAAGAGAGATTTTCTAAGGCGAGGAAAATCTCTCTTATTTTTTTGTTCGTTTTAGATTTTTTCCAAGCGATATAAAAGATCAAGGAAGATGCTTTGTCAAGGTTGGCGCAGCCACATGTCTGACCTTTACAAAGCAATCTTCCGAGAGCTACCTTTGCTTGAAAAAAATCAAAAACATTTATTCTTATTAGACTTGTTTCTAAAATAAAGATACCACTTTACATAGTTCTGATAATGAATATAAGATAGGCCTCTATGAAGAGATATATTCTCTTTTAGGTGTCCAAAGAAAGATTCCAAAGCATTGGTTGTTTTAGGGATAGAAGAATTCTCTGTATAATGAAACATATCAGGCAAAGCTCGGCGTATATGTACATATGCTTTTCTTACCATTTTATGCGTATACCATTGCGTATTGGTTTCGGACTTGTAACTTCGTGTGTTTAAATACTCGTGGTATGTATCACACTATTGCTTAAACAAACTTTTCCAATACAGGCTATCATTATGCGTTTCTATCTTGTGTATCATACACACCAGGCTTCTTAAATCTTTGCCTGCATCGCTTTTAGGATGCCTTGTAAGCCATGTTAGGC
>JAFXAB010000047.1 GCA_017522135.1 Bacteroidaceae bacterium
ATAACCTTGCCAAGGTTAGGGTCGCGGGTTCGAGTCCCGTCTTTCGCTCATGGTCTGCCCGGATGGTGGAATGGTAGACACGAAGGACTTAAAATCCTTTGACCATTGCGGTTGTGCGGGTTCAAGTCCCGCTCCGGGTACTCAAGTTGGACACTTCACACGAGGCGTCCAACTTTTTTTATATACATTCTTGTAACTATTGATTTAATTGTGAATAATGGGTTTAAAAAGGAGAGCCCCAAAAATGTGTTATGGAGCTCTTCTTATATTTTGTTTGATTGTGAAATTATTCCAATTCTTCTATTGCGCGTATGTTATTAAAATTCTCCCAAAGTGGAGCGTTTTTGTAAAGCTCAATAGATTCTTTAGGAACATATAAGACAGATGTTGATGGGACATTTATTTCCTCATAGTGTTTAGTAACTCCTGAATATTCTTTGGTTTCGAAATAATAACATTTAGAATCTGTATCGTAATACAATGGTCGACCATATCTTTCGGGATTCAAAACAGGTGGATTAGTAGCTTTACATATGAGAGTATCACAGGGTAAAGTATATACATCTACATATTTGTAAGTACTACTAGCGTCTTTATCTCTTATACTTTGAGAGGTTAAGGTTATTGTATAAGGAATATAAACTAGAGTTGAAGGATAGACAATCTTTTCCAAGATATGAGTAGAATTCCAACCATTACTATTACTTGGCTCTATAACCCCCTCGGCAAATTCCAAATACTTCATATTAGGACAAAATAATATTGTGTCCTGAGTCCAAAAACCCCAACCATCGTCTTCATAGTATTCGTATTTATAATTACAAAGGCTTGCATTATCACTCGTTACTACAACATGTCTTAATGCAAAGCAATAAGAAAAGTCAATATATGTATCTTTTAGTGGAGGTAGTATCAATTCTTCTATCGTTCTGTTTATAAGTGTATCTTGATATGGGTTTAACTTGAAAGACAAATTATTTTTCAAGTAAGTTGCATTACTTAAATCAAGTTTCTGCAGGCTATTCATTATTTGTATGTGTTGAATGTCTTTATTATTGATAGGACCAATTATTGTTAGTTCTGTAGTTGTTCTCATTTCTTCCGATGATATTAGTTTGGCGATAGTGCCTTCTTTTTCTGATGTGATTAGTAAGTTACCCTCTTTCATCAATGGAATTCTGATAATGGTGCTTGTTTCATCATTTAATTCAAAACAAACATAGCCATCTTTTATATAAACAGATTTAAACATTGCATCTCCATCTGTACCATTAAGGCCATTGTTTCCTGTTGCTTTCCCTAAAATTTCCCATGAATTACCATTATCATAAGAGACATACCAATAATCGTTTTCTATTTTAAATTGGGGTGTAATACCATCAGTTGCAGAAGCTTTAACTTTATTCCCATTTACGAGTAGCCATTCGCCATTGATAGTCCAATAATAAATACCATCAACATCTTTCATTACGCTGATGGTTGGGATAGTTCCATCAATGCCATCAACTCCATCTTTACCATTATATATAACTATAGATTTCCCAGATTTGAAAATAAAAGTATAACCACTACCATCTACAAGAGGAGAAGCGCTAACGATGTAGTCGTTTGTTTCTAATGCGGTTATAATTGATTGGATATTAATAATATCTAAATTTAATTTTTTACATATTTCTTCTAAATATACAATTCGATTCTCATGATCATTTAGCTTATCCCAAATTTCGGAATCATCAAAGTTGCTACATGATACGATAAAACAGATTGCTAAACTTAGCGTAATTGATAGTACCTTTTTCATAATATTGAATTTTAGTTAAACATTGAATTATACATTGCACGCTTAACTAAAAAAGAAAAGCGTGTGTTGGCTATCACGCTTGAAAGGTACTACCACATACCTGCATACAAGATAAGCACAACCCACGCTATGCGCAGGCGTTTCCGTGCCTATTGTCCTTGTATGCTTATATAAAAGTGGTAGTTTTTTCAAGCAAAAGACAATAGCAAAAACGCTATAATAAAAATGTTATGTTTTGGAAATGATTCTCAAAACACTGCAAATATATCAATAAAATTGGTCTAATTATTAAATGGGATGATATTTTTCATATAAATTCTTTGCAGGTTATGGGATATAATGGCGCAGCTCCCATAGTTTCTCTAAATCTGCCAGGAATAGGTTCGATGTGAGAATATTTATTATTTTCTTTTTACGCTCTGTATATTGCATCTTGTAATAAATTTGGGAAAAAGAAAAAAGAATATATTTACGTAATTAGATACCCTGCCTATGGTTTGCAAATTTGCAATTATTGAGTATATTTGTTGGTAAATATTTGTATAGTATGCTTGATTTTTTGACAGACATTTATGTCACACATGGCAATGCCTACAATATCACTAACAACTTCTACCAAATATTCAACTCATATAATAAAGAAACAATAAGGAGGATATTGTAAATTGAATGAGTTATGAAAGCTAAATATATACAACTAACAGCAATGTTGCTTGTCTGTACCATATGTGCATTTGGACAAGCAAAGAAAACCTCAGCAAATAGCAATAAAGCAATAGCAGAGAAAGTTCAAATGCTTGAAGCAAGCACCCAAGAACAATTTTTGCAGATTCAAGAAGAAAATCAAGCACTGAAAGAACAACTGCAAAAGATGGAAGGAGAGATTGCTTTGTATCGTGAAGATGTTAGAAATGAAACAACAAGGATGAATAACAATATGGCTTTGTGGTTTAGTGCACTTACTCTCATAATTGGTGCGCTTACTGCAGCACTTGGTGTAGCTGCTCCTTTGTACTTAAACAAAAAAAATGATGAGCGTCAAAAAGAAAAATTAGACAAGCTACAAAAACAAATTGAAAAAACAAAGATTGAAACAAAATCTGCTAAAAAAGATGCCGAATCAGCAAAAGCAGATTCTACCTCTGCTAAGGAATCGTTAGAGGAGATTAAGGAACTTAAGGAAGCTATTGCCATTTTAAAACAAAAAATCGAAAAGAGCGAAGAAAATGCAAAAAGAGCTGCAAGAAGCGCTAATATAAGCAAATTATTTGCAGAAGCTTTAGCTGAGCAAGATAGTAATCCACAAAAAGCAATTGAGTTATACACAGACATTTTGCAAAATGATAACAAAAATGCAGATATTTACAATAATAGAGGAACTGTGAAAGCAGAAATAGGAGATGCAGATGGAGCCATGAAAGATTTCAATAAAGCAATAGAACTAAATCCACAAGATTCAGCCCTATATAGTAATCGAGGGAATCTAAGAAAAGCATTAGGTGATTTCGATGATGCTATAAATGATTATAATAAAGCTATAGAATTAGACCCTAACAATAGTAATATATATGTTAAAAGAGGTCTTTTAAATAAAGAAATAAAAAAGCTTGACAGCGCATTAGAAGACATTAACAAAGCTATACAAGTTAATCCTCAGAATACAAATGCATATCGAGTTAGAGGAAGTCTAAAAAAACAGCTAGGAGATTTTGTTGGTGCTATAGCCGATTATGATAAAGCAATAGAGTTAGATCCTGAAAATATGATTGCGTATGTTAATAGGGGCAATTTGAGAATGAATAGTGATCCCGAAGGAGCTTTGGATGACTTTAATCATGCTATCAAGTTAGAACCAAATAATAGTATTATTTATAATAATAGGGGTTGTATAAAAGGAGAATTAAATGATATAAATGGATCTCTTGAAGATTTTAATAAAGCTGTAGAATTAGATTCCCAAAATTGTAATGCATACTATAATAGAGGCTGTTTAGAAGGAAAAATGAAAAAAAACCAAGCAGCACTTGAGGATTATAATAAAGCAATAGAACTAAATCCTAATTATACTAATGCTTATATTCATAGAGCTGATATTAAAGAAAAACTGACTGACATTGTTGGAGCGTTGGATGATTACTATAAAATTCTTGAGCAAATGCCTAATAATTCAGATGTATACAATAATATAGCAGAACTTTTATCTAAATTAAAACAACATGACAATGCTATAATCAATGTAAATAAAGCTATATTATTAGATAATACAAAATATGAATATTTTATTACCAAGGGGCAAATATTTATAAGAATGAAGCATTTTGCAGATGCTATTGAGGTTTTTACTCATGTGTTATCTCTCAAAAATGATGTAAAAGAAGCATATAAATATCGTGCAGAATGTTATCGAAGTTTAGCTAAAAAGTCCCGCAGTAAGGTAAAAATTGCTATGTATAATACCTCTGCTGAAGCTGACGAGAAAAAATATGCGGAATTAAATAATAGCAATAGTACAAAATCATGATTATAGATAAAACATATATAGATGAACTACTCCGATATGGTGAGCGTGTTACGTTAGAGTGCAAGAAGGCTGAGAGAGGTGTCCCCAAATCTATTTGGGAGACATATTCGGCTTTTGCTAATACCAACGGAGGAATTATTATACTCGGTGTTGAAGAGGACTTATCGGCTGCTGTTTGGGACGAAAGATTTGTCATAAAAGGCGTGCTTAATCCCGATCAAATAGTGAAGGACTTTTGGAATACCATCAATAGCGAAAAAGTTAGTACCTGTATCTTGAAGGACGAAAACGTACAAGTAGTAGAATATAATGAGCAAGCTAAACTTGTAGTTATAGATATACCGCAAGTACCGTACAACTTAAGACCTGTATATATCAACGGGAATGTATATAAAGGGACTTTCAAGCGCAACTTCGAGGGCGACTATCACTGCGAAGAGGGCGAAGTGAAAGCCATGATTCGCGATGCCAACGAGGATGGTAATGATGGCAATATTATTGAATTCTACACAATGGATGATATAGATATGCCCACCCTTAGAAACTACAGGAATGAGTTTGAAAATCGCAATATAGGTCATATCTATAACCAGTTGGACGATAAGGAATTCTTGAAACAATTGGGTGGTTATACAATAGATCGTGCAACAGGCCGAGAAGGGCTTACGCTTGCAGGTTTATTGATGTTTGGCAAAGGGCTACCCGTTCGTGAAAGATTCTCTAACTTCCGAATGGATTATATAGACCTCACCAATCTCATAGGTGATATGCGCTATAGCGACCGCATAACTTATGACGGAACTTGGGAAAATAACCTATACAACTTCTTTCGCAAGGCACTTACCAAGTTAATTGCCGACCTAAAGCGTCCTTTCAGATTGGAAGGCGTCCAGCGCAATGACGACACACCTGCACACAAGGCTATTCGTGAAGCATTGACAAATAGTGTGATACATGCCGACTTCTTCTTATCAGGAGGTGTTCTGAGAATTGAAAAGTATGAGGGATGCTTATGCTTTAGAAATCCTGGCATGCTGAAACTTCCTGTAGCCCAAATATATGAAGGTGGTAGCTCAAAAGCTCGTAATCCGAGAATGCAAAATATGCTGAGAATGATAGGTTTTGGAGAGAACTTAGGCTCAGGTTTCCCTACCATTCTTGATGCTTGTAGGCAAGAACAATGGCGCAAACCCGACCTTGATGAAAATGTCGATACCAAGGAGGTACAACTAAAGTTGTGGATGATTTCGATGTTCCCCCAAGAGGTTACCGAATATATACAGCAACTACTGGGTGAGAGTATAGAGAATATATCGAAGGAAAACTTAACTGCATTGTCGGTTGCTTATATTGAGAATGGAGTTACAAACCAACGTTTGCAAACCATATTAGAAAAAAATTCGTTGGAAGTAGCTAAAGTTCTTAAATATTTGACAGATATAGAATTACTGTTGCCCGAGAATAAAGGTCGTTGGACAATATATAAATTGAACACCTCATTCAGAACCCAAATAGAAGGGTTATCAAATGGGTTATCAAATGGGTTATCAAATGAGTTATCAAATGAGTTATCAAACTCCACAACTCAACTGATTTTCAATATGATAAAACAAGACCCTTATATTACAAGAAAAGAACTCAGTAAAACAATAGGAGTATCAGATACAGCCGTTCAGAAACATATTAAGAAATTGAAATTCTTGAATAAAATAAAAAGAGAAGGCCCTGAAAGAAGAGGTGGATATTGGGCAATCATATCGGAAGAAAAGCAATTATAATTGTAATGCCATAACAAAGAGTCGGGGTAGTTTTGATAAGATAGTGAATATAATACAAATCAAATAATACTATTTATTGAGGATATCGTTTCCCTCTTCAACAATTGCAGTGTGTGAGGTGTTAGATTATAAAAAAACTCTTGACTTATGCGTACTGTAATTGCTGTGCCCATGTGGGTGCTTATCTGTTTGGCCGTAGGGCTTACGGCATCTTATTTCCAGAATGATGCTTTGACAATGTGGTATCCTCTGTTGCGTCACTCGTCTATTACTCCGCCCAATATTGTTTTTCCTATCGTATGGAGCATCTTATATCTGCTCATGGGTATATCGGCCGGGCTTGTGCAAGGGTCGGGGCATGAGACAAGAAGGCTTGTCCTGACGGTGTTTGTCGTGCAATTGATGCTCAACTTCTTGTGGTGTATTACGTTTTTTGCCATGCGCAATCCGTTATTGGGTCTATTGGATATTCTACTTCTCGATGCGATGGTAATACTCTATATATTCCTCAGCTACCGAGCCAGCCGTGCTGCATCATTTCTTTTTATCCCATATATTGTGTGGCTTATGATAGCAACCTACCTCAACACTTACATCTACATGCATAATTGACCTTCATGAAGGGTTGTAAAGAAAAAAAACGGGCTGTGTCATCTTATTGTTCTGAATTGTGACACAGCCTCGCTTATTATATAGTTTTCTCAAAGTGTATGTAGCACTGTCAAATAGATATTTCGAGCACCTCAAATTTCATCTTACCGGCAGGGGCTTGCACCTCTACAATATCACCTACGCGGTGACCCAACAAGGCTTTGGCAATGGGTGTTGCTATCGAAATTTTTCCGGCACGCAGGTCGGCCTCTGTTTCCGACACAATTGAATACTCCATTGTAGCTCCATTTGCAACATTCTTGATTTTCACACGATTAAGGAGTTGTATCTCCTCGGTGTTGAGGCGACTGTCGTCAATGATGCGTGCATTGGCAATTGTATCTTTGAGTTGAGCAATGCGCATTTCAAGCATACCTTGTGCCTCTTTGGCTGCATCATACTCGGCATTTTCCGACAAGTCACCTTTATCGCGAGCCTCGGCAATGGCAGCTACCACGCGAGGACGCTCTACACTCTCCATGTGGGTGAGTTCTTCTTTGAGTTTTTTCAAACCCTCTTCGGTCATATAATTGTATGCCATAATTAAGGTATATATTTCTTTAGGTTAATATTTTATGTTTTAATAGGGGGCATGTGTTTGTTGCCACACATGGCACAATAAAAAAGAAACCCCGCCGCAGTGACCGGGTCTCCATTTATTATTACGAGTACAAAGATATAGGTTTATTTTGTGTTTTGCAAGTATAATGTGAGATTTTAACGTTTCTATTCTTTTACTCTTCAACCTATAATTTGTGATAATTTTTTCTTCATATCCTCCATACTCTCGGGACGAATGAGTTGCAATCCGTTGTCCACAATTATATAGCATGTAGGCAATGATTGTACATCGTAGAGCGAGATAAGGGCCGACTGTACATTGTCTGCTTCAAGCACACACACCCAAGGCAGATTGTCGGCAACGGTTTGCCAGCGATTGAGGTCGGTATCGAACGACACTTGATATATCTCCAATCCTCGCTTGTTGTATTGCTCGTAGATATTGTTAAGTTCGATATTGTATGCAGGTGAGTGGTCGAGTGCATAGGCTGTAAAGTCGAGCAACACCACCTTGTTTTGTGCCACAACCTCCGACAACTTGCGCATATTACCCACAAGATCGTATAATTCAACATCAATATAGGCGATCTCAGAGGCCTCTATCTCAAGGGATTGCTTCTGCTCCTCACGACGAGCTGCCATACCTTGCAGTGCTATATTGCGCAATATCTCGGTACGAGGAGCATCGGGGGCATAAATATCATGAGCCGTTGCAGCGGCTGCGATAACACGATTGTCGGCATAATCGTATGTATCGAATATAGGCAAACCATTGACACGTTGCATGAGGATGTAGTATGATACGGCCGACGAGGGGGCTTGCAAAACCAGCTCTGTCATGCGTGCTTTGTACATGGCAATGCTATCAAGTGCCTCTACGCGCAAGCTTTCGTTGTTCATGGCTTGGTTTACAAGCGCCTTGAGTCGGGCACCGTTAATAGCCACTTCGCGCATCACTACACACTCTTCGCTACCCGCCACAGTATAGTTGGTGGCAAAGGCTTGAGCTTGACTGTTGCATATGATGTGAGCAACAGTATCGACAACAAGATTGATACTTTGGTTGCCCAAACGCAAGCGGTAAAATTGTGCATGCTCGGGCACTGCATGAGTAAACTTAAAGTTGCCCTTTTCGTCAAGGCTTACCGAGTCTACCAATACAGGATTGTTTCCGGTAATATTTTCGAGATAGAGCGTTGTGCTATCGGCATTGGCAATAGTTCCTTCGATAGTAAATTGAGGGGCACGATTGCAAGCGACTATCAAGAGTGTAATGGCTGCAACAGCCACAATGAATATTTTTCTCATATAGGTCTTATGTGTATGTTTTTTTTGCTGTGCAAACCTACACAAAAAAAATGGAATAGCCAATACTATATCTCGAATGTGCAAAAATAATATCTCCGTCTACTGTCACAATTTTTTTTCGGCTGCTACATAAAACAGATACTCTATCGCCTTATATGAAACAATTCAACCTCTTATATATTATTTTTTTTACAATAATAATAAAATTAGCAAACTGCCATTGTCTTTTCCACGCGAAACACTATCTTTGTATATTCGAGAAATAGAAGTAAAAATAATATTATGAAGATATATTCAGCCGGCGACTTACACCAGATAGACCAAGAAACCATAGAGAAAGAGGGTATTACATCACTCGATTTAATGGAGCGAGCAGCCTCGGCTGTGGTATACGAGATTGCATCGCGATTTCCGCGCAACAAACACATCTGCATCTTTGCCGGTCCGGGCAATAATGGAGGTGATGCTCTGGCCATTGCCCGCCTGCTTATGGTCGAGGGATACAACCCGCAAGTATATCTCTTCATAACATCCACACAACTCAGTCCGGACTGTCAAACCAACTACGAAAGACTCAAGGCCGAATTTCCGAATGTTCGTCTTGACGAGGTGACAAAAACATTCCGTCCCCCCCACCTCACAGCCGACACACTTGTTATTGACGGACTCTTCGGGACCGGACTCAATAAACCTCTTGCCGGAGGTTTCACCTCTCTTGTAGAATATATCAATGACTCGGAAGCATACGTAATATCTATCGATATTCCTTCAGGGTTGATGAGCGATTGGGTACAGAAGAACGAGTCTCGTCACATTGTCAGAGCTCACATTACATACACATTTCAATACCCCAAGCTATCTTTCTTCTTCAGAGAAAACGAGCCATACGTAGGGAAATGGCAAATCCTTGATATCGGGCTAAAACCGGACAATAACACCGATGCCAAATCGCACTTTTATTGTGTAGAAAACAGCGATGTGGCCTCTCTTATTCGACCTCGCGAAAAATTCTCCGACAAGCGTACTTACGGGCACGGCCTACTTGTGAGCGGGCGTTATGGCATGATGGGTGCGACAGTCTTGGCAACCAAAGCAGCCATGCACACAGGTATAGGCCTCACAACGGTACATGCCCCTCGTTGTGGTAATGTCATTCTGCAAACATCTGTTCCGGAAGCCTTATATGAGCCCGATGCCGAAGACCTCGTATGTAGCGATGTAACCATCAATGCACGATACAACGCACTGGGTATTGGTCCGGGATTGGGAACCGGAGCCAAACAAACCTCATGCATGCTTAAGTTGCTCTCCGACGGCATAAAAATCCCCGCCGTCTTTGACGCTGATGCCCTGCACATACTCTCGCGACAACCCGAATTACTCGACCTTCTACCGGCAGGCTCTATTATCACCCCGCACGTAGGCGAGTTTGAGCGACTATACGAATGTGTGATAGACAGCGACTCTCACCGATTGCAACAAGCCATTGCCATGGCATCCCGCTACAACATTATAGTTGTTTTAAAAGGGGCACACACGGCTATCGTGTCACCCAAGGGCGAGGTATACATCAATAATTGTGGCAACAACGGCATGTCGACAGCAGGCAGTGGTGATGTTCTCACAGGTATCATCACCTCTCTTTTGGCACAAGGATATGAGCCTCTCAAAGCGGCTGTATTGGCTGTGCATCTGCATGGTACTGCCGGAGACTTGGCCACAGCCGAAAATTGCGAGGAGTACATTACTGCACAGGACATCATTGCCAATATAGGCAAAGCATTCAAGAAAATCCGCAATTACAATAAATAATAACCCGATGTAAAACAACAAAAACAATAGAACGATGAAACGCGGCATATTAACAACACTCATTCTTGGCATGGCACTCATTGCCTCGGCACAAGATGTAGTACAATTGCGACCCGAAAAATTCAACGACTACGCACTCAACTACTATCTGCCCAAGACAATAACCGAAATAGAATTTGTCGCATCGAAGACCACCCGCAAAGCAGGAGAATATTACCAATACGCTCGCAAATATTTAGGTATAAGCGATGTTATTACAGCAGATTCCGAAACATGGTGTCTTGAGAGCGCAACTATTACATCACGAGGTGTGGCCAATACCGATGAGCGATATCAACTCACATTCAAAAGTGGTCAAACGCCCTATATTTTTATTAGCGAGGAGCACACCATACTCAGTGCCAACACTTATCCCGAAGTTGAAACCGCTCAGACTACTGCCGCCAATCAAGATGTTATCGGCGATATAAACGCATCTAAAGCATTGTCAAGCGATATTCTCATGTCGGGGTCGATAGCCAAAATGGCCGAGATGGCAGCCAAGCAAATATACCGCATACGCGAGAGTCGCATGGATATTCTCACAGGAGAAGCCGACAACATGCCTGCCGATGGTGAGTCAATGAGAATAATCATGGAACAGCTCGATCAACAGGAGCAAGCTCTCACCTCTATGTTTATCGGAACAACATCAATAGAGTATTTCACCCAAAACATGCAATATACCCCGGTCGATAATGTCGATCATCAAGTAATCATGCGTTTTTCTGAGCATCTGGGATTTGTAGACGCAAACGACCTGAGCGGTGCTCCTATATACCTGTCTGTAGATGTTTTAGAAAGAGGCGAATATCCCCTTGACAACAAAGGCAATGTCAAGAAAGTACCCAAAGGTGCCTTGGCATACAATATACCGGGCAAGGTCGAGATGTCTTTGCAATTCGACTCGAATATTATAGCAAAGAAAGAATTCTGCGTAGCACAGTTGGGCGTTGTATACGGCTTAGACCCGGCCCTACTCTCTCGCAAGAAAGAGCCTACATTTGTAATATTCGACCACACCACAGGAGGCATCTTGCAAATGGGTACTGCCGAGGAGTAAAAAAACAAGAGCACATCTCACGATGCGCTCTTATCTTCTCTTAAATCAAACAAATAGCAAACTATAACTTAGGAATAACAAACAATTCATTAAAGGTTGAACTGAGTCATTACAATAAAATCTCGTTCTACTTAAATAACACCTTGATGTGATAAAATGTTTGTTTCTGTACACAAAAAGTCTGCAATATGTTGTTGCCCTATATGGAAAGAGGTCGCATCGAAGCCGGTTGCGACGAGGCTGGCAGAGGTTGTCTATCCGGTGCAGTATTTGCAGCTGCCGTAATTTTGCCTCAAGACTACCATCACCCACTGCTTAACGACTCGAAACAACTCAGCGAAAAACAACGCTATGCTCTGCGCCCTGTCATAGAGCAAGACGCTGTAGCATGGGCTGTGGGTATTGTAACGCCACAAGAAATTGACAAAATAAACATTCTCAACGCATCGATATTGGCAATGCAACGTGCTGTAGAGCAATTGTCAATTACACCGCAACACCTACTTATTGATGGCAATCGCTTCAAGCCCTACAAAGATATACCCCATACATGCGTAATAAAGGGCGATGGAAAATATCTCTCAATCGCAGCAGCCTCTATTTTGGCCAAGACATATCGCGACGACTACATGCTACAACTGCACAATCTGCATCCGCAATATGGCTGGGATAGGAACAAAGGCTACCCTACGCAAGAGCACCGCAATGCAATAGAACGCTACGGAACAACTCCTTATCATAGACAATCTTTCCGCCTTACCGACCCTCAACTCAAACTCTTTGAATGAACATCAAGCATCTAAAACCCACAATCGAAGAAGTTGAAATTTGGGGATTTTCACTCCTGCTCATCCCCTTTCTAACACTTCTATTGGCCACAGCATCTTTCGGTCTTGGTGGAGGTGTGGAGGTGTGGATATTTCCTATGGCACTCATCACAGCTATTGCAACAGGGCATGTGCTCACAAGCAAGCGAGTGTTCAATCCATATTCGCATATACGATATTATTTATTCACCTCAATATCTATCACTTTTGCATTACTGTCGGCAAGTATCCTTTATGACAACAGCTTCGATGGTAATACCTATCACCAAGGAGGGATAGTAGATATGATTATGGGCTGCAACCCCATCTATCAACCGCAGGAGTTCAGCTCATTATGGAGTATACATTATGCCAAGGCCATTGAAATATCGGCATCGACGATAGCTCTATTTTTCAATAGTATAGAGTGCGGAAAGAGTGTCAATATAATGCTAATTCTCGCATCGGTATTCATATCATATACTTTTTTGCACCGAGAATTCAACAAACACACTGCACGCCAAATACTTTTATTCACGTTGCTAATCTCTTTGTGTCCTACTGTTATAAGGCAAGCCTACATCTACTACATAGACTACACCATGTATACTTTCATGTTGCTTACAGTTATAGCCCTCATAACAATATATCGTAGCAACGACAAGCTCTCATGGTGGTTGCTCATCGTTACAACCATTTTTGCGTCATCGACCAAGTTTACCGTTGCATTTTACATATTTCTCACCATTGCCATAGGCATCATTTGGTATTTTATGGCCGGCAGACGCAAACTGAGCTACCGCTTGGCAATGTTGTCTGTTGTACTGTTTATTATAGGATTTGGAGTTGTTGGTTATCATCCATACATTACCAACACCGTTGAGTGGGGCAACCCATTTTATCCTCTCATGGGTAGCAACACCGATATAATGAGTAGCAACACCCCACAGCTATATACCAATGGCAATCGTTTCACCAATTGGTTGCGCTCGCTCTTCTACAACGCCCAAGGCTCAGGTATATGGGTTCCCATTGTCAACGACTCTCTGCACGACTACTATATCTCGCACGAGAGCCGTATAGCCGGATTTGGTCCGCTGTTTGGATACATCCTTTTAGCATCTATACTCCTCACCTCATATACCATATACAACGAAAGCCACACACACAAACTCAACAAACCGCGAGCTGCCACATTCATAGGCATATCACTGCTACTCTTAGTGTCATGTTTTGTATTCGAACAATCGTGGTGGATGCGCTATATCCCATTTTTATGGGCAATGCCCATAGTGCTACTACTATATACCGAGCACAGCAATATCACGACACCCGCTTTACGCACCATTCGCAACATACTATACACACTGTTAGTCACCACACAGCTACTATGTTGTGCCACTACCATCATTGCCGGTGCTGCATACACCCAACGCTTGGGTGGGCTCTTTCATGCTATTACGCCGCAATCGACTGTCAAAGTATACCACCTGATAGAGTCGCCCTCATTCAACCACAAACTGCAAGAACGAGGCATTTCGTATGAAGTATTGTACAACAATGAGCAAATTACCGACACGACTTTGCACTGCGTACATATCCCCGACAACGCCGATGTATATGTCGATAGCGATACTTACCAAAAAATGAAGCACCCCGATTGGCTCGATTATATAACAGGAAAGAAATAGCATATACTGACAACCCAATACCCCACACACGATGAAAATTCTCAATACTATACTATACATCCTATTATCACTTACAATCACTATATCGGCTCAGAATATAGAGGTGTGCGACAGTCTGCTACAACAAGCCATCAAAGCATCGGACGAGAAAGATTACTTTCACTCCTTGGAGTTGTTGTCGAAAGCCAAGGAAATTGCCGAGCAAAAGAATGCCTACGAACAACAATTCTGGATATACACCAACATAGGTATCAACTATGCCGAGTTGACCGACTACCGCACATCGCTCGACCACTTTTCAAAGGCCTATCAAATAGCCACTCAAAGACTCGACAAACGATTTGAGTTGAGCGTTATCAATAATATAGCAGGCGTATACATCCTCGACAAGAAATTTGACAAAGCATTAGAACAAAGCCTATTGGCTTATAAATCGGCATTAGACAGTGGCGACAGTCTCTTCGTTGGAGGATGTGCAATGAACATCGCCAACATATCGTTGAGCCTCAACAAACTCGACAAAACAGCAGAATATATCTCCATCGCCGAAAAAATGTTTGTCAACACACCCAATGACAGTCTTGAACTGCAAATAATCAAAGCCAACTATCTGTGCAAAATGGGCAAACACGAAGAAGCCTACCAAAAGGCACTGCAAATCCTCAACGAAGCCATAGAAACAGAGCAAAGTGCCATAGAAACAGCAGCATTGCTCGTACTCACACAGACTATGTTGGATATTAAAGACTACAACAGTGCCATTCGCTACAGCCAACAAGCTCTAAAACAAGCCATCACCATCGAGGAGAGAAAAAACATTTACGACACTCTCGCCGAAGCCTACTACCGTACACATCGTTATCACCAAGCATTTGCTTATAAAGACTCGGCACTGCAAGTAACCGACTCCATAAGAAATATACAAGAAGAACAACACTTTGAAAACGCCAATACCCAGATAGAACTCCTTCGCCGAGAGAACGAACTGGAAGAATATCGCCTCCGCACACGCACCAGCTACATTGTGTTGGGTATGGGTATATTGGCAACCATCATATTGGCTTGGGCTCTTATCAACCAGATAATCAAAAACCGGCAGGAAAAAGAGATTTCTCAAATCAATATAGAGCGAGAAAAACAACAACAGCAATTACTGCAAAAACAACTCGAAGAGCAACGCACCAAAGCTCTACTCGAAGAGGAGCGTTACAAACACGAAATAGAACTACGCGACAAGGAACTCATGTCAAAGGCCATGATAGTTGCCAATCGCAACGATATTGTTACCAATATAGTCAATGAGCTTTCCAAGTCGCAATACTTTAAGGAGACCAACAACTCGGCACTAAAACACACAGTTACACAATTGCAACGCGTCATTGATAACAACGAGGCATGGCAAGACTTCTCTACCTACTTCGAACAACGCAACGATGCATTTATTGCCGCACTACGCGACAAACACCCCGAGCTCACTGCCAACGAGATACGTTTTCTATCGCTCATTTACATCAACCTCAGCACCAAAGAGATTGCCTCACTACTGAATATCACTCCCGAATATTGCAAGAAAAAACGTCAACAGCTTGCCCGAAAAATAGGTTTTGAAAATTCCAAGGCTCTGTTCTCATATCTGTGCACTCTTGCATGATTTTTATCTCAAAAGGGATGTTTTTTTTACCACATCTGCGTTATAAGCCGTATAACGCGGGTTTCTGTTTGCCTATATCCCCTTTTTATCCCCTGTGTAATATTGTTTTTTTTGTGCAAAAGCCTTATACTTGCAAAAGAATTTACGTTGTTATTCGGCCAAGGGAAGAAACAACACGCAACAAGATAGAGAAAAATAAAAAAAACAATACTAACTAATACCATTTTTATTATGAAAAAAATTCTATTACTGATGGCACTTTTATGCACATTCGGGTATGGATATGCTCAAAGTACCATTGAGACAGCACTGCCACTTGAAGAAGGTGACAACATTACTTACACAGATGAAAATGCAAACGGTATAATTGTGTATTACAAATATACTGCACCCGAAAGTCAAGATAAACTCATAAAAGTCACTAAAGCCGACTATTCTGTGTCAAGTGATATGCTCTCCGAAGATTCGCAATATATAAATGGAGTATACCTGAGCGACGGATATGCCTATCCTGTAAAGGCCGGACAAACAGCATATCTTAAGATTTCAACATGGAGCGGTACAACTGCAACATTCGGTGTATCCATCACCAATTGCGATGCCGACGGTGGTGCCACATGCAACGATGCCATCGCATTGAGTACTGCAAGCACCTACATTCCTTCATACTACGATATGACAACATATACCAATTATCCTACTTACGCATCCTACACATGCACCGAAGACGGTATATTGGAGTTGTCTCTCTCAAGCTCTGTCAGCACTTTGCAAGTAATGGAAAGCTGCGACGATACCACACCCGAGACAATATCGGCATCATACAAAAATAGTCTATACGTAGGTCTGATGCCGGTTACAAATGGCAACACCTACATATTGCGCATGGAGTTATACTCATCGCCCATTGTTATGACAGCCACTGTCACACATCCCGCTCCCGGTGCAACCCCACATACAGCACTCAACTTGCAAGAAGGCAACAACACCTATACCTTTGAGCAACCCTCAACCGACAACAACGTAGTATACTACAGCTATACAGCACCCGAAAATCAAGGCAAATTATTGCAATTCTCTTCTACCAATTCAAGCGTAAGATGCTACATGACCGACGAGAATGGAAATTCCATCTCGGGTCTCAACTCAAGCGACTATAGCACAACATCATATCCGATAAAGCCCGGTCAAAAGGTTATCTTGGAAATTGGCGGTTACGGCATTACCGAAGTTTCATTCAACATCACACTGCTCGACGCCAATACCGACGGAGGTAAGAACTGTGAAGATGCCATCGCCATCGGCGAGACAGCAACATTCGTACCCCAGCACTATGACGGAACCTCCCCCATCGACACATACCTTGCGTACACCTGCAATGAGAGCGGTCTCTTAGAGATGCACTTCACCGGTAGCGTGTCGTCATGTATAGCTCAAGTTGGTTGCGATGCCACAACAAGCGAAAACATATCTGTCGAGTATATATATGAAAGTGGAATGTACATAGGAAAATATCCTGTAGAAGAGGGTAATACCTACATCTTCCGCGTACAATCATACTACCCCATGTATGTATCTGTTGCACTCTCACACCCCACCAAGGGGCAAAGTTGCGATATGCCTTTCGATGGAGGATCAACCAACACATTACCCAAAGAGGCAGGCTCATATTGGTATAAATACATAGCCGATAGCGATGGCTACATGATTATCTCTTCGGAGTGCAGCCTTGCCGGCGGTTCCATATCGGTATGGTCAAACTGTTCGGCATATAGTGCCAACGAATCTGTCGACGGATATTTCGCCTTGCGTACAAGCGTATACAATGGCAACTCATATCTCATCAATATCGAAAAGACCGAATCTACAGCCGAAGAGGAGTCATTCAACATCAGCGTCGAAGCCGAGAAAACCGGTGACACAAGCAACGACCCTATCTTGATTGAGGCCAATCAAGAAATAACAACACCCAAGTACAACGGCGTTTACTATTATAAAGTAACCGTTCCCGAAGGCAACAATTGCTTCTTGGTCGTAGATGCCAAGCAAGCCAACATTGCCGGCTACGCAACAGCTGTATACATATACGATGAAGACAACACATGGTCGTCATTGGCAAGCGGAACCGACTACGCCAGAGCTCAGGCTGAAGGTGGCAACAGCTACATTATTGAGTGGAAGTGCTATGAGGGTATAAACTCATTCCCCTTCACCGTAAGATATGAACAGATAGAAAACGGCACTACATGCGATAGCGCAATTGAAGCCGTAAAAGGCAATAACGAATTGCCCGAAGGCAACGAATACTATTTCAGCTACACAGCCACACAAAACGGCTGGTTGATTATCGATACCGATGTTACCATAGGTGTAACATTCTTGCGCGGTTGCAACTCTTGGGATGGAACTTATCAATCGACCAAGATTGCCAACATCAACAAATGCGAACTTCTTGCCGGTGAAAAATGTATCATCAAATTTACCAACATCGAGTATGAAAGTTCATTCTTCCTCAGTGAAGAGGCTTACAAAGAGGGCGAGTCGTGCGAAACCGCAATAAGCATCATAGAAGGAAACACAAGCCTACCCGAAAATGCCGGTAAATATTGGTACAAATACACAGCCGACAAAGATTGTAAAGTAACCATCTCCTCCGACATTGTATACGAATCGTTCTACGACGAGAGTACATACACATCATACAGCTCAAGCATAAAAGTGCTCACCGACTGCAACGAATATGGTAATGAAATTATGCAAACCTCATCAGAGGGTAGCGTATTTAAAGGCAGCTTCGTAGTGAACAATGGCGACATCTTGTACATCAAGGTCGTAACCATCTCGGCACAAACCGATAAAAAACTCACTATTGAAACGACCGAACTCGCACCCGGTGAATCATGCACCAATCCTATTGAAATCACTCCGGGCGAATTGATTCTGCACACCGGTGCAACACGCAACAACCCCGTATGGTACAGTATCAACCTCGAACCCGGCACATTCTCTGTTACATCACAAGGTTCATACGACTACTTCGGCATGACATTATACGATAGTTGCGATGCTACATACGAGTTGGCAACCACAAGCTACTACGATGAGAAATATGCCCTCACATACGACATTCAAACCAAAGGCTATTATTATCTCAAGCTCGATGCCATATACAACGAAATAACAGTAATCGTAAGCGGCTCATACTCGGGTGTTGAGAGCACACACCAAGATAGCAACATACGTGTCATAGGCAATAACATTATTGTCACAGCCGACAATACTCGCACCGATGTTATCATTTGCGACATCACCGGTAAGATTGTTGCATCGCAAGCCGTATATGATCAAGCAACATTCTCGCTCGACAAAGGTATCTATATCGTAAAAGCAGGCAACCACATCAGCAAGGTAGCCATACGATAACCCAACTATAGGTAGATTGTGTCAAGACACACTGTCTTTGACACAATCTACTTTACAAACACAAAGAAAAATTTTACTTTATTTCTGCATTATGAAGACAATACTCCGCAATTTTATTCTCAGTGTGGTATTATCATTGTGTTCAGTGCCTGTGGTATACGCCATCATGGCCAACCCCAATCCTATCACAATAACACAACCCGATGGAACACAGTTGTCTATAAGATTACATGGCGACGAAAACTTCCACTACACAACTACACTCGACGGTTATCTTATAAAAAGAGATAACGACGGATTTTTCAAATACTTCGATTTTGAAAAGCAAAAACTAACCAATCAAATTGCATCCAACTTCGACAACCGTTCGACACAAGAGGCGCAATTGCTATCAACTCTTGCACCTGCAAAGAAATGGCATGCACAAATGCTCCGTAACAATAAAATTGCACCCAAAGCACCTCGCATAACCGCGCCCACCACAGCCCGCCACAACGGCAGTATGCAACATGCTACAAAAGAAGGTGTTACAGAAAGCCAATACCTCGTTATTTTGGTAGGATTTAGCGATCGCCCCTTTACTTTCTCCAATCAAGACTTCTACGACTGGCTCAACAAAGAGGGCTACGACGTAAATGGAGGCACAGGCAGTGTCAAAGATTATTATCGAGACAACTCTATGGGACAATTCATACCCCAATTTACCGTATTAGGCCCTTATAACCTTCCCTACACACAAAAATATTATGCAGGCAACTCAGAAGAGACCGGCGAAGACAACAATCCTCGCGCCATGATTGTAGATGCTTGCAACATTGCCAAGTCAAACAACCCCGACCTCGACTTCTCAATCTTCGACAATAATAAAGACGGTTACATGGATAATGTAAATATCGTGTATGCCGGATATAGCGAGGCAAGCACCGGCAACGGCGACGATATGTGGCCTCATAGCTGGACACTCGACGAATTTTCATTGACAATAGACGGTATCGTTATAGATGCTTACGGTTGTTCGGCCGAATTTGTTGGAGCCGACGGCCAGAAAATGGATGGTATAGGCACTTTTGCACATGAATTTGGACACGTACTTGGTCTCAAAGATATGTACGATACCGACGAATATACCGATGGCTATGGATTAGACCCCGGCGACTACTCAATGTTTGCCTCGGGCAGCTACAACAATGAAAGCCGCACACCACCCTACCTCATGGCCTTTGAACGCTCTCAAATGGGTTGGTATCAGCCAATGGAGCTAAATGAGCCGGCCGACATAAGCCTCAAATCACTTGGTGAGAACGAGGCATGCTACATCAATGCTCAACCCTATCGTACCCCGGGTACAGGCCAAGAATGGTTTATTCTCGAAAATCGTCAAAAGACCGGCTGGGATGCCTACATCCCTGCACATGGCTTGCTCATATATCACTACGATTATACCAATGAAATGGTCGAGAAATATTGGTCATACAACAGTCCCAATAACAATAGCCGACATCGTTGCATGTACATAAAACCGGCCGATGGTATAGACGACACAAACACCCGTAATGGCGATACATACCCCGGTCGCTCGGGTAACACTCAATTTACCGATACATCTACACCCAACGCTCTCAATTGGGCAGGAGATCCCACCAACACTCCCATTACCAATATTCGAGAAGAGAATGGTGTTATTCTTTTTCAAGTAATGGGTGGTGTTACCGACCTCTCTGTTATTCGCACCGAACAACCTCGCAACGTACGCGACACCTCATTAGAGGTATCGGCCACCATCGAAAAAAACAACCATCCTATTATAGAGATGGGATTCTGCTGGGATACTCACCCCGACCCCAACATCAGTACCTCACCTCAAAGCATTGTTGTGACAAACACCAACATCAACTACACAATAACAGGCCTCAACCCCGGCACACTCTACTATGTGCGAGCTTTTATGCGCCTTGAAGACAAGACAACCGTATATGGGGCGGCTATTCCTGTAAAAACCGAATGTGCCCTCGCCACAGCTCCTTATATTGCCGACTTTGCATCATGGACCGACGGAGAACCCGATTGTTGGAAAATCATCGACAACAATAGCGATGGTACTACTTGGGTATTTGACGATGCCACACAAGGCTTGCTGTACCAATTTGACTATTGGAACAATGCCGACGATTGGGTAATATCAACTCGCATGCTCGTTCCGGAAAATGGCCATTTATACTTTGTGCGAGGCATTGTAGAACAAGCTGCGGTAGAGAAACTCGATGTATACGTTTCTACCCACTCGCGCGAGTTGGAAGATTTTCATTTGGTTAAGCAATTCTCCTTTGCCGACAATTTCGGCATCCAAGTCCCCGAGGAAGTAGACCTCTCGGCATACGCCGGAAAAGAGATTTATGTAGCTTTTGTTTGCACATCCGATAAAATGCAAAGCAACTTATGGTTGTGGCAAATATACTTGGCAAGTAAGTTAGATACACCTCAGTTCACCAAATTCGGGTTGGTAGAGAACAAGGCCCTTGAAGTAGAATGGACACCTGTCGAGAATGCAGCTCGCTACCACCTCGAGTTTTATGAAGTAACCGATAGCATATACAACACCGCAATGTTCTTCCCGCCCTCAGATTGGGAAGTAATAGAGGGTAACGTAGAGTTGGCCACCGGCTCGGCATTTTTTACAGGCAATGGCATGCTCGAGACACGAACATTCCCCGACGGCTTTACCGACCTTATCTTCATGATTACCTCATCCGGCCCCACCGGAACAAGCACCTTGGCTGTTGAAGGTACTGAAGATGGTGAGTTCTGGGAGCAAATAGGTCCCGCCGCCATTATCGACACTTACAACCCCGAAGGCATAGAGATGTTCCTCAGCGAGTATCTTGTCGGTCGCACATTCCAGAAACTTCGTCTCACTTGCCGTCATGGCGGTCGCAACGTTCACGTGAGATATTTCACCGTAGGCTACAACGACGGCTATATATGGGAGTTGCTCACCGCAGGTGCTGTTCAAGAAAACAGCATCTTGATAAATGAAACTTTTGAAGGTGAGTTTACAACAGGTAAAACCTACGCTGTACAAGTATATGCCGGCGATGGTATTCTATACTACGATGCCTCAGAGCCTGCATTCTATAGCTATGCAGGCAGTGTCGACAGGACCCTCTCGGACAAGGTGAGCGTATATGCCGAAAATGGAAAAATCTATATTGAAGGCATCACCAAAGCAACTCATGTACTGTGTACCACACCCGACGGTATTGTGCTATATAACAGCCCTATAAGCGGGGAGCAAACACACCTCATAGAGACAAACGATTACCGAGGTATTATTGTCGTAAATATGAGTTGCGACCAAGAGAGTCAAACATTCAAACTTATAGTGAAATAATCAAATCTTAACGTGATATGAAACACATCAAATATTTGCTTCCTCTCTTCATTGTTGCAGCCGGATGCCTTCTCTACAGCTATGGCAACAACAACGATATGCTACACAAAGAGAAGCCCGAAAATCGCCCCCTATCAACCGCAAAGGTCTATTCTGTCCCGGCCATAACACAACAGCTCACAGCCGCCGAAGATGGAGCTCCTTACGGATTGCATATTGTAGATATTTACAACAAGAATGTAACCCTACGCTGGAACAACCCCGAAGCTACCAACGGATACTTCGACGACTTTGAGGCACACCCCGATTTTGCCATCAACTCTCCCGGCAATATTGGTTGGAGCTACCTCGATATGGACAATGAAGAGACCTATACATGGACGGCTGCTTCATTCCCCACTCAAAGTCAGAAGATGGCATACGTCATCATGAATCCCAATACAACCACACCTTCGGTTGGCGATTGGCCTGCAATACAACCCTATTCCGGTTCTAAAATGCTGGTTGCATTCACGGTAGACGGTGGTAATAACGATTTTATAATATCGCCCGAATTGAGTTTTGAAGAGAACTTTCAAATCAGTTTCCGCGCCAAGAGTTATACCGATGCTTACGGATTGGAGCGATTCAGAGTAGGCTATTCAACAACCGGCAAGCAAGCCTCAAACTTCATATTTATCAACGAGGGAGAATATGTCGAAGTACCCACCGAATGGACACTCTTCAAGTACGATATACCCAAAGAGGCCAAATACGTTACAATCAACTGCGTATCGATGGAAGCATTCATGATGCTCATTGACGACGTATTTGTAGGCACCAATCGCGTGCGTCCCAAAGCTCCGGCACAAAACTACCTCATAGGATTCAATATTTATCGCAATGACCTAAAAGTAAATAGTCAACTTATCACAGATGTTATCTATACCGACATTGTGCCCGAATATGGCTTCTACGACTACACCGTCAGTGCCGTATACAACGACGGCAGTGAGGTAAAACAAGAGGTGACTTTGAGCGTCGAGGTGCCCGATATACGACTGTTGCCTTTTGAAGATAATTTCAACAACAACCGTATCGAACCCGACAACTGGACTACCCCTGACGATGAGCAAGGCAACCCCTCGAAATGGAATAGTTCATACCACCCCTACGGTTTGGTCGATTATTCGGCTCAGTATATCTACTCATCGCTTACCAACTATTCACAGTCGCTTGTCTCCAAAGAACTTCGCACTCTCGACCGCGAAAACACCATCTTGCGCTTTGAGTTGCGCCACATCAACTACAACAACGAAGTAGGCGACTCATTGGCCCTTGAAATCTCATGCGATAACGAGCAAACCTGGCAGCGCATCGATGCCTATGGCAACGATGAGGGTTCATACGAATGGAGAGTTAAGCAATACAATCTGGGTCAATATCTTACTAACGACCTTTTCCGTATTCGTTTCCGTGCCTTTGGTGTAGATGCCTACTATATCGATTATTGGTATGTAGATGATATCAAGGTATGGTGTCCCGTATGGACCTCGGCACAACTCAATGTAATGTCACAGGGTACTCCTATGGCCAACTGTCCTGTAACTCTTACAGCCGATCACGGAGCTGTCATCAAAGCAACAACCAACGACCATGGCGTAATAGAACTGCCACAAATAGAAAAGGGTCGTTACACTATAGAAATAAAGGTGCGAGGCTACAACCCCTGCAACAACACATGGGATATATACGACGATGAAAACAATCTATATAACGTTGTCGTAACCAAGCCTGCCCTCTCTATAAGCAACACGGAGGTTCATGCCAACCTTGCAACAGAGAGCACTTCATCTCAAAGTATCACCTTTACCAACAATGGCGATGGTGATGTAAAGTGGAATATAATAGCCCAAAATCCCGCCGGAACAGGCTCTGACAAGGATGCTTGGACCATACAGAAAACATTTGACACATCGGGCGACTTGCAGACATCTATTGCATTCGATGGAGAATTTTTCTATACTACATCGACTTTCAATCTGGGCACTTTCTTCAAGTACGACAAAGAGGGCAACTTCATTGAGGAGTTCTCTATTCCCGGTATGTACTACATGTTGTACGACTTAGCCTTCGACGGCACATATTTCTATGGTAGCGACTATAGCAATCACCTATTCTGTCTCGACTTGCGCAACAAACAACTAATCAAAGAGACCATCGTTGCAAGCGAACCATCATTGAAGAT
Source organism: Bacteroidaceae bacterium (assembly GCA_017522135.1). GTDB lineage: Bacteria > Bacteroidota > Bacteroidia > Bacteroidales > Barnesiellaceae_A > Barnesiella_A. The sequence goes on from JAFXAB010000047.1 coordinate 24,721, forward strand.
AACCCACTGTAGCTATGACCCGCGCAACGACCAATTCTGGGTAGGCAGCTTCAACTCTGTAGGTCGTATAGACCGCGATGGTAACGTGACTGTTTCGTTCCGTCCCATCAACAATACCAAAGATGTAGGAGCTTTTGGCTCGGCCTTCGACAATGTAACACCGGGTGGCCCATACTTGTGGTTTAGCAACGAAGAGGCAAGTGGCACCAATCAGGTAGACCAATTGGAAATCATACAATACAACCTCAACACACGTTCAGTTACGCCTATTTCACACATGATTGATGATGTTCCCGGATATCAAATCGGTACAGTGAACGTACCCAACTATATATGCGGTATTGAAGCAACCACAAGTTACGTAGACGGAACATTATCGCTGGTGGGTGTGCTCAAACAATCTCCTTCACGCATATTCATCTACGAGCTGGCCAAGACCCACGAATGGCTCTCGATAGAGCCCAAGGCAGGCACTCTCAAGAGTGGCGATTCACAGACCATTACATTTGACATCGACTCCCGCGACGGTGTTGTAGGAGAGAGTTACTCGACACCGGTACAAATATTTACAATACCCGAGTTGGATGTGGAAGATATAACTGTCGGCTACACCGCTACAGAAGCTACAACGACACCTCGCCCCACCAATCTCAAGGCCTCAACCGAAGGAATTTCATCGGTTGTGCTTACTTGGGATAATGATAATACAACTGCCGATGGATATAACATCTATCGCAATGGTAAAAAGGTGAACCCCAAACTCGTCACCACTACTACATATACCGACACACAACTCGTATATGGCAACTACACATACACCGTTACTGCAGTATATGGCGAGAAAGAGTCGATACACACCGACAAGGCATCTATATACATCAAGATAGGTGCTGCATACTACGAGCCGCAACAACTCACCATCAACGTTACCAACAACCGCGATGTAAAACTCAACTGGGCTCAACCCGATGCTTTATTGCAAGATAGTACCTCTATACGCTGGGACAACAACATCAACAACAGCTCGGTGGGTATGACCGAAGGCGGATTCTTCTGGGCTGCTGCCGAATGGACTCACACCCAACTGATAGAATATCGCAATATGACTATTTCGTCGGTCGATGTATTTATTCAAGAACGATTCTTATCTATTTCGTTACAAATATACAAAGATAACAAGCGTGTCATCTCGCAGAACATCTCTACCGGTGATGTTATATATGGTCAATTCAATCGAATAGAACTTAACGAAGAACTCACCATAGAACCGGGTAGCGACTATCGTGTTGCATTCCTTATCGCCCACGATGCGGGTGTACGCCCCATTGGTATCGACAACTCCGAGTCAAGAGGAAAGAGAGGCAATATCATATCTAACGATGGCAAAGAGTGGTATCCCCTCACACACATTGGTATGGAGGGCAACTTCAACATCGCCGTAAACCTTGCGCCCTCAAGTATCATCGAAGAGGCTCCTGTAGGATACAATGTATATCGCAATGGCGAGAAGTGCAACACATCACTTGTAGACCGCCTCTCATACAACGACCAACTTACCGAAGCGGGCAACTACAATTACCAAGTATCGTCGGTATATGCCGATGGTGGTGAGTCGAACATGTCATCTGTCGCTACAGCTCGCATCATGGAGCTTGGCAAGCCTCTACCACCTCAAAACATTGCCGCCTCAACAGAACTCAATCGCACAATACACCTGCGCTGGGACTTCCCTCTCAAAGAGCAGTCGTCTTTCCCTATCGACCTGAGCAAGGTGCAAGCTACTGCCGAGGAAGGCTACCCCGAGTATGTAAGCATGTTCAGGGGCAATCTTGCCGGTGAGATAGGAGTTGCTTCGGATGGTGAATACATATATACCACATTGCACAGCACCAATGGTACTATATGCAAGTATACCCTCGATGGAGAGTATATCGAGAGTATTTTGATAAACCGCAACATGAACGGCATTCGCAATCTTGTGTACGACGGCACACACTTCTATGCCGCCGATGCCAACAGCTATCTATATCAGATAGATATTGAAAACAAGTGCATTACCGACACATTCTCAATATCCGAAATAGCCCGTCACGTTGCCTACATACCCGAGTTGGACAACGGCAAGGGTGGATTTGAAGTCGGCGACTGGGAAACAAGTATATACGTAAGCATGCGTGGTGCAAAATTGAGCGACGGTCCTACTCTCAAAGGAGCAGCCGGATCGGCCTACCATAACGGCACATTGTATACCTTTGAGCAAGGTTATGAACATCCCTACACCATTTGCTGCTACGACTTTGCCACAGGCACTCTCACCAAGTGTATCAACATAGGCGATTATATAGAGATAAATCCCGAGACCGGAGCCAAAGCCGGTGGTATGTCTATCATACACACCCACGAGGGATTGACTTTGTTGGCTGTAGCTTTGCAAGAAAACAGCAACTGTCGCTTTATATTCTTCGACCTCGGCAGCATCAACGGTCTGGCCGGTTACAACGTTTACCGCAATGGTGAGAAACGCAACAACGAGCCTATCCCATTCCGCTATTACACCGAAGACGAAACCGAAGTGGGTACATACGAGTACGAAATAGAGACCGTATATATCGACGGTTCGGTATCGGCTCGCTCACACAAGGCCTACGTAGACATCTATGATGCAGAGAATTGCGATGCACCCATCGATGTAAAAGCCGTACAAAGCAGCTATGGCTACAATGTAAACATATCGTTTGTTGACCCCACAGCAACCGAAGCCGAGTTGTATGAGAGCTTTGAGGATGGTGTAGACGAGACAGCCTACACACGCACCTATTGGAGCAACTACAACAATGCATGGAAAGTAACCGATGAGGTTTCATATCACGGCACTAAAGCCTTGAAAGCAAGTAAGTCCGATAATGCATGGCTCATATTCCCGGCACAAAAGCCCGAGCATGATATGGTACTCACAATAGTAGCCCGCAATCACGACGACCACTACGGAAGTGGTAGCTTGCGCATACTCACATCGGTAGACGGAAATAATATCAACGACTTCATACCCTTGAAGAGCATTTCCACAACCGAGGCATGGAAACAATATCAATTTACTATCCCTGCCGGCAGTGACTATATTGCCATACGCCACGAGGCGGGTAGCAACACGCAATACATAGATGCTATAGCATACGATACTCACGTGATAGGCGAGGCTTATGGCTACGATATCATGCGCAATGGCGTTCAACTCAATGACCATCCCATTGCCGATATAACCTATACCGACCGCAACCTCACCCCCGGCACATACAGCTATCAAGTGCGTGCACACTACTTATCATCTTGTATAAGCCAATACACCGAGCCTGTAAATATCAATGTCGACTACAGCAATGGATGCCAAAAACCCGGTATGCTCTTTGTCGAACCTCTCGACAATGCCTACAGCCTCGCATGGAGCAGTCCTTCGCTGGGCGATGTAGTCAATCTTCGCTGGCATGACGGTCATGTTCACGACGCGGCCGGTATGCCTCGTGGTGGCGCATTCTATGCCGGTGTACAATGGAACAGCGAAGAGTTGAAACCCTACGAAAAATTATCGCTATCGGAGGTAGAACTATACATTCACCAAATTCCCGATGCACTCTTCTTGTTGATATACGAGGGCGACAACCTTATCGCTCAACAGTACGTTCCCGACTTGAAACAATATAGTTTCAACACCATTGAATTGGAGCAACCCTTACTCATCAATACCGACAAAACCCTGCGTGTAGTAGCATACATCGAGCACAACGAGATTTCTGTACCTTTGGGCTACGATGCAGGTCCCGGAAAGGTGGGGCGTGGTGACCTATATTCAAGCGATGGCAAGAACTGGAGTACTCTCAATGCAAACGAAATTGATGGTAACTGGAACATTACAATAGGCCTGAGAGCATACGCCGACAAAGGTATGGGCAAGGCTCCTCACAAAACCGATATTGTACCGTTTACACCTATGGCCAATATCACAAACGAGCCTATCAGAGGTATACGTGTAGCCGATAATGCAACGTCCGAGCGCAACGTAATGGAGGGTTACAATGTATATTGCAATAGCGAACTGCTCAACGAAACACCTTTGCAAGAGACCTTCTACATAGACAATGTACAACACCCTACCAACTTCTACGAGTACCAAGTAAAAGCCGTATACTCGGGCTGTGGCGAAGTGGGCTCTAACGTTGTGCGTGTAAAAGCTCCCTCGGCAATAGAAACAACGCTCGCCAATGGCGTGCGCATATACACATACGACGGTCGCGTATACATCAAGGGCCTTGCTATAGGCACAAAGGTATCGCTTATCGATGCCGCCGGTCGTGTTATCCACACCGGTATATCGATAGACGAGCCTGAGTATGTCATCAACGCAACTTTGTTGCCCCAAGGCGTATACTTTGTGCAGGTATGCAACGAAAGCTACAAAATAGTCATTGCACAATAATACGCTGCAAGCGTTAAATACCCGGGAGGCTGACTAATCTGTCTTACGACTTTTTAGCCGGCCTCCCTTTTTATTACTCCATGCCTCAACGCGTTCCACGCAGAAAATACGAGAGGGAGTGACTACAGCCATTAGGGATTGGAGGATAGCACCATACGTAGGGATGTCAATAAACCCCTCAGTCACTTGCGTGACAGTTGTCTATCGACCAAGTTGCTCACGCTCGGCATAGCCCATGCAAGCACGGCTCTGCACTCGCTTAATCGCAACAGTCCCCTATCTCTACGAGCAGGGGAGCAAAATATAACACTCTCACAGAATATGTTCCTTATGTTCTTGTGTCTTAATAACAATACACGCAAAGGGTAGCATTTTCTCCCCATGTGTTTTCCGCACGGAAAATATAGGGGGAGTGGCTGCAAGCCGAGGGGGTTGGAGGATAGCACCATACGTAGGGATATCAATTAACCCCTCAGTCACTTGCGTGACAGTTGTCTATCGACCAAGTTGCTCACGCTCGGCATAGCCCATGCAAGCACGGCTCTGCACTCGCTTAATCGCAACAGTCCCCTATCTCGCTAACGCTCGCAGGGGCAGAAAAAGAGACCGCGCCTGAGATTTTTTATATACAGAAGGACAGAAGAGACATAAGAATTTCACCCCACAAGGGATATATTCCTTGTGCAGTTGTGTATAGAAGTTTTATATATCCTATAGTGTAGATATATTGCCACTTGATGCGGACTACTTGATTACATCGGTATAGCGTTTCTTACCGCGCAAGAAATAGTCAAGAATAATATTAACACGGCCTTGTGGCAGGTCGTTCAAGCGGTTTTCGGTAGGTTGCGTATGATATTGCCTCTTCATCTTGTCGAAGTCTCGGTGTGCGTTCCACACTGCCTTGACAAAATGCCATTGCCCCGATAGCAGATATTTTACCGCCGATACGCCATCGTACACCTGACGACGGAAGATACGCCACGTGCGAATGTCGACCGGCAGGTTCTTGTACATCATGAGCAGATTGTTGCGATAGTTAAGATACAACTTACGGGGACTGCTACTATCGAGCGATGCTCCTCCATAGTGATATACCACCCCTTGCGGAACAGCAACCACACGATAACCCATCAGTCGCAATCGCCAGCAGAGGTCTATCTCCTCCATGTGTGCAAAGAAAGCAGCATCGAGACCACCGGCCTTACGATACAGGTCGGTACGTACAAAGAGTGCCGCACCCGAAGCCCACGCCACATCGCACACCTCGTCATACTGCCCATTATCGCGCTCGACCGTATCGAATATGCGACCTCGGCAATAGGGATATGCATTGCAATCGAGATAACCACCTGCCGCACCGGCATACTCGAATGACTCACGGTCGCGATAAGCCCTTATCTTGGGTTGCATCGCGGCTACATCGCTGTGCGCCTCGGCATAGTCATATAGTGGTTGCAGCCACCCTTCGGTTACAGCTACATCGGAATTGAGCAGTACGATATAACGATAGTCGGCAAGTTGTTCGATAGCTCGATTATAACCTTCGGCAAAGCCATAATTTTGGTCAAACAGAATGGTGTGTACCGAGGGAAATTCACGTTTCAACACCTCGACCGAATGGTCGGTAGATCCATTATCGGCCACTATAACATCGGCCAATTCTACAGGTGTGTTACGGCACACAGATGGCAAATATTCTTGGAGCAATGCAGCTCCGTTCCAATTGAGTATAACAACAGCTATGGGTTTCATACTTTTTTCTTGTGAGAGGGTGAGTACTTCCATCGACGGTGCGACCACAGCCAAGCATGGGGAGCACGACATATAGTCTGTTCCAATGCCTGCATATAACGGTTTACTATATCATTTTCGGGGCAAGAAGCCGGCGAATCCTCCAGCAATTTGAAGGTAGCTCTATAGTATCCGCGTTTGATTATCTCTACATCGATATACACAACAGCCATATCCAATTTCTTGGCAACAGCCTCATAACCCGTGATAGCAGCAGTTTCACGCCCCATGAATGTTGTAAAATGACGAATGCTGTGACGCTCGGGGCTCTGGTCCGAGATAAAGCCTATAAGCGACACTTTCCCTTCGCGACGATAATGCAACAACTCGCGCAATGTGCTCTTCTTGGCAATACCTTTCGATCCAAATCGGCTGCGCAAGTGCAAGAAAAAACGATCAAACCATTTGTTGCGCAGTGGAGTATATATTTGTCCGCTCACCATATTATCGCTCTTTGCACACCACAAGGTAAGCGACGGTATCCACTCCCAATTGCCATAGTGCCCCAACAACAACATCACTGAACGACCTTGTTGGGTATAGTTATCGACAATATCGGCATTGACAAACTCCATACGACGACGCATCTCATCATCGCCTATATGCAGCAATTTGACTGTTTCTACCATATAGTCGGTAAAATAGCGATAGAAGTTTTTTTCCAACAGCAACAGCTCTTGTTTGCTCTTTTCGGGGAAGGCCTTCTCTATATTATCACGTGTAATCTTGCGCCTATACCTTACTACATAATATATTATATAGTATAGGAAACGAGCCAATACATACAACACCGACAACGGCAACCACGACAATATATAAAAGAGGGCATATATCGGAGAGTACAATATGTCTTGACTACACTTGTTCATATCACTCTATATTATAGGCCAAGAGAGCATCACCGGCCTCATTCATTTCACCCAATCTCACACGACACACTTTATTTATCTCATCACGATTATAGGGCATCTCTACACGTATATAATTATCGGTAAATCCGTGCATGGGCATGCCCTTGCCGGGTTGCTCAAAGAGCACCATACGCTCAGTACCCTCATAGGCTTTGTAAAACTCACGCAACTTTATATCGGACAATTCTATGAGTTTATTGCAACGTTCATGACGCTCATGCACATCTACAACAGGCTCAATACCCAAGGCACGTGTATTGGGACGCTCGGAGTAGGTAAAGACATGCAACTGCGACACATCCAACGATGCAATAAAACGATAAGCCTCATCAAAGAGCTCGGGAGTCTCGCCACGCATACCGGCAATAACATCCACACCTATAAAGGCGTCGGGCATGGCGGTCTTGATTTTCTCGATTTTGTGTGCAAAAAGAGCAGTATCGTAATGACGACGCATCAGTCTCAACACCTCGTCACTACCCGATTGCAGCGGTATGTGAAAGTGCGGACAAAAACGCTTGGAATGTGCCACAAAATCAATCATCTCGTCGGTAAGCAAGTTTGGCTCTATCGACGAGATGCGATAACGCTCTATACCCTCTACCTCATCAAGAGCACGTATAAGGTCAAAGAAGTTCTCATCGGTGTGCTTGCCAAAGTCACCTATATTCACACCTGTTATCACAATCTCCTTACCCCCCGAAGCAGCCACCATACGAGCCTGCTCGACCATCTGTGCCACGGTACCACTGCGACTGCGACCACGTGCCAACGGTATTGTACAATATGTACAGTAGTAGTCACAACCATCTTGCACCTTGAGAAAGTAACGTGTGCGGTCGCCCCGCGAACAAGAGGCTCCAAAAGAACGTATATCCTTGTGAGGTGTAACAACAATCTCGCCGTGCTCACGCTTATCGAGCGAAGATATATACTTCAACAAATCCAACTTTTGCTCAGCACCCAGCACAAGATCAACTTCGGGCATATCGGCTATATCCTGCGGTTTGAGTTGAGCATAACAACCCGTCACCACCATAAAGGCATCGGGGTGCTTGCGAGCAATACGACGTATAGCCTGACGGCATTTCTTGTCGGCAAGTTCAGTAACCGAACAAGTGTTGATAACACAAATATCGGCCTGCTCTCCGGCACGAGCCTTCCTTATACCCTGTTCAGCAAGGAGTTGACCGAGAGTAGATGTCTCGGCAAAGTTCAACTTACAACCCAACGTATAGAATACGGCTGTTTTATCTTGAAATATAGAGGTATCAATCATTCTTAGCTTAAAATTTTGCCCAAAGTTAGCTATTTTGTGCCAAAAACGGAGCAAAATCGCCAACTTTACGATAAAATAATCGACTTGTCACAAAGTAAAGCCTTACTTTTGCGCCACAATCACGCTAAACCTAACGTTACATACATATGATAGAAAAACGTTTCATTCAAATTTATCAAGACGGTATTCGTGAAAACTGGGAGCTACCGGCTCTTACCGACTACAGCAATAAGCACACCTTAACTTATGAAGATCTTGCTACCGAAATAGCCAAATTGCACATTTTCTTGAAGGAATGTGGCATTAAGCATGGCGACAAAGTAGCATTGGTGGGTAAGAACACACCTCAATGGTGTACAGTATTTATTGGCGTCATAACTTACGGTGCAATACTCGTGCCTATCCTGCAAGAGTTTAACCCGCACGACATGCACCACATCCTCAATCACTCCGACTCTAAATTGTGCTTCTCAAGCAATCAAATATGGGAACACCTTGAGTTGGAACGACTCCCCAACATCCGCGCAGCTATATCGATAGATAATTTCAAGATTTTGGCTCAACAAGACAATGAGAAAGCCGATGAAATCTTAGCTTCGATAAACAACCTTTTTGCACAGAAATATCCCAATGGCTTCACTCGTGAAGACGTTGTATATGCCGAGAATGGCAACGAAGAGTTGGCACTTATCAACTATACATCGGGAACAACCGGATTCAGCAAGGGTGTAATGCTCACAGGCAATAACCTGGCCGGAAATGTCCTCTTCGGACTCCGCTCACACCTTCACTACAAAGGCAGTCGAGCACTCTCATTCCTCCCCTTGGCACACGCCTACGGATGTGCCTTCGACTTCCTCACCCCATTGGCAGCCGGCTCACACATTACACTATTGGGTCGCACACCCTCACCCAAGATTTTGCTTAAGGCACTTGCCGAGGTTAAGCCCAATCTTATTATATGTGTACCCCTTATTCTCGAGAAAATTTATCGCAAGCAGATACAACCCCTTATCAGTAAAGGTGCAATGCGCTTTGCATTGAACATCCCCCTGCTCAACGACCAAATTTACGCCAAGATACGCAAGCAACTCATTGACGCGTTTGGTGGAGAGTTTGAAGAAGTCATTATCGGTGGAGCCCCCCTCAATGGTGAAGTTGAATCATTCTTGAAAAAAATCAAATTCCCCTTCACCGTAGGCTATGGCATGACCGAATGTGCCCCTCTTATCAGTTACACTCCACACCGCGAGTTCCAATCAAGTTCATCGGGTCGCACACTCTTTGGTTATGTCGAGACAAAGATAGAGAAGAGCAATCCCGAGAGCAACGTAGGTGAGATATGTGTACGTGGCGAGCACGTAATGCAAGGCTACTACAAGAATGACGATGCCACCAACGCTGTTATCGACAAAGATGGATGGTTGCACACAGGCGACCTTGGCACAATAGGCCCCGACGGCACAATATTCATCAAGGGTCGTTGCAAAACCATGCTCTTGGGAGCAAACGGACAGAACATCTATCCCGAAGAGATAGAAGCCAAACTCAACAATCTGCCCTACGTAATGGAGAGTCTTGTAGTAGAACGCGATGGCAGACTCACAGCCCTCGTCTTCCCCGACTTTGAGACAATGGATACCGACGGTGTAAGTAGCAACGACCTACCCACCATCATGGAAGAAAATCGTAAGGAGCTGAACAAAATTGTAGCACCCTATGAGCAAATAGCCAAGATACAGCTACACGCAAACGAGTTTGAAAAGACACCCAAACGCAGTATTAAACGTTACTTGTACACCAATTAAGATATAAATGCAAGGATTTAAGGTAATTGATTCAAAAAAAATCTTAAATCCTTGCAATATTTCAAAATTTATATCTACCTTTGTGCCGTTTTTGAAACTACAAGTTATTGTTTATCTTAATTAAGAAGAAAAAATGAAAAAATTAGTATTGTTCTTCGCTGTTGCTGCTGCTGTATCTTTCGCAGCTTGCACAAACAAACCCGCTGAGGCTACTGAGGAAACTGTAGAGGTTGTAGCTGTAGAAGAAGTTGTTTGCGACTCTTGCGCTACACACGAGTGCGACTCTTGCGCTGTTCCCTGCGACTCTTGCCAAGCAGTTGTTGAAGAAGTAGTAGCTGAATAATTCACTACACACTGAAGGAAGTTGAGCCGTTACCCGTGGTAGCGACTCTTTTTTTGTTCCCCATATTGGTTGCATAAACAACCAAAATGAGTTTCATAACTTTAATAAAGGTATACATACTTTTTTTCTCAAAATAATTGTGTAAGTTTGCAAGTTCTTAAAACTGTAGTTTCTACGCGATGGCACAAGAAGAGATTATAATAAAAGGAGCTCGGGTCAACAACCTGAAAAACATAGATATACGCATCCCACGCAATACCCTCACCGTAATTACAGGTCTATCGGGGTCGGGCAAGTCATCTCTGGCATTTGACACGCTCTATGCCGAGGGACAACGTCGATATGTAGAGAGTCTGTCGGCCTATGCAAGACAATTTCTCGGACGCATGAACAAGCCCGAATGTGACTACATAAAAGGTATACCGCCGGCCATTGCCATCGAACAAAAGGTAAACACTCGCAATCCACGCTCGACGGTGGGCACTTCTACCGAGATATACGACTATCTGCGCATGTTGTTTGCCCGCATAGGACGCACCATATCACCTATATCGGGACAAGAAGTGCGTCGCCACGACGTAAAGGATGTGATAAGTTGCATGCTTTCATACCCCGAAGGCACTCGTTTTGCCCTGCTTACCCGTCTTATCGTTCCGCAAGGTCGCGCTTTGTGCGACCACTTGGCCATACTACTCAAGGAGGGCTTTACGCGCATCGAACAAGAGGGGCAATTTGTAATGATAGAAGATATTCTATCACAATCGACCTCGTGCAAGGTTGAGAATGCACGCTTGCTGGTAGACCGCATGGCAGTAGCCGACAATGGTGCAGCAATAAGCCGCCTTACCGACTCGACCGAAACTGCATTTTTTGAGGGAAACGACGAGTGTACATTACAGTTTCATATCAATGGTCAAATCGAGGAACACAACTTCAGCAAGCGATTTGAGGCCGACGGCATAGAGTTTGAAGCCCCAAGCGACCTGATGTTCAACTTCAACAGTCCCGCCGGTGCATGTCCCGAATGTGAAGGCTTTGGCCGGGTGATGGGTATAGACGAAAATCTGGTCATCCCCAACAAAACACTCTCGATATATCAAGATGCCGTACTATGCTGGCGTGGTGAAAAGATGAGTGCCTGGAAACACGAATTTATCGCGGCATCGGCACACACACATTTTCCCATACATCGTCCTTATTACCAACTGAGCGATAGCGAAAAACACCTTCTATGGCATGGTAAAGAGGGAGTATATGGCCTGAATGACTTCTTCAGGATGCTACAGGAAAACCAATACAAGATACAATATCGTGTCATGCTGTCGCGCTATCGCGGCAAGACAACTTGTCCATCATGCAACGGGTCGCGACTCAAACCGGCTGCTTCGTACGTCAAGGTTTGCAACAAAACCATCATGCAATTGGTTGCCATGTCGGTCAAAGAATTACACCGTTTCTTTGCCGAGATAGAGTTGGACGAAACGGAACAACACATTGCCAAACGCCTGCTCTTAGAGATACGCAATCGCTTGCAATTCCTTATGGACGTAGGACTTGGGTATCTCACACTCGACCGCCTATCATCGACCTTATCGGGAGGCGAGAGCCAACGCATCAATCTTGCAACCTCCCTCGGGAGCAGCCTTGTAGGGTCATTATACATCCTCGACGAGCCCAGTATAGGACTCCACTCGCGCGACACCGCCATGCTCATTAAGGTATTGCGACAATTGCAACAATTAGGCAACACAGTGGTCGTTGTGGAGCATGACGAAGACATCATACGTGCTGCCGACTACATAATAGATATAGGCCCCAAGGCCGGTCGTTTGGGTGGCGAGGTAGTGTATCAAGGAGCCTATACCAATGATACTACCCACACACATAGCTACACCCTGCGATACCTGACAGGAGAACTCAATATTCCCACTCCTACACAACGTCGTCACTGGAACAACTACATAAAAGTAGAGGGCGCGGCAGAAAACAACTTGAAAAATATCGACGTAATATTCCCGCTTAAAGCCATGACCGTAGTGACCGGTGTGAGTGGATCGGGCAAGTCTACTTTAGTAAGCAATATACTATACCGTTCACTCATCAGACACTATGGCTTAGGAGGCGAAATTCCCGGCACACATGCGGGCATCAGTGGCGACATGAATTTGGCAAAGGGTATTGAGTATATAGATCAAAATCCCATAGGTCGCTCATCGCGCTCCAACGCCGCAACATACCTCAAGGCTTTTGATGAGATACGCCATCTCTATGCCGAACAACAAGGAGCCAAACAGATGGGATTTAACGCCTCATACTTCTCATTCAATGCCGAAGGAGGCCGATGCGAAAACTGTAAAGGTGAAGGCTCTATTACCGTATCAATGCAATTCATGGCCGATATTACACTCGAATGTGAGGTGTGCAAAGGAAAACGATTCAAGCAGGAGGTACTCGACATTGAGTATCGAGGCAAGAATATAAACGACATACTTAATATGACCATCAACCAAGCCATCGAATTTTTTGGCGAGGTAGATGCAACAACCGAAAAACGCATTATCAAACGCTTGAGGCCACTGCAAGATGTAGGACTCGGATATATCAAGTTGGGGCAATCGTCATCGACCTTATCGGGAGGTGAGAACCAACGTGTAAAACTCGCCTACTACTTGAGCAACGAGCGACAAGAACCCACCATATTCATTTTTGACGAACCCACCACCGGCTTGCACTTCCACGACATCAGCACGCTCATGAAGTCGCTTAATGCTCTTATCGAACGCGGGCATACAGTCATCATCATCGAGCACAATCTCGATGTCATCAAATGCGCCGACTACATAATAGATATGGGTCCCGAAGGTGGCGATGCCGGAGGCGAAGTCGTATGCACAGGCACTCCCGAGGAGGTAGCCTCCTGCCCCCGCTCTTACACAGGAAAATTCTTACGCGAAAAATTATAAAAACATATCATGATGAAAAAATTACTTTTCCTATTATTGACACTCTGTGCTGTCGCATCAACAGCACAAAGCAAGTACAGCCCATCGGCACAGCAACTACTTAATAAGCAAACAAGTAACGTACAGCGAATGAAAGCCGATGGTGAGGAGCATTACATCCACACCACACTACAGGTAAGCGATACCAAGGCATTGGAGCAGTATGGCATAATAGTAGGCACGCAAGTAGGCGACTTGGCAACAGCACTTGTACCGGTAGCTATGTACGACCGTTTGGGAGAAATCCCCGAGATAAGCTTTATCGATGCCGGACAAACATCCCGTCTGTTGCTTGATGCCGCATTACCCCACATCGGATATGACCAACTGCTCGCATCAACCTACACCCCGGAGCCTTACTTGGGCAAAGGCGTTATCGTGGGTATTGTCGACCTTGGTTTTCAATGGAATCATGCGGCGTTTCGCAATGCCGACGGCTCTACTCGCATCATAGCGGCATGGAATCAAAACGACACATCGGGTGTTGCGCCCGAACCATATAACTACGGTTCTCTATACGATACCGAGGAAGAAATTCTCAACGGACAAACAGAAGCCATCGAAACACATGCCACACACGTCACAGGCATAGCAGCAGGCAGTGCCTACCCCGATATGCCCTATGGAGGTGTAGCTCGAGAGGCATCACTTATTCTTGTAGAAGCACAACATGCGGGTGGTGCAAGCATGTATGATGAAGGTATTGCCGATGGTGTCAACTTTATTTTCGATTATGCCGAGCGCTTGGGTATGCCTTGTGTTATCAACCTCAGTATCGGTAATGTTCTCGGCCCGCACGACGGCACATCACCATTCGACCAAATGTGCGACTCATTACAAGGCCCCGGACGACTCATTGTTGGTGCAATGGGCAATTCGGGCGATGAATACTATCACCTCGGATATGACTTTGACGAAGAGCACACCGAGTTTCATACAGGAATAACCGGTATACCCATCTTAGATGCATGGAGCGAAGAGCCTGTATACTTTGATTTGGAATTTTATCATGGTCATACCGACACTATTCTCGACTCGACAGGATGGATGCCTTTGGATACAATCTTTGAAACCACTCTAAGCTATTTCCAACGCGAAATAACCGTAACTGCCACATCGCAACTATCACCATTCAACAACAAATACAACACCCAAATAGTAGTAAGCGGCATAAACAACATAGGCAACTGCTATTTTGCGATGAAAGTCAAGGGCGAAAAGGGTCGATTGGATATGTGGACCAACGCACCCGCCTCGGTATTTACCACTCACGGCTTCGATGGATGGTTACACGGCGATACATTGATGACACTCAATGAGACCGGTGGTACCGGCAAGCGTATAACATCGGTAGGAGCATACACCACCGACGACAGCAAGCTATGCATTAGGGGCAACAACTACACTACAGGCTATGAAATAAATGCAGTATGCCCCTTCTCAAGCCTTGGTCACACCCCCGATGGTCGTATCAAACCCGATATTATTGCCCCGGGCAGCCTCATCACATCGGCATACAACAAAAAGATGATAGGCAGCATGTTCAACACAACAACCAATGAGTTTGTCTTCCACAATGACACAACTTACTATGGTCTCAGCTCGGGTACATCAATGGCTGCACCCATCGTTACCGGAACATATGCCATCTGGCTGCAAGCCAAGCCCGATATGACACCCGAAGAGGCCAAGGAGATATTGAAACTTACTGCCATTAAAGACGAGTACACAACCCACACCGAATCGGCAGGACATGGAAAGGTAAATCTTTATGGCGGACTCTGCCACATATTTGACAATAGCAACATTGCAACACCCGACATTGAAAACAATGTACAATTATACCCCACAATAGGCAATGGACAGTTCACACTCTACAGCAACGGTGCAGAATATCCTACACAAATACACATATACAATGCCACCGGCATGCTTGTGAAGGCCTTCGATGTCACCACTAAACACGCACCATTGCAAGTAGATATTCCCGCCAACCATAAGGGTATTTACTATATACAAGTAACAACAAACAATGGACAATATACACACAAATATGTAAATCGCTAACAGCTATATCCATAGGATGTATAGCCAAGAATGTGGAAAAAACACGAAAACGTTTGCACGACACCCATGTGCAAAAAAGGAGGAAAGACCACTTTGCTCATAGAGTTTTTAGTAATTTAGCCACAAAACCTATAAAAACCACTGCACATGACGTTAATACTAAGCGTTAAGTACCACACTTATTGGGGTGAATCCATCGGTCTTATATTAGAAGGCTCGGAACAAGTCCACCCCCTCACATACGTAGATGCCGACAATTGGCAAATAGAGCTTGATTGTCCACAAGCAACTACCATAAAATACCATTACGTAGTATGTCGCAACAACGAACAGATACGCAAAGAGTGGGGCGAGCCTCACACCTTGCATATCAAAAAGGAGGTAAATTCATGCCGAGTTTTTGATATTTGGAACGATATACCGGTCGATAATGCATTTTTCAGCTCGGCTTTTACACATAGTATATATGCACGTAAAAGCCCCAAAAAGACAACACATGTAGCCAAGTCTGGCTCGATACTCATTCAAGTAAAAGCAGCATCTGTTGCCCCCGATGAGGTATTGGCCATATCGGGCAGTTGCAAGGCTCTGGGTGAATGGGACATCAAAAAGGCTGTAAAGATGAATGACAACCTCTTCCCCACATGGACAGCGGTGCTGGATGCCGCCAAAGCCGGTGGTGAATTTGAATACAAATTTCTTGTTCTTGATGGCAAGAGTGGAGAGGTAAAAGCCTGGGAAAATCGTAGCAACCGCCACTTTATCGTACCGCAGACAGCCGATTGCGATGCCATCATCATAACAGACACTCAGGTGTCTACCGCTACCCGTACATGGAAGGGTGCAGGTGTTGCAGTACCCGTATTCTCGCTCCGCAGTGAGAAGAGTTTCGGTGTGGGTGACTTTGCCGATATTCGTCTGCTTGTCGATTGGGCTGCCGCCACCGAGCAACGCATCATACAAATCCTGCCCATCAACGACACTACCATGACCGGTACTTGGCAAGACTCATACCCCTATAGTGCCAACTCTATATATGCACTTCACCCGCAATACTTACGCCTCGACGAGGTAGGTCTCCTCAAGGACAAAGAACGTTGCCAATACTACGAGCAAGCACAAAAGGAGTTGAACTCACTGGCCGAGGTCGACTATGAGCGTGTCAATCGCTATAAGAACGAATATCTGAAAGAGATTTTCGAGCAAGAGGGTAATGCCACCTTGGTATCGAAAGAGTTCTTGAAATTCTTCAACGAGAACAAATACTGGCTCGTTCCTTATGCAGCCTATCGCACATTGTGTAGCGAGACCGGCACACCCGACTTCAATAAATGGGGTGCTTACGCTGTATATGATGCCAACAGCATCGCTTCGTTTGATGCACCGGAGAGCCCCTATTGCAACACTATGCGCTTGCATTACTTTACACAATACCACTTGCACATGCAGCTGCTGGCCACTCGCGACTATGCACACAGCAAGGGTGTTGTACTCAAAGGCGATATACCCATTGGTATAAGCCCCCGCAGTGCCGATGCTTGGGCTACCCCCAAATATTTCCACCTCAACAGTCAAGCGGGTGCTCCACCGGATGACTTCTCGATATTGGGACAGAACTGGTTCTTGCCCACATACAATTGGGATGAGATGGACAAAGACGGCTATGTATGGTGGAAGTCACGTTTCAGCAAAATGGCTGAGTATTTCGACGCATACCGTATCGACCACATCCTGGGCTTCTTCCGTATTTGGGAAATACCCTATGATGCCTTACACGGACTTCTCGGACACTTCAGCCCGGCTCTGCCTTTCTCTACCGATGAATTGGCTTCGCGTGGTTTCAACTTCGATAAAAACCTCTACACATACCCCTATGTACGCGACTATATGTTGAACGACATCTTTGGTTGCTACACCGAAGAGGTACGAGAGCAATACTTATCGCCCCTTGGCGGTGGCAGCTACGGCCTACGCCCCGAAGTCAACACACAACGCAAGGTACACGAGCTATTTGCCGGACATGACGATGAGCGTAGCAAAGTCATTTGCGAAGGACTTATGCGCCTACACGACGAAGTACTCTTTGTCGAAGACCCTGTGAAGATTGGTCACTACCATCCCCGCATCTCGGCATGGCAATCGTACATATACCGGTCTATGCCCGAGCACCAACGTCACGCCTTCGATGCCCTCTACAACGACTTCTTCTACTATCGTCACAACGATTTCTGGTATCATGAGGCCATGAAGAAATTACCGCCTCTGATATCGGCCACCAATATGCTCGTATGTGGAGAGGACTTGGGTATGATACCTCATTGTGTACCGGCGGTGATGAACCAACTGCAAATCCTATCACTCGAGGTTCAACGTATGCCCAAGGATACAAACAGCCAATTTGGTTGCACATGGAACTATCCCTACCTCTCAGTAGGAACCACTTCTACGCATGATATGTCGGGTATACGTGCATGGTGGGAAGAAGATCGCGCCGGCATGCAAGACTTCTATAACCGCGTGTTGTGTTTCGGTGGCAATGCTCCTTACTTCTGCGAGCCTTATATATGTGAGCGCATTGTAGAACAACACCTTGCATCGCCCTCGATGTTGGTAATATTACCCTTGCAAGATTGGTTGTCGATAGACGAAAAACTCCGTCGCGAAAATCCGCTCGACGAGCGCATCAACGTGCCTGCCATCAATCCATTCTATTGGAAGTATCGCATGCACATGACTATCGAGGAGCTTATTGACGCTACCGAGTTCAACAATCGCCTACGCGAAAAGATTACACAATCAGGTCGATAATAAGATATTGCACAACTATACATGGGGCTGTCTGACGAAAGTTTAGGCGGCCTCTTTTTGTCAATAAAGGCTTGCAGTTGAGATGTTCTTCGGTATGGTAGGGAACAACAATACAACCACTCTACCTGATTTTTTTTCAGCCCCATCCCACTACGCGCAAACCACCCCTCGTTCCATTGGGCAGGGGCAGAAAATATTACCTGCAAACAAAAAACACAAAGGAGCGGTCATTTGAGAGTCTTGAAAAATTCTATCGGATAGCTTTAATATTGTTTATTTTTGTACATTTGTAACATAATCACAAAAAACACAATGCCTATGATATAAAACAAACAATCGGTATAAATACCTTGACATATTAGAAAAAGCGTATTGTTTTTATTCTTGATTCTTGAAACTACCACAAATTCAGTGTTGCTAAGGGTAAAACGATTCGCTCACGCTCTATAAGCGTGGGCCTTACTCGTATATAGCAACAGGGTTGTGGTAGACCTCAAGAATGTATAGTGAGTTTTGTCCGCGCTTTTTTGTGTTTATACTTTTCATCATTATTAGGAACAAAACAACTATTGCTATCCGATAAAAAGCAAAGACAATAATAAACAATTAAAAAACACACATAACGATGAAAACATTTAAATTTAAAATGATAGGAATGGCTATGATTGCCGCTCTTATGACCATAAACTTTGTATCTTGCAGCAAAGAACATCCTGACGGAGATCTTTCCAATGAAAAGAAGTTGGTAAAAATGTCGGCGGATGGAGGAATCTATAACTTTGCATATGACAGTAAGGGCCGTTTGACAACTGTTTCTTCAGTGGGTTATGATGGTTATCACTGGGGCGATCTACAATATACTTGGGGTGACGATGTCATTACAGTTTATTATAATGACTATGCACATGGTGATGGCGATGATTCTTATTCATATACACTAACTCTAAAAGATGGATTGGTATCAAGCAGTAGTATTGGTGATACTTTTGCTTATAATGATTCTGGTAGAATTACGCAATGGCATGATTATGATGTAGACCGTACTATTAGGTGGGATGGTGACAAGGTAGTAAATGTCGTGTATGGTGAAGATATCGCACCATTTACCTATGGTACATCTTGCCAAAAAGGCTATTATGCTATACTTCCAATGCTCATCAATTATCATAATTTATCCCGTCTATTATTTATAGCTCATCCGGAGATTGCGGGGAT
Organism: Bacteroidaceae bacterium; assembly: GCA_017522135.1. Lineage (GTDB taxonomy): Bacteria > Bacteroidota > Bacteroidia > Bacteroidales > Barnesiellaceae_A > Barnesiella_A. Next base: position 44,419 of record JAFXAB010000047.1, read on the forward strand.
GCTAACCAAGCATTTACCAACAAAAATCTACTCTCAATCATGGATATACGAATTTGATAAAGATGGATATATCTCAAAAATTAAGTATCAAAGAGACGATGAATATGTAGAATACTGTATTCTTACTTGGGAATAACATCCGGACATACCACCATAAAACAAAAGCGGTAAATGACTCCTATTGTCAAATACCGCTTTCTTGGTTTTAAAACATACCCTTAGGCCAAAAACAAGTCATTATGACTTTAAAGTAATTGCCTTGTAGGTGTTTTTGGGTAATTATCATTTCTTTTGCATTATCAAGAATGTAGGCAATTTTTGCATACATATCCTTCTATGCGATATGGTAAATATCAATCCTCTTTTCTTGCCTTACGTTTACGGGCTACCAAGGGTACAGCCACGGCTGCTATAATAAACAAGAATATACCACCAATAGAGGCAAAGGCTATATTCTCTGTCACGGCCAAAGATTTGGGGTCGAAACGGAATACAATTTCATGCTCTCCGGCAGGAACGTTAAGCGCACGCAATACATAGTTGGCGCGAGCCTCTTTAACCTCCTCACCGTCGATAGTCACTTGCCATCCCCAAGGGAAGTATATCTCTGAAAATACGGCTACACGGGGTTGAGCGGCATGGCTCTTGTAGCGCAATTCGTTGGGCTTGTAAGATGTAAGTACGATATTGTCACCTTCGGTGTCTGCTACAACCTTGTCATCAATAAACTCTGCAAATCGCTTGTCGATAACAGCCGTACGCGCAGGGTCGAATGTATCGAGTGCCGCCATCTCGGCATCGGCATTATCTACCCATTGCACCTCTTCGACAAACCAGGCATTGCCCATCGCATCGGGATTGCGCTCTACTGTAACACTGCCCTCTTGTGTGGGCACAATGAAATATTTGGTATTGAGCATATTGAGCACAGGCATACTCACGCGCGATAATTGACGATCTATCAAATCTTGGTAACGCGCCAACTTGGCTGCATGATATCCGCCTACCGACTTGTGGTAATATGATGTGCGGGCATCACTGAAAGGATCGCCGGCGGCAAGGTTAAAGACACGATAGTTGGGATCGGGGTCCTGCAGAATATACTTATCTACTTGTGTCATGGGGAAGGGGTCTTTCAAACGGCGGTTTTCCACAAAATGATCGCCGTTAAGATAACGTTTGTTTACTGTACCCATATCGGCAATAAGCAGCACACCCATGATAAGCAATGCCCACTTCGATTGCAACTTGCCCTTGGCCGAGAAGAACAATAGCAACGCTGCCACTACGATAAAGAGGAATGTGCGCAAAGCATCGGCCTTGAACACAGCGGTACGCGCCTCGGCAATACCGTCAAACAGCACACCGAACTGCGCATTTTGCGCTACCATATCTCGCTCGTAGCCACTTGTGAATGGACCAAACAGACTCGGAACAATCCACGCCAACAATGCAATACCTGCTGTAATACCCGTAGCTATATACAAGGCACGCAACTGCTTATTGTCGTGTTTCTCAAGAAACTCTTTCAACGCCAAGATAGCAAGCACCGGCATACAAAACTCGGCAACAACCAAGATGCTCGATACAGTACGGAACTTGTTGTACATGGGGAAATAATCAATAAACCAATCGGTAAGCGGCATAAAATTCTTACCCCACGACAGCAATACCGAGAGTATGGTAGCCACTATAAGAGCCCATTTGATAGGCGATTTGATAGTAATACAGCCCATAACAAAAAGCATACATACAATAGCACCCACATATACAGGTCCCGACGTTCCGGGCTGGTCGCCCCAATAGCTGTTTACTTGCGACAGATAAGGACGAGCCGATGCAGGTGCTGCCTCGACAGCCTTCTTTTGCCCCGACAACATACCCGATGCTCCGCCCTTGATGTTGGGGATAAGCAATGAGAATGTCTCCATCTTGCCATAGCTCCATTGGGTTATATATTCTTTACTCAATCCTCTTTGCGATTGCGCCTCACCACCTGCAGCAGCAGGTTGTGTAAGCTCCGAGTGACCGCCACGCATCGTCTCCTTGCTATACTTCTGAGTGTGATAGAGCGAGGGCAGATTGGCACCAATGGCCAAGAGAGCGGCTACAACCAGCACACCACTTGCCTTGAAGAATTGAGCCGTTTTCTTTTCACGAATAAGCTCTACTGCATAGGCTATAACCAAGGCTACAATAACGAAAAGGAAGTAATAAGTCATTTGAATATGGTTAGAGGCAATCTGCAACATGGCAAAGAGCGCAGCCACACCACCACCCCACAAATATTTACCTTTATAAGCCCACACAATTCCTGCCAATGTAGGCGGTATATAGGCCAACGTAATAAACTTCCAGATATGACCGGCCTGAATAATGATAAAGAAATAGGAAGAAAATGTATATGCAATAGCACCCAAAACAGCATAATACCACTTACAACCCAAGGACAACATGAATATAAAGAAACCCACCATCATGATGAATAGATAAGCTGCCGGTGATGCCATCCACAGTTGATAGATATGCCCAATAGTGCGAATAATATCGTTGTTGGCATACGATGGCGATATCTGAAACGTGGGCATACCCGAGAATGTAGTGTTACTCCAACGGGTAGTTTCACCTGTGGCCTCCCTAAAAGCCTTGGCCTCCTGACCTATAGCAATACCCTGCTGTGTATCGTGTTGAAACAAAACCTTGCCCTCAAAAATTTCGGGCGCAAAATAGAGGTATGACACTACCGCAAAAAACAGCACAGACAACAGATATGGCAGTGCTTTTCTTAAATTTTCTTTCCAATTCATAGTCTTGATTTTTACAACAGCAAAGATAGTGCTTGTTTTTCATTCTCCCAAGAAGCAATACTTTTTTGTATCGACAGCAAACAAATACTCTATAACAACGCAACGTATTGCATAAAAATGCCGCCACAAAACGCAACATTCTCGCAACAAAATCTCAAAAAAAATTAGTACCTTTGCCGCCCGAAACAACAACAGAGTTACAAGTATATATTACGTAAAGACTCTGCCAAAAAGATGATTGAAACTCAATAGGATATGCAAAAAATCAGAAACATTGCTATTATTGCTCACGTAGACCACGGCAAAACCACTCTGGTCGATAAAATGTTGTTGGCCGGAAACCTCTTTCGCGAGAACCAAAATACCGGCGATCTTATTCTCGATAACAATGACCTTGAACGAGAGCGAGGTATCACTATCCTTTCAAAAAACGTTTCTATCCAATACAAAGATTACAAAATCAATATCATCGACACCCCGGGGCACGCCGACTTTGGTGGAGAGGTAGAGCGTGTGCTCAACATGGCCGATGGCTGTTTGTTGCTTGTAGATGCCTTTGAAGGCCCCATGCCTCAAACTCGCTTCGTATTGCAAAAAGCCATAGAAATGAAGTTGAAACCCGTGGTTGTGATAAACAAAGTAGACAAGCCCAATTGTCGCCCCGATGAAGTACAAGATATGGTGCTCGACCTCATGTTCAGCCTCGATGCAACAGAAGAACAATTGGACTTCCCCACCATATATGGCTCGGCCAAGCAGGGTTGGATGAGTACCGACTGGCACAAGCCCACCAATAGCATTCAACCCCTTCTCGATGCTATCATCGAGCACATCCCCGAGCCTCAATATCTCGAAGGCACACCCCAAATGCTCATAACATCACTCGACTACTCGTCGTATGTTGGTCGTATTGCCGTAGGTCGTGTACACCGTGGAGAATTGCGCGAGGGTATGGATGTGGCATTGTGCAAGCGCGACGGCTCGGTTGTCAAGCAACGCATCAAAGAACTCGACATATTTGAAGGCATGACACGCACCAAGACCAATCGTGTAGGTTCGGGCGATATCTGTGCCATTGTGGGCCTTGAGGGATTTGAGATAGGCGATACTATTGCCGACGTACTCAACCCCGAGCCTCTTGACCGCATAGCCATCGACGAGCCAACCATGTCTATGACTTTTACAATCAACGACTCTCCTTTCTTCGGCAAAGATGGTAAATATGTTACATCGCGTCACATTGCCGACCGTCTGGCTCGTGAGTTGGACAAAAACCTTGCCCTGCGTGTTGAGAAAAACGAGAACGAAGATATATGGAACGTATATGGTCGTGGCGTGCTACACTTGTCGGTTCTTATCGAGACCATGCGTCGCGAAGGCTATGAGTTGCAAGTAGGACAACCTCAAGTTATCATCAAAGAGATAGATGGCGTGAAGTGCGAACCCATAGAGTTGCTCACTGTCAATCTGCCCGAGGAGTATTCAAGCAAAATCATTGATATGGTAACACGTCGCAAAGGAGAGATGATATCAATGACAACACAAAACGACCGCATACACATGGAGTTTTATATCCCCTCTCGCGGTATTATAGGTCTTCGCAATAATGTTCTCACAGCATCGGCCGGCGAAGCTATAATGGCACACCGATTCCATGAGTACCAGCCATGGAAAGGAGATATAGACCGTCGCACCAACGGATCACTGATAGCTATGGAGGCCGGTACTGCATACGCCTATGCCATAGACAAGCTGCAAGATCGTGGTCGCTTCTTCATCTTCCCCCAAGAGGAGGTATATGCCGGTCAAGTGGTTGGCGAGAATGCCAAGGACAACGACATCGTGGTGAACGTTACAAAATCGAAGAAACTCACCAATATGCGTGCTTCCGGCTCGGATGACAAAGTCAAGCTCATTCCGCCTGTAGTATTCAGCCTCGAAGAGGCTCTCGAATACATCAAAGAAGATGAATATGTCGAAGTAACACCACACCACATACGTCTGCGCAAAATCATTCTCGACGAGATAGAGCGTAAACGCGCCAATAAAGTATAATAATTGCCTTACACACTATACACAAGCCCCGGCAAGACACTTTGCCGGGGCTTGTCCTGCTTATGTGGCAAAGATATTTGTTTCTTCACGCTCCTTTCACTACCTTTGCATTGGTGTATGCCACGATTGTTATAATGAAACGTATTATCCATATATTACTCTTCATTGCTATATCAACCATAGGGTTCTATGGTTGGTCTAATGTCGATTTGTCATACATGGCAACATTGCCCAATGATTCTCTATATGAGCATGCCGAGGAACTCTTCACAATCAAGTCCGATAGTGCCATATTCTATTACAGTATCCTTTACAACAGATACAGCGAGTCCATGAGCCCGAGACACAAGAACATGTGTGCCAATGCCATGCTGAAAACCGGTATCATGCACTACAAGAAGAACAACTACTCCGAGGCAATGAATATATGGCTCAAAGGATTGAAAATATCACAAAACAACAAATTCCATGACATACTATCACAAATATATATTTATATAGGTAATATATACAGCGTACATAACGACTACGAACAGAGCGTTTCGTTTTACAAAAAATCGGCCGATGTAGCCCGTCAATGTAACGATATTGCACTATACAATCATGCCCTCAACAACCTTATATGCGCACTATGCTATTGTGAAAAGACCGAAGATGCTCGAAAATACTTCGAGTTGCTGAGAGCCAATAGAGAGGACAATCGCATAAGGTATCGTTACGACCTACTCATAAGCAACGCCATATTACTATCGAGCGAGAAAAAAACCCACGAAGCCATAGCTTACTATCAACAAGCCGCACAAGTAGCCAATAGCAAAAACCTCGGTACGCAATGCATCGGTGCGGCATACAACGGTCTCGCCAAAATATATGTACACACCAATGAACTTGACTCGGCATTGAAATATTTTCACCTCAACGAATTGCTTGCACGCAAAACAGGTACCATAGACTTGTTGGCTGTTTCACTGGGAAATTTAGCCGGCATATACGAGCGTAAAAAAGACAATCGCAATCATCAATTCTACAAGACACTCTATATAGAACTGAATGACTCAATATTCAATCAAAGAGAATTTAACAGCCTCAAGAATGCCCAATTTTTGTACGAACTCGATAGTAATAACGAGATAATATCACAACTCACCGAACAAAAACATCAAGACGAACAAAAGATATCTCAACAACGCCTGCTCATATTGACCATATCCACCGGACTACTCTTGGGGTGTATACTCCTGGCATATATATGGAAACAGAAACGACATCTTTCATCGGCCTACAACGAGTTATATAATCGCAATCAAGAGGCCTTGAAACGCGAGGAATACTATAAAAAACGGTTGCTCTCGCTACGAAGTATATACGAGACAAGCACTGCCGAGACAACACCCCAACCTACTGTCGCTGCAGAAAAAGACCCTGTCGACGATACAAAGAGCCACGACTCGGGTATGAGCATTTCCAATGAATTGCGGATGCACATTCTGCAAGGTATCATTATGGTTATGGCCAATGAAGAAGAAATATGCAACAATGAGTTCAATATAGCCCGACTTGCCACTCTAATAGGCAGCAACACTCGATATGTATCGCAAGTAATAAATGACGAATATGGCATGAATTTCCGTACATTACTCAACGAGTGTAGAGTAAAAGTTGCCATGAAACGCATCTCGGATAACGAGAATTATGGTCTATACACTATAAAGGCTATAAGTGAAAGCGTCGGATACAAATCGCAGGCCAACTTCATTCGCGTCTTTACACAATACACCGGCATCAAACCATCGATGTATCAAAAAATATCAAAAGAAAGAGTATGAGGGCCTTGACTCACTTTTTCGTGATTTTTCTTTCTATTTCTCGAAATAGAAATTTTGTCTTTTATAAAAGATTGCAACTATCTTTTGTATTATATAAATTTGCCCTACCTACAAAGATTAACACACAAAAAAATAATCTGACAACATTATTATAAACCATTTTAACTCTATTATCATGGAACACAAAAAAAGAGTAGGCCTCTCATTGCTGGTGACAATGGGAACAGTATTATCACTGATGGCACAAGCACCGGCTACACCCATCAATCTGCAAGCCGAAGTGGAAGGATGCAAAGTATCTCTGTCATGGCAAAGAGGAGATAACAATGCGATATTGACACACGAGGGTTTTGAAGGCGAAAAATTCCCCTCAGATGGTTGGGAAGTACAATCTTTCAATACCACCGATTACCGATGCTCTTGGTTTCACTACCCCACCGACGACTTTAAAGAGTTGGACAACTGGCAGTATTACATAAAAGAGGGTGAAAGCAGTGCAATGGTATATATGGATATGGGATACCACGAAGGTATTGTTTACAATCAAGACGAAAGACTCATATCGCCCATATACAACGATGCCGTATATCTCGACTTCTGGTATTACATCAACCCGATGATTCTTGAATATGCTCAATTCTCCGACTTTGTCGACAAGTATTGTGTAGAATTGAGCCACGATGGCGGAGAGACTTGGGAAGTAATATGGGATGCACGCAATCATCACAATGGATTGGACGATTGGCAACAAGTGTCGCTATACTTAGGAGAACCTACGCCCAATACTCGCATCGCATTTCATGCCCAAAGTGACATGGAAAACGAGTGGTCGACACTATATTTCTCATGGACTATCGACGATGTAGTTATTTCATCAAATGGCTCATCAAGCGACGCAATGCACAGCACAAGACAACACACGCATCGCGACATAAGCGACTCAATGCAATCTTACAAAGTATTTAACAGCAACAACTCAACAAGCCTCAATCGTCGCTTTGCAGCTCAAGAAAATGACGAGCCATCATCATACTACCAAGTATTTCTTGAAGGCCAACTTCTTGCCGACAAATTGTGTTCACTCTCCTATATAGACATAAGCGATAAAGAAGCCGGCACATACACCTATGAGGTAAAGGCCGTAAACGAGCAAGGCATTTCAGAGGCAGCAACAATACAGGTAACTATAGCCGAGAGCACCTTTAATGCACCCACCAATGTGCAAGTAACAAGTGAGTACTACGACGAAGAAGGTTGGGGCGAAGTAATTATAACATGGGATGCACCCGAAGGCAATAGAAAACCGGCATGCTATTCGATATACGTAAATGGAATTTTGGCAGGTGTTGAAATACCTCTTGGCGAATTTGGCAACACATGGGTAGCAAAAGGTGTATATACATACGAGGTCGCTGCTGTATACGAATACCCCTATGGCGAATCGCAACGCATTGGCGACCAAGTTGCCATGAACACCCGCTACCCGGCACGCAACCTTGAAGCTGTCGTTGATAACGGCATCGTTACACTCTCATGGCAGAAGGCAAAAGAGTCCGACTTCACAGTAGAGTCATACAAAGTATATCGTGGCAATAAGGAGATAGCCAATATCCCCGCCGGCGAAACTCTTACCTACATCGATAATGAAAACATTAACGGTGTTTATACCTATTCGGTAAAGGCTTCGTATAGCGACGGCGAGCTTTCACTGCCCATACAGCAAAACATTTTGGTCAATGACTATGCCATAACAGAGTTGCCCTACACTCAAGAGTTTAACGGAGATCTTACACCCGACAACTGGATGATTGAAGTTCTTAATGAAATCGATCCCATGTTCAATTGGCGATTTGACAATTGGTTTGAAATAGCAACTCCATGCACCGAAGTAAAAGGCAACTTTGCCTCCATATCGAGTGAAGCCAACGAATTTATCAACCTCATCTGTTCTATTACCACACCTATCTTCGATAACACAAGCATCCCCGAAGGTGAGAGCGTAATACTTTCATGCACAATGGACTATTACTCGGCATGGGAATCTTCATACGTATGTGTCGAGATCTCTTATGATACAGGAGAATCGTGGGAATGGTATGCCGATATTTACCCCGAAGATATTACCGATTATCAATACAATATCGACATTACCTCGGCAGTAGAAAATGCAACACCTATGTTCCGTATTATTTACGATGGTGCCGGTGATGGTTACATGATTATAGACAACTTTAAGGTATATATCACCGACAACCTCGGAGTAAACAAGAACCACTCGGAAGAGATTGCAATATCGATGATAGCCGGTCGCCAATTATTGGTATCAGCATCATCGGCAATCGAAAATGTACAGATATACAACACCAATGGTATGCTTGTAGGAGCATATAATGGCAACAACCTGTACCGACAAATTATAGAACTGTCACACTTACACAACGGACTTTATATTGTAAAAGTGCAATGTGCCGACAACACGTTTGACGCAAAAATAGTGATAAACTGATTACCTGATTAGCTACACGAAAGAGGGAGTCACTTCATACGCAAGAGAGAAGTGACTCCCTCCTTTTTATATATGATTGGCAACAACTGTTTTCTGCAAAGAGGAGCCATACTCATCATGAAATACGTAGATACACATTGCAAAATTACATACGAATTAGTATCTTTACCTCACATTTGAGAATAGTAGGAGTATGAAGAAAACGATATTACTTACCGGATCGACCGGAGTTATGGGCAGTGCCGGCCTTAAGGAACTTGTAAAATTAAATGATAAATTCGACATTACCCTATTGGTGCGCCCATCGGCCAAGAATCGTCGCAAAATGCGCCTATACGCACCCCTGCCATTTATTCGCATCGTATGGGGTGACCTCACTTGTTATGAGGATGTAGAAGAAAGCGTAAAAGGAGCCGACTACGTATTGCACGTGGGCGGTATGGTTTCACCCAAAGCCGACAGATACCCCGAGGAGACACTGCGAGTAAATATAACAGCCGCCGAAAACATTGTACAAGCAGTGAAAGCACAACCCAATGCCGATGAAATACGTGTCGTGTATATAGGTAGCGTGGCACAAACCGGCCATCGATGCCCACCTATTCACTGGGGACGCACCGGAGACCCCATCAACGTGAGTGTATACGACCACTATGCCATATCGAAATGTATCGCCGAGCGCATCTTTGCCGAGTCGGGACTGAAACATTGGGTATCACTACGACAAACCGGAATACTATACCCCAAACTTATCTTGAACGGAGCCGACCCCATTACTTTCCACGTACCTGTAGACGGTGTATTGGAATGGGCAACAGTCGAAGACTCGGGTCGACTTCTGGCCAGAGTGTGCGATACCGAACTACCCGAAGCCTTCTGGCGACGCTTTTATAACATCAGTAGCGGCAAGCATTACCGCCTCACACTCTATGAATTTGAGTCACTACTTCTCAAGTCATTATCGTGTCCGCCACCCGAACAAGTATTCGAGCGCAAGTGGTTTGCCACACGCAACTTCCACGGCTATTGGTTTAGCGATGCCGATGTCCTCGAAGAGTATCTGCACTTCCGAGCCAACATACCTATAGAGAAATACTTCGAATCACTAAGCAAGCAACTCCCTTCATTCTTCTCATTAGCCAAGATTGTACCGGCATCCCTTATCAAGGCCGGCATGAAAGCTCTTACCTATACACGCCCATTCGGCACGATGAGCTGGATAGAAGACAACGACGAACAACACATTACGGCCTACTTCGGCTCACGTGAGGCATGGGAAAAACTGCCCGATTGGGAACATACCGACCTCTCTCGCCCCGATGAGACACCACGTCTACTCAATCATGGATACAAAGAGTACAAGCCCATAAGCGAGTGGAACATCGACGACATGCAACAAGCAGCCATGTGGCGAGGAGGCAAGTGCATATCGGAGAGCATGACTGAAGGCGACATCTATACACCACTCGAATGGGAATGCTACGACGGTCATCGATTTAAAGCCACACCGGCACTCATACTATTAGGAGGCCATTGGTGCCCCGAGTGTTTTCCGATGCCTTGGCAATACGACCGCGAAGCACGACACAACCCATTTCTCTCTCAGGTATGGCATGCCAGCCATCAAAAAGAAGAAGATAACATCTATCATGCCGACATATTCGATGCATTTAAGAAACATAATTAGTTCTTTTTTTTTGATAAAAAGAAGTGTTCTTTCACAATAAATCGCTACCTTTGCAGTGCTAAAGCACTGTGAAGAAAGAGAGAACAAACACCTTAGTTCGACATTGAAAGAAATCAGGCAATATACACATTAATTTTATAAATATTTTTGATATGGAATTACCATTTGCAGAATCTTGGAAAATCAAGATGGTAGAACCCCTTCGCAAAAGTACTCGCGAAGAGCGTGAACAATGGCTCAAAGAAGCTCACTACAACTTGTTCAACTTGAAATCAGACCACGTATACATCGACTGTCTTACAGACTCTGGTACAGGCGCGATGAGCGACCGTCAATGGGCAGCCATGATGATGGGTGACGAAAGCTATGCTGGCTCGTCTTCTTTCTTCCGCTTGAAAGACACTATTACCCGCCTCACCGGCTTTGAGTATGTAATACCTACACACCAAGGTCGTGGTGCCGAGAACGTACTCTTCAGCCACCTCGTAAAGGCAGGTGACATTGTTCCCGGCAACTCTCACTTCGATACAACAAAGGGTCACATCGAAAGCCGCAAAGCATTTGCTATCGACTGCACTATCGACGAGGCTAAGGACACTCAACTCGAGCACCCCTTCAAAGGTAACGTTGACCCCGCTAAGCTTGAAAAAGTATTGGCTGAGAATGCTGACAAAATTCCTTTCGTTATCGTAACAGTAACCAACAACACAGCCGGTGGTCAACCCGTTTCTATGGAGAACCTCCGTGCCGTTAAAGCTATTGCTGAGAAGTACAACAAACGCGTAGTATTCGACTCTGCACGTTTCGTTGAGAATGCTTACTTCATCAAAACTCGTGAGGCCGGTTACGCCGACAAGACTATCAAAGAAATCGTAAAAGAGATGTACACTTATGCCGATGCTATGACAATGTCGGCCAAGAAAGACGGTCTCGTAAACATGGGTGGTTTCATCGCTACTCGCCACGAAGACTTCTACGAAGGTGCTAAACGTTTCTGTATCCCCTTCGAAGGCTTCTTGACTTACGGTGGTCTTAACGGTCGTGATATGGATGCTCTCGCTGTTGGTCTTGACGAGAACACTGAGCTCGACAACATCGAAACTCGTATCAAACAAGTACAATACCTCGCTGCCAAACTCGACGAGTATGGTATTCCTTACCAACGTCCCGTAGGTGGTCACGCTATCTTCGTTGACGCTGACCGCGTACTCACAAACGTTCCCAAAGAGGAATTCCCCGCTCAAACACTCGCTATCGAGCTTTATCGTGAGGCCGGTATCCGTGGTTGCGAGATTGGCTATATCCTTGCCGACCGCGATCCCGTAACTCGTGAAAACCGTTTCGGTGGTCTCGACCTCCTTCGTCTCTGTATCGCTCGTCGTGTATACACCAACAACCACATGGACGTTATCGCCGCTGCGTTGAAGAATGTATACGACCGTCGCAACGAGATTAAGCACGGTGTGAAGATTGTATGGGAAACAGAACTCATGCGTCACTTCACTGTAAAACTTGCTCCCGTTGAAGAATAATAAGCAAAGAGATAACTTTTAGTTTCACTATAGAAAGGCCTGCCAATAATTATTGGCAGGCCTTCTTTCACTATAATAGGTCAGTAATTGTTGCGCTTGGGCTCAAAGTATGCTCGCTCTGCCAGACATGCCGGACACACTACGGGAGGCTTTACCCCTTCATATATATATCCACAATTGCGACATTGCCATGTGATAGGTTCTGCACGGACAAACATTGTTCCATCTTCGAGTCGTTGCAACATACGTCTATATCGCCACTCATGGAAGGCCTCGACCTCTGCAATGCGCTTAAAGGCTGCTGCAACATCCTTAAAGCCTTCGTCGATGGCAGCTTGTTCAAAGTCATAATAGAGCGCGCTCCACTCCATTTTCTCACCCTCGGCCGCTTCTAAAAGGTTTTCGGTGGTAGTACCAATGCGACCGGCCGGATACTCGGCCGTAATTGTCACCATACCGCCATCGAGAAATTTGAAAAAACGTGTTGCATGAGCATATTCCTGCTCGGCCGTCTCGGCAAAAATACCCATAATCTGTTCGTACCCTTCCTTCTTGGCCACCTCGGCAAAGAGATTGTAACGATTGCGAGCCTGTGACTCACCTGCAAAGGCTTTGAGCAAATTTTGCTCGGTAATTGTTCCGTGAATGTTCTTCATTGTCATAGTAGTTTTTGCAATATAAGATTTTCATACTACAACATACAACAACGAAATAAGGTTTAAAAAAAATCGAGGACATCCGACAATAGGATGACCTCGATAATCTGTTTTATCGCAACAACTGTTTTACATAGTGTGAGCGGCAGTCTGTACGACCTCTCCCAATGTGGGGTGAGTGTGGATAATGCGCTTGAGTTGCTCTACAGTTGCACCTGTAGAGATAAGAGCGCATACCTCTTGTACCAAATCGGCTGCGTGAGGACCATAGAGGTGACAACCCAACAACTTGCCATCGGCATCGGCAATCACCTTGCACAGACCGTCAGGCTCGTTCATGCACAAAGCCTTTCCGTTGGCACGGAAGAATGCCTTGCCACAACGGTAATCGATACCTTTGTCCTTGCACTCATCCTCGGTAAGTCCCACAGTGGCAACCTCGGGGACTGTAAATACCGCACCGGGGATAACATCAAGGCGAATACCATCGTTGGTATTGCCGCAGATGTGGTTGAGTGCTCTAATACCATGCCATGTAGCCGCATGGGCAAGCATAATACCACCAGTTACGTCACCTATAGCGTAGATGTGCGGAACATTGGTCTGCATCATCTCATTGACCTTGATACCTGCAGGAGTAAACTCAATACCCACATCGGCAAGATTGAGCGAGTCGGTATTGGCACGACGACCTACCGCCATCAACACTCGGTCGACTGTAATAGTCTCCTCTTTGCCTTTGCGATTGTACGACACAAACATCTCTTCACCCTCTTGCTTGATGGCAGTAACACCCGTTTGAGTGAGTATCTCTATGCCACGTTTCGACAGGCTCTGTTTGAGACGCTTGGCAATATCGGTATCGAAACGAGGCAATACCTCTTTGCAGAACTCAACCACCGTCACCTCACTGCCAAAGCTATTGAAGATAGAGGCAAACTCCAAACCTATAACACCGGCACCTATCACACATAGTCGGCGAGGTATCTCGGTAAGTTCGAGTATCTCTTTAGAGGTAAGAACACCGGGGAGGTGTGCACCCTCAATAGGCAAGAATTTGCTCACCGAGCCGGTTGCAATGATGATGTTGTCGGCACTATATTGCTCTCCGTTTACCTCTACTGTGTGCGCATCGACAAAGCTGGCTTTGCCCTCAACAAGGTGTATGAGTTTGTGACTCAACAGCGTTGCAACACCTTGCTTGAGTTGCGACACAATGTTGTTCTTGCGCTCGGTAACAGTGGCAAAATTGAAGTTGTAGCTCACACCCTCAATACCATACAACTCTGCCTCTTTCAAGTCATTGATAACTTGAGCATTCTTGCAGAAAGCCTTGGTGGGTATACAGCCCTCATTGAGGCATGTGCCACCAATGGCACATGCCTCGATGAGAACAACTTCAATGCCTCTTTGAGCTGCCAGCACAGCAGTTTCGTAACCACCGGGGCCGGCTCCTATTATTATAAGAGGTGTATGCATAGACTATTCGGCTTGGTTTTTCAACTCGGTATAGGTGAGGATGGGGTTCTTTGCCGCAGTAGTTTCGTCAAGACGACGCACAGGTGTACTGTGGGGCGCAGTCTTCAACTCGTCGGGCATCGTACGTGCCTCCTCGGCAATCTTCTTCATGATAGTAACAAACTCGTTGATAGTCTCAAGCGACTCTGTCTCGGTAGGCTCTATCATTATTGATTGGTGGAACAACAAGGGGAAGTAGATTGTGGGAGCATGGTAGCCGTAGTCGAGCAGACGCTTGGCAATATCGAGGGTAGTAACACCTGTAGATGTATCGGCCAAACCATCAAATACAAACTCGTGCTTGCACAATGTGTCGATAGGCAACTTATAGTCGTTCTTCAACTCTTCCTTGATGTAATTGGCATTGAGTGTAGCCAAAGGACCTGCATAGCGAATATTCTCTTTACCCAATGAAAGAACGTAGGTATATGCACGTTGCAATACAGCGTAGTTACCCAAGAAGCCCGAGATTTGACCAATGGCCTCAGGACCATTGTATATCTCGTAACGACCCTCGGCATTGCGTATAACGCGAGGACTGGGCAAATACTCGGTGAGGTGAGCAGCTACACCAACAGCACCCGAGCCAGGTCCGCCACCACCATGAGGTGTTGAGAAGGTCTTGTGCAAGTTGAGGTGAAGGATATCAAAGCCCATGTCACCGGGACGACAACGACCCAACAAGGGGTTCATATTGGCACCATCATAGTAAAGCAAACCGCCACAATCGTGCACCATTTGAGCAATATCAAGAATACGAGTCTCAAACAAGCCCAATGTATTGGGGTTGGTCATCATGATACCGGCAATAGTATCATCGAGTAGCGAGCGCAACGACTCGATGTCGATAGTACCATCGGGGCGAGATTTCACCTCAACAACATCCAATCCACATACAGCGGCACTCGCTGGGTTGGTACCGTGAGCACTATCGGGCACGATAACTTTGGTGCGTTTTACATCACCGCGCAAGATGTGATATTGACGCATAATCATCAGGCCGGTAAGCTCTCCATGAGCACCAGCAAAGGGGTTGAGCGTACACTCCGCCATACCGGTAATGGTGGCAAGCGAGCGATTTAATTCGTAGTAAAGCTCAAGTGCACCTTGTGCTGTCTCCACGGGTTGCAACGGGTGCAAGTTTTTAAAACTGTTGAGCCCGGCCATTTCATCGTTGATTTTGGGATTGTACTTCATTGTACAACTACCCAGAGGATAGAAACCGGTATCAACACCAAAGTTCATATTTGACAAGTTGGTATAGTGACGCACCACACCCAACTCATCAACTTGAGGCAAACCTGTATCGGTATTACGACGCAGACCCTCGGGAATGTCACAAGTATGCTGTGTCCATGGGTTGCGGGGGAGTGAATAACCTATACGTCCCTCTTTCGATAATTCGAAAACTAATCTATCGTAGTATTTCATGGTTTACAGTGTATTTATGACATTAATTAATCGGTCTATCTCTTCGGGAGTACGACGCTCTGTCACACAGAACGATACGTAGCCCTCCTCGGTTTGCAATGCACCGAAGATACCTTCGCGGAGCAACGCCTCTTGCAACTTATCAACGGGCAAGGTTGTGTTGAGGACAAACTCTTTCAAGAAGGGCTTGTCAAACACGGGTGTAAACTTACCGGTAGCAATAAGGCGATTGTACAATTCGTGTGCACCACCATAGCTCATTTCATTTACCTCTTTGAGACCTTTGGGACCCATCAAGGCAAGATAGATGGTTACATACAGTGCCATGAGCGATTGGTTAGAACAGATGTTGCTGGTAGCCTTCTCACGACGTATGTGTTGCTCACGAGCTTGCAATGTGAGCACAAATGCGCGTTTGCCATCTACATCGCGGGTAGCACCTACCACACGTCCGGGCAACTTGCGTACATGCTCTTTCTTGCATGCCAAGAAACCAACATAAGGGCCACCATAATTCATGGGCATACCCAGTGTTTGGCCATCACCGCAAGCAATATCGGCACCCCACTCACCGGGAGTCTTAACAACAGCAAGAGCCGAAGGATCGGCATACACCATGAAGAGAGCCTTTTGCTCATGCATAGCATCGGCAAAACCTGTGAAGTCTTCGATAATACCATACTTATTGATAGCAGGAACCAACAAACCGGCAACATCACCGGCCACGAGTTCGGCTTTGACGGCATCGAGAGAAGTCACACCATCGACATGTTTCAATGTAGTGATATTGATACCGCGATACTTGGCATAAGTATCTATCACACGGCGCACATTCACGGGCAACGTATCGGCCACGAGTACACGTGTTTTCTTACGAGTAGAAGCAAGAGCCATCATCACAGCCTCGGCAGCGGCAGTTGCGCCATCGTACATAGAGGCATTGCTACAATCCATACCGGTAAGAGATGCTATCATGCTTTGGAACTCAAAGATATAGCGCAATGTACCTTGCGAGATCTCGGCTTGGTAAGGTGTATAGGCAGTGATAAACTCAGAGCGTTGCAACAAATAGGGGATTACCGAGGGAGCATAGTGGTCGTAAGCACCGGCACCGGCAAATATGGTGAGGTTGCGATTACGACTCTCCAACTCGGCAAAGCGACGACGTATTTCTTCTTCGCTATATGCCGATGGAAGGTCATACTCCTTGTCGTCCGAGAAGTATACACTTTGAGGTATATCGGCATATAAGTCATCGAGTGACTTCATGCCGATACGAGCCAACATAGCTTGTATATCTTCCTCGGTATGGGGAAAATAAGAGAAACTCATAATCAAAACAGATTAGTGTTCATTAGCGCAGAAAGCCTCATAAGCAGCAGCATCCATCAAGCCTTCAAGCTCGGCGGCATCGCTCATTTCTACTTTCATAATCCAGTTCTCAAAAGCATTCTCGTTGATAAGTTCGGGATTATCTTCAAGAGCTTCGTTTATCTCAACAACAGTACCGCTAACGGGAGAGATAAGGTCGCTGGCAGCTTTTGTACTCTCTACAGCACCAAAATCCTCTTCTTTAGCTACTTCGTCATCAACCTCGGGCATATCTACATACACGATGTTACCCAATGCATGTTGCGCATAGTCGGTGATACCTACGATAGCGATATTACCTTCTACTTTTACCCATTCGTGTGATTCGCTGTAATACAGACCATTCAATACTGTGCTCATAATATTTTCGTTTTTAAAGGTTAAATATTTTTGTTTATTTAGGATTAGAATTATTTTTTATATTTTGCTTCATAGAAACGACGCTTGCAGATAGTGCCTTTGAAAGTCTTCTTGCGGATACGTACTTCCACCTCGCTACCCATAGCGGCATATTCTTTGTCAACGAGAGCTACACATACACTCTTGTCGGTAGAGATTGAGCGATAACCGGTTGTGACACGACCTACAACTTTACCATCAACTTCTACTTCATATTCGGCACGGGGTATTGCCTTGTCGTGAAGTTCTATACCTACCGATTTGCGAGTTACGCCTTCGGCCTTTTGACGAGCGCAAGCCTCTTTACCCAAGAAGTCGTTCTCTTTGTCGAGCTTGACAAACATGCTCAAACCGGCCTCAACAGGAGTAATATCGACATCAATCTCATGACCATAAAGAGGCAATCCGGCCTCAAAGCGCAATGTGTCGCGACAACCAAGACCGCAAGCGGCTACTTTACCTTCGTCATAGAGCTTATCCCACAAAGCCAAGATTGTCTCGTGGTCGGCATACAACTCAAAGCCATCTTCGCCGGTATAACCTGTGCGGCTTGCAATGAGATAGTGGCCATTATACTCAAGTTCCTTAAATGTATAGAACTCAAGGTCGGCAACGGGAAGCCCCAACAGATTAACAGCTACACTCTCGGCATTGGGACCTTGGAGTGCTATTTGAGCTATATCGTCCGACGCATTTTGCACTTTTACATCAAAACCTTTGCTTTGCTCATACACCCATTGATAGTCTTTGGCAATGTTTGAAGCATTGACAACCAATAGGAAAGTATTGTCGGCTTGCATACGATATACAAGCAAGTCGTCTACAACACCACCTGTGGGATAGAGCATAAAACCATAGAGCACTTTGCCAACAGGCATACCGGCTACTTGGTTAGAGAAAATATAGTTGACAAATTTTTCGGCATCGGGACCTGAAACATAGATTTCGCCCATGTGCGATACGTCAAACATACCTACATTGTTGCGTACAGCCTCATGCTCCTCAACTATAGAAGTATATTGTATAGGCATCATATAGCCTGCAAAGGGGCTCATTTGTGCTTTAAGAGCCACATGTTTGTCATAAAGACAGGTTTTTAATAGATTGTCCATAGGTTTCTGTTATTAATTGGTTTCTGTAAATATTATTTCTATTAGATTTTGTGTTGTCAAATCTTTGATAAATGTGTCGAGATTGAAATTTTGCAATGCCTCTTGCATGGCCTCTTTCTCAAAGGGCTTGCCCCGTAATAGTGTATTCAACTCTTGTGAGAACTCTCTCAACACAAAGAAGTCGCCTTTGAGTTCTATAGTCTCAATATGGCCATGGCGGAGGTCTATCTCTACACCTACCTCTCCGGCTTTACAACGACACATACCTGTGTTGAAACTGTAACGCGGATTGCGACCATATATAAAGTCGTCATCGAGATATGTACGCTCTATCTCTTCTATGGCAAGAATCTCATCCTCGGTGAGCATACGCTCTCCGTCGCATAGGGTATCGATCAGATGCTTCTTGAACTCGTCAATACTCATATCGGTATGCTCAACAAGATTGGTAACACGTTGTCGCACAGATGCTACGCCTTTGCTTTTGAGCTTTTTATTTGAGGGCGTAATTGCGTTTACAAGATGGTCAAAATTTGTATCAAAGAGCATTGTTCCATGTACAATGCTACGACCGGGAAGTTGATAGAAAGCGTTGCCCGAAACCTTGCGACCATCGACCAATATATCGTTGCGCCCCGACACTTGTGCCGCAATACCGGCTTTTTGCAATGCGAAGGCTACTCGACGCATATATGTATCAAAGACAAAACCCACCGAGTCACCATCCTTGATATACGACAACATAATGTTGCCCATATCGGAGTATACACAACCGCCACCGCTTTTGCGGCGGAATATTGCGATATTATTCTCTTTACAGTAGGGAAGATTTATCTCGGCCTCGAGCACTTGATTGCGACCAAAGATTACGGTAGGAGCAACTTGCCACATGAAGAAGCACTCTTTCTCGTCAAGACAACGCGCTACATACTCTTCCATCGCTAAATAGAAGACCAACCTGCGAGGGCGATTGTCGGGTAAAATGATGTGCTTCATCGGTTCTTAAAGTTAACAACTTTCAAAGATACATATCTTTTTCGGGTAAACCATAAGAATAGTTTGTTTTTTTTCTTTTTTCGTAAATATTAGGTGCGGTTTACAGAAATTTCAATACCGATTATAACAGATCGTATTACACACCGAGCTTACGTCGCAATATCTTGGCCGGATAGCCGGCGGTGACAGCTCCCAACAGGAGAACCACTAAGGTAACAACCGTTGTATCAAACCATTGCAGCTGAACAGGGTATGCATCTACAATAAAAGCTCCGGAATTGCCCAATCGCAACAACCCGTACTCTTGTTGCAACCAACAGAGCAATACTCCTATGACCAAGCCCGATAATGCCCCCAACATCGAAATAAGCCATCCTTCGGCCATGAAGATATTGGTGATAAGACTATCGTTGGCACCCAACTTGCGCAGGGTTGCTATATCATCTTGCTTATCGACAATGAGCATAGTCAATGAGCCTACAATATTAAAGGTGGCTATAAGCAATATAAAGGCGAGTATAAGGAATGTAATCCACTTCTCTATTTGTATCCAGCGAAACAACTCGCCACTCTGCATAAGGCGGTCTTGTACAACATATTGCTCACCCAGAATTTTGCACAACTTTTCTATGACTCGTTGTGTCGAAACTTCATCTTGCGTACTTATTTCATAAGCTGTAGCCTCGGTAGGATAATCAAAAAGAGTGCGGGCATCATCCAAAGGTATATACACAAGGTTGTCGTCATACTCGGCTTGATTGGTAAAAAATACCGATGAGACATAAAATCGTTGCGTCACGAATGAAGTTGTAGGATTGGCAAGATTGACACGACCGTAACGACGCGGAGCATACAGCTCAATAGGTCGCGAATAGTTGACTCCGGCCTCTATGCGTGAGGCCACGCCCGCACCCGGTATGGCATAAGATGTAACCTCGTCTCGCAATACATAGTCGCCCGACAATATCGCATTGGAAAGAGGTATACCCTCGTTATAGTCATCGGGTATGCCCTTGACATTGACAGGTTGCTGACGGTCGTACACGGCAAGGGCTATATCCTCTATAACGGGGGTTATATAGGTCACTTCATCCCAAGTCGCAATTTCCTCCCATACCGGGAGCATACCATCGATAGTCTTACCCGATGCCGGCAGGATTTTCACATCGGGCTGTATATCGGATAGCAACGAACCTATCAGCTGCGAAAATCCGTTATAGACCGACAATGTGCAAATAAGTGCCGCCGTAATGATAGCCACACCACACACCGATATCATAGAGATAATGTTGATAGCAGAGTGCGACTTCTTGGAGAAGAGGTAACGCGAGGCTATGCGAAGGGCAAGGCGCATGCTTGTAAAGGATTATTTCTTAAGGAGGTTATCAATATTCTCTATATAGTCAAGAGAGTCATCGAGATAGAAGTGCAGCTCGGGCATTTTGCGCAATTGAAAACGCACTCTTTGCGCCAATTGATAACGTATCTCACGAGACGAAGCATTTACTGCCTCGATTGTGTCTTGAGCTTTCTCCGAAGGGAAAATACTCAGGTAGGCCTTTGCAATACTCAAGTCGGGGCTGATACGCACGACACTTACCGAAACGAGCGTTCCGGGCATCTTGCGCGTTTCGTTCAAGAATATCTCGCTCAACTCCTTTTGCAGTAATCGACTTATTTTATTTTGTCTTGTTGTTTCCATACTTTTACTTTAATAATTTATAGCGCAAAATAACACATTTATTGCCTATAGAGCAAATGTTATCATGGTTTTTTCCACAAAATCGTGAGTCCGTCTCGCAGGGGGAGTATCACCTTCTCTACACGCGTATCGGTGGCAACAAAGTTGTTGAAGGTAGCGATACCTACTGTCTGCGCATCTTTACTTTCGGGCTCGGTAACGACCTTACCATCCCACAGTGTATTATCGGCAAGAATAAATCCACCGGGACGCACCAATGGCAATACAGCCTCATAATAACGCAAATAGTCGCGCTTATTGGCATCTATAAACACCATGTCGTAGGTGTCGGTAAGAGTTGCTATCGATTTGAGAGCATCGCCTATTATCATCTTTATTTTATGTCCATACGGTGAACGCTTGAAATGCTCGCAAGCAAAATCTTCTACCTCATCATCTATCTCAAGAGTGTGCACCTCCCCATCCTCGGGCATACCCTCGGCAAAACAGAGTGCCGAATAACCTGTAAAAGTGCCCAGCTCCAACACACGGCGAGGCTGTATCATACGACACAGCATTTTAAGGATGCGACCCTGCAAATGCCCCGAGACCATGCGCGGACGCAGATGATACACATGTGTATCACGGTCGAGTTGAGCCAATGCCGGTTCGGCCGCATCAATATGTCTGCATATATACTCTTCTATAGCGTCATACATAACATTACGCATTAATGTGGGCAACAGCCTCAACAGCCAAACGATACGAATCCAATCCCATACCTATGATAGAACCTCGGCACACCTCGGCGATATACGACACACGACGATATGCCTCGCGCGCATTGATATTGGAAATATGCACCTCTATGACCGGTGCACTGATAGCGCGAATGGCATCGGCAATGGCAATAGATGTGTGCGTATAGGCTCCGGCATTGAGAATAATGGCATCGACCGAGTAGCCATCGGCTTGGATGCGATCGATGATTGCGCCTTCGCAATTTGATTGAAAATACTCTATGCGATGTTGAGGATACAATTGTTGCAACTCTTCGAGATATGTTTCAAAATTGCGTGTGCCATATATATCCGTTTGTCGTCGACCAAGCAGATTGAGATTGGGTCCATTAATAATAAGTATATTCATAACCGTTTTATGGGTTTATAATTTTACAAATTTGTTCATTCGGGTTAGATTCTGTATCTTTGTCGTGTATAGGAGACAACTATAGAGCTGTACCTACATACACCATATCAGTCCAACAACTTGTGCAAAAGTAGAAAAAAAATCGGAATTAAATGGCCACCACTACGCGAGATAACATAATACGCAGATATATAGTCCATTTGCGACTCGAAAAAGGCATGTCCGACAATACTATAGAGGCATATATAGACGATATAGAAAAGTTGTTGCGCTATCTCGACACAACCAACATGTCATGGCAAGAGATAGAACACGAAACACTTATCAACTTTGTGTGTACACTGCAAGATGTAGGTATAGGCGTGCGGTCACAGGCAAGGGTAATATCCGGCATCAAATCCTTTTTCAGATTTGTTCTTCTCGAAGGGCTTATCGAAAAAGACCCCTCCGAGCTGCTCGAAACACCCCGATTGGGAAGACATCTGCCCACAATACTCACCGTAGATGAGATTAACGCCATGATAGCATCTATAGACCCCACAACCTATGAGGGGCATCGCAACCGCGCCATATTGGAGGCACTATACAGTTGCGGTATACGTGTGTCGGAGTTAATCAACCTACGACTTTCGCAACTCTTCCTCGAAGATGAATATATTTGTGTCAATGGCAAAGGTAACAAACAACGCCTTGTACCCATTTCGTACACCGCCATTGAGGAGATAAAGCAATATATGCAATACCGTAACGAGCTCGACATCAAGCCGGGAGAAGAAGACTTTCTGTTCTTGAACCGACGCGGACGACACATGAGCCGCGTAATGGTATTCTACATCGTGCGCGATGCCTGCGAACGTTGTGGCATCAAAAAACGTGTAAGCCCACACACTTTACGCCACTCATTTGCCACACATTTGCTCGAAAATGGAGCAAACTTGCGAGCCATACAGAAAATGCTCGGGCACGAAAGCATAACAACCACAGAGGTTTACGTACACCTTGATCGGCATTTTCTTCGAGAAGAAATCATCAGACACCACCCTCGCAACAAACCTTAGACAGGCATCTGTGCATTTGTATAATTTTGTTTCGTTTTTTAAATTAACAAAAAAAATTTTCAAACATAACCATTTATATATAAGTTTTAGTTATTTTTGTAGCTTGAAAATTATGTAAAACAAACTATTAACACATTTAATACATTAACATTATGAGAAGAAATCTAACATTCCCGTTGCTCCTGCTCTGCCTCATGACATTGGTAGGTTGTAACAAAGAGATGACCCCCCTCTCGGCAGATTACTTTAAAGTAAACCCCTCACCCCTGGAAGCCAAGGGTGGCATGGTAACAGCAACCGTAACCGGTACATTCCCCGAAAAGTACTTTGACAAAAATGCCGTTGTAACCGTAACTCCCTACATGGTATATGCCGAAGGTGAAACAGCCGGAACACCCTTTACATACCAAGGCGAGAAAGTAAAAGGTAACGACCAATCTATCTCTTACAAGGCCGGTGGCGTTGTCACAATGCCCGTAGCATTCGGCTACATCCCCGAGATGCAAGAGTCGGCTCTTTACCTCGCATTTAACATCGAGCAAGGCAATAAAACTTATGAATTGCCCCGCGTAAAAGTTGCTGAAGGCGTATTGGCTACAGCCGAGTTGGCAAGTGTTGCTACAGTAGAGCCCGCCATCACAGCCGACAAATTCCAACGCATTATCAAAGAGAAATATACAGCAGACATCAAGTTCCTCATTCAACAAACCAACATTCGTGCTCAAGAGTTGAAATCGGAAGATATCAACAATCTCAACGAGCGTCTTCGCTTGGCCAATGATGCTCAACACCTGGAGATTGAGAACGTAAACATCTCTTCATACGCTTCGCCCGATGGTAACCTCGACCTCAACACCCGCCTTGCCGAAGGTCGTGAGGACAACACTGTAAAGATGATGAAAAAACAATGGAAGAAAGACAATATTGAAGCCGACCTCACCGCAGAATTTACCGCTGAGGACTGGGAAGGTTTCCGCGAACTTGTTGCCGCCTCCAACATCCAAGACAAGAACTTAATTCTCCGCGTACTTGAGATGTACAGCGACCCCGAGCAACGTGAGCGTGAAATCAAGAATCTCTCTTCTATCTATGCCGACTTGGCCGAAGAAATTCTCCCTCAATTGCGTCGTTCTCGCATCACTGCCACTATCAACGTGATAGGCAAGTCTGACGCTGAGATATTGGCTCTCGTTGAGTCAAATCCCGCATCTCTCTCTGTCGATGAATTGCTTTATGCTGCAGCTATCACCAAAAATGCAAATGAGAAAACAGCTATATACCAAAAGGTAACCGAAATCTATCCCGAAGACTATCGCGGCTACAACAACTTGGGTATGATGTATTACAAAGCCGGCCGATATGAAACAGCTTCTAATCTCTTCAATAAAGCTGCCAAAATCGCTCCCACTTCCGACGAAGTAATCATGAACCAAGGTCTTATCAAAATGTTGGATGGCAAGTATAATGATGCCGCTGCCGCACTCGGCAAAGCCGGTGATGTACCTGAAGTTGATGAGGCTATGGGTGTATTCTACCTCAAGAAAGGCGACTACAATGCAGCTGCAAAAGCTTTTGGCAACTCTAAGAGCAACAACGCTGCTTTGGCTCAAATCATGATTAAAGACTACAACAAAGCACGCACAACATTGGCTGCTATCCCCACTCCCGACGCAACTACCTACTACTTGCTCGCTGTATTGGGTGCTCGCACAAACAACCAACAAATGGTAACTTCAAATCTCCGTCAATCTTTCCGCCTCGACGCCAACATGCGCGATAAGGCCGCTAAAGACATGGAGTTTGCCAAATTTGACATCGCTTCTCTCTAATATAAGAGAATAAACCACACAATTGAGGTTACACTTCACAATCGAGGTGTAACCTCTTTTTTATCCTCTCTCATTCACGCCGTTAACTCTACTATATAACATATATGCTTCCCGAGAAAATCTTATAAAGATAAGAAATGGTCGTATAATTGTAGCATAAGATAGCCCGCCTCAACAGCGGTGCCACTGCCAAGGTGATGTGGTAGAGAAGAAATATACTGCACCCGCTGTGAAAAACATTGAAGTAAATTTCTTGTTTCTCGCTCGTTTGTTGGTATATTTGATGTAGTTTGATTAAGATTCTTTGAGTATCAAACCATTAAGAAGAACTTGCATGAGAATGGGCAATGGATAAGAAATAATCCCCACCGCCGATAGTTTATATTGGCAATGGGGATTGGAATTTAGCTGTTATGTTCTTGTCACTTCAATCGCATACAGGGCGGATGGAAGAGCCTATGTAACGAGAGGTCCAACCCAAATCAACGGATGGATTATTAACTGTAACTATCAGTAATATAGAAGCGGTTTCAAAATCGTTATCATCAATATCTCCATAGGGAGAAGAAATCCAATAGCCACCGATTTCATTATTCATTACGAATAATGCCTCATTATATCCTCCTGCGGCCGGCAAGAAAATACTATTGCCATTGATGTTGCTGGTTACTTTAAATCCGTTTACGCCATTTTGTGTAATTGCTTTTGGGGAGCAATTATTTAACAATTCCTCCATCTCATCCTTTGTAGGTATTCTCCACGTTCCGCCCCAGTTGGCTCTTGCCGCATCGTATGTAGGATCGCCACTTATATCGCCCATAGGTTTTTCGTAAGTCAAGCTATTTTCTGGGGTATATTCCGATTTTGTTTTTGTTTCGCCCCAAGCATAATAGTTGCCAAAATCTTCGGGAGCATCAGCACCCACATTGTGAGTTGCCCACTTGACCGATAGTCCCATATCTACATACTCATGGCCCTTGTGTTTATTGTCGTTATTATTATTATTATTGCCAACTTTGAAATAGGTATAAGAATCACCGTCGTTATCCATAATAATGAAATATTCATTGTTGATTTCCAATACCATATAGGTGATAGTAGTTAGTCCTCCGGGGTGATTGCCTTTGAGAGATGTGAATGTCATAGTTCCCAACTCTCTATTGTAAGCATATTTTCCAAAGTCTGTTCCCCAAGAATCATTGGGGCCATCCCAAGTATATTGTCCATCGGAAGTAAATGTATAGTAGTCGGCACCACCATTGTAATGATTTTTGCATTGCCATTTGCCTACTAACGGATTAGTGTTTCCGGAACCATTATCCTCGCAAGATGTGAAAGTTGAGATTGTTACAAACAATGCTACGAAAGTAACAAAAAGCCGGAATGTTTTTCTCATAATTAAATTGTTTTCTCCTCTCACATCCCCATTGAGGTGGTTAAATAAAAAAAAAGCGTGGGACGATGTTCGGTTTATCTTACAAGAGGCATCGCCAAACGCCCAACAGAGAAATAAACAGCCCACCCCACGCATTGCCTATATAACAATCCCCCTTGCCGGGGTGGATACAAGCAAGCATAGGCGTTTTGTGACTGCATTATCCTTCTCTGTGTAAAATTTGGCGAATTTCTTGTAAAGGATAAAGCAAAAACGCTTCGATTAATAAAAGTCCTACAAATGTAGCAACAAGGTTGTTGGCCTTGTCGGTGCAAATTTAAGAAAAATATTATATAGAGAAAAGTTGCGTTATAAAATATGTTAGGTTTTTTCGCAAATCTTACCTATATTTGATTTCATAATAGAATATACTTTCGCTCGCTGTGAAAAATATTCAAGTAAACTTGATATTTCTCGCTCGTTTGTTGCTATCTTTGAGGTAAATCTCGAAGATATACTGCACTCGCTGTGAAAAACATTGAAGTAAACTTCATGTTTCTCGCTCGTTTGTTGCTATCTTTGTTCTTTGACACAAACTTTTATCTATATGTTGCTACATAACAGAGTTATAGGATTACTTACATTTCTTGCCTGTGCATTGAGTATGCGAGGCGAAGAAGTCACTTTTTCGGGCACGCAACCCGTCATGTACATCAACACAGAAAACAACACCCCAATCACAACGAAAGAAGATTACCTGCAAGCAACATACTATCTCGACCCTATGGGTTGTGATAATGTGGAGGCTCTGGGTGATGCTGATAACCAACTCCCACTCGAAATAAGGGGTCGAGGCAATTGGACATGGAATGGTTTTGACAAAAAACCCTACCGCATTAAGTTTGCCTCCAAAACAGCCATCTTGGGTATGAATAAAAGCAAACACTTTGCCCTCATGGCCAATGCCGATGATGAACTATCGGGGCTGCGCAATGCTGTTGGATACCAATTGGCTCGTATGCTCGAAATGCCATGGACACCCTGCGAAAAGCCGGTCGAAGTTGTTCTCAACGGTGAGTACATAGGTCTATACTTTCTCACCGAGACGGTGCGCGTCGATAGCGACCGTGTGGATATTGTAGAGCAAGCCGATAATGAGACCGACCCCAATGCCATCACCGGAGGTTGGCTGGTAGAAATAGACAATTACGATACCGACCCTCACGTGCGCATTACCGAAGGCAATGGAGAACGCATTATCTTTACCTACAAGACACCCGAGGAGTTGTCGACAGAACAAGAGAATTTCTTGCAAGAACAAATGACAGCCATAGACGCAGCCATATATGCCGAAGACAAAAACTCGACTACTTGGGAGGAGTATATCGACCTCGATCTTTTGGCTCGCTTTTATATCATACAAGAGATACTCGACAATGCCGAGTCTTTTCATGGCAGTTGCTACCTTTACCGCGACATGGGTGAAGGGCAAAAGTGGAAATTTGGTCCCGTATGGGACTTTGGCAATACATTCCGACGAGATAATGGCTTTTTTATATACGAAAAACCGCCTTACGGGCAGACTTGGATTGCCGAAATTGCCCAATTCCCTCGATTTCAAGAAAAGGTAAAAGAGATATGGCTCTCGTTCCGAGAAGAGAAATTTGACGAGATATACGCATTTATAGACAATTTTGTTTCATCATACGAGATGGCTATACAGGCCGATGACAGGCGTTGGCCCGACTATGGTAGCATGAACGTAACAAAAGATGGCACAACGATGAAAAACAAGATTCGTGAACGTTGCGACTTCCTTGCCAAGCACTGGGGCGATGCCGAGAAAAAACCTACCGAGACAAGCTATATCGTATACTTCGACCCTAATGGCTGCAATTGGGAGAATATATATGTATATAGTTGGGAATATACCGGAAACTCAACAACCTTGTTTCTGGGCGAATGGCCTGGCACTCGCACCTATAAGACAAAGGTAATTGATGGTATCGAATATTATACAATCTATTTCGACCCCGGGTATAGACCCGACAATGCCATGATTATCTTCAACAATGGGCATAGCGGTGTCGGAGAGCATCAAACCGCCGACCTTGACCTGCACAACAATGGTATGTACAATATGGATGGGTACATAGGCACATATTTAACAACCAACGCCCCCACACTCAACAACAACCTAAGAGTAATAAACCGTACTATATATTGCGACTCTCCTGTAACACTATACAATCTACAGGGCAATATTGTTGCCCAAGGCAAAGGAGAGATTAGTGTCCAATCGCCCGGCATATATATAGCCCTGTACAACAACACGGCAACCAAATTGAAACTGCAATAAAACCAAAGGAAGCATCAAAAAGCAGAAAAACAATACAATAGCAAATAACCAAAGCAAAAAAAGTATACCAAACGCTTGTGGTTATAAAAGAAATGCTTACCTTTGTGCGCTCAAATATTATATAACACAATTAAAAAAAACTCAAGGAAATGTATTTAACCACTGAGAAAAAACAGGAAATCTTTGAGAAATACGGAAAGTCTAACACTGATACTGGCTCACCCGAAGCACAGATTGCATTGTTTTCATACCGTATTGCTCATTTGACTGAGCACCTCAAGTCAAATCACAAAGATTATACCACACAACGCGCTCTTAAAATGTTGGTAGGTAAACGTCGTCGTTTGTTGGATTATCTTATCCGCACCGACATCAACCGCTACCGTGCCATCATTGCACAAAAAGAGCTTGGTATCCGTAAATAAGATACCAATGAAGGTAAAAAAACAGCGACACCACAAGGGAGTCGCTGTTTTCTTTTGAACAAAGTTGTTAGGAACACAAGTATCGGATGCCCGAGGGCAGTTATTGTCGCTGCATTATTACAATCTTACATTATCTATATATACACAATCAGCAAATTTTAGGCAATATAAACCCGTCAAGCTCCGATACAAACCACAAGAGGCTGTGTCAAAGATAAAAATTGACACGGCCTCTTCTGATTTAATAGGATTGAATGGATGGTATACTGTATGGTAGGACAAAAAAACAGTCTCATAGATACTCGGCCGAAGTCCTTATACCATTGATAAACGACGTATGGTTAATAAAGCACACAGCTACTACAACTTCCCGGCAAGCAACAACAACGATTCGTTACCCATATTACAGAGCAGGTCAAGTATAGAAAGGTCGGGGATAAAGCCATGACGAGAAGCAAAAACCTGATAATATGCACCGGGCATATATGACGACAATAATGCCATGTCGGGGTGCTTGGGATGTATAGCCTCTCGCAAGTCTATAGCAAGGGCCGATGCACCGGAGAGATATGTCTCACTGCGCGATATGTCAAGTTTTATATCCAACCACCTACACACACAATCTATCTGCGCGCAATTATAGTCTACCAAGTAGTCGTAACGTTGTTCATAGAAGTGATTAATATCATCGGCATAATATTCATAAAAAGGAGAAGAGCCATAGGCCGATGCAATAGCCGAGCGATGCAAATGCCTCCAATTGCCATGATCGCTAATGCGTATGTCGCGCATAACCATGTTGGGCATAGGTTTCTCGACAGGCAGCGTAAGCACCTGTAGCCCTTGAGCACCCACGATTGTACAACGATTGCGGTAGGTTTGCTTGATATAGGTGTCGTGTTGCTCTATCACAGCCCCTCCATGACGATACAGTGCGGTATAATAAGATATCGGAGCCCAATAGGCACTTCCCAAATAGAGTTTTTTCATAATCGGCTATATTGAAAGAAACGACTGATGCGCCATGAGTCAAAACCTCTTTGCTCGGCATCTATAGAAAAAATAATCATACCACAACGTCCTATTACATGACTATGAGGCAATACACCGAAAGTGCGCGAATCGGTTGCCGCAGTACGATTGTCGCACAAAACCCAATAGTAGGGTTGAGAAAAACGATAACGTTCTATCTTACGCCCGGCATCGTACAAAGAATCGCCATGCAACTCCACCTTGCGAGGCTCATATCGATTGATTATTTCGGCATACAGAGTAGCGTTGCGCGACGTTATAATTGCATCTTTGCCATACGGGGGTAATTCGACATAATAATTGTCTTGCGCAAGTGTCACCAATCGAGGCAGATGCGATGACGACAAGCATGTAACAAGTTTGCTGTAACTATATCGGTCTAAAAAGAATAGCGATTGTTCGCCAATGGTGTGTCGAGGCAATACATCACCCCATAGCTCTTTCATAGCCTGCTCCACAACACTCAACGATGAGTCGGGCACGAGATATGCCTCGGTGAGATGAGGTGTTTGCACCGTGGGCTCTCCATTGATGCACAACACATCGTTGTACGCCTCAATGGTATCACCGGGCACACCTATACAGCGAGCTATCACGGTAGGATAATGCGCCAATGGCTGAGGCCCACCGGTAGGATAATTATAGGCAATCACATCATTGCGTTTTACCATTTGCAACCCCAATCGTTTATATGGTAATGGAGTCTTAGGCACACGTGCCGGCAGGTCAGTGCCGGGCAGTGTATCGACCCAAGGCAATGAAACATAAGATTGAGGCAGGCGCACACCGTAGTGCCATTTCTCGACCAATACCCTATCGCCGGGCAGAAGAGTATTTTCCATTTGCTGCGGTGCAACGGTAAACATCTCAACCACAGCAATGCGACACAGCACAGCAAGCAACAGAGCCACTATAACAACAGTTATAGCCCATAGGATTGTCGAGCCTCGGCGTGACATAGTATCTATCAATCAACCAACGACTCGGCACTACGCATGAAGCGGTTCCAGCGGAATTTACCATCAAACCAGCCTTTGTCCTTATCCAAGGAGATAAGTACCAATACAGGCTTACCTATCACATGGTCTTCGGGAACAAAGCCCCAATAACGCGAGTCGGCCGAATTGTCTCGATTATCACCCAACATCATGTAATAGTCCATTTTGAAGGTATACTCAGTGGCAGGCTCGTCATTGATATAAATAACGCCATCGCGCATATCCAACTTGTTGCCCTCATAGGTGCGTATAGCACGCTCGTAGAGTGTGTAATTCTCGGCAGTGAGTTGCAATGTTTCGCCCTTGGCAGGAATCCACAGAGGTCCAAAATCGGCACGAGTCCAACGATGTATGCCATCCAAAGGAAATACTTCGCCGCCCATTTCGCCGGGCTCCACCACTACTTGCTCTACCACACTCGAAGCCTTCACCTTGGCAAGAGCCTCAGCGGTGAGTGGGAAGTGATATACAGGATTGTATCCACCTGCGAGATTGGGAGTGATACCCAACGACGCAAAAAGATAGGGTGCATTGGACGAATTGTTGACATACATGCGATCGTCTACACTGATACCCCAATCTTCAAAGTTCTTTTCAGTCAGCTTACTACCGGTAGTCTTAACAAAGTAGTTGAGTTGCATACGCTTGGGTGAAGCAATAGCTACGCCATCGATATAAATAACATTATCGCGTATCTCAAAATTCTCTCCGGGAAGACCCACACAACGCTTCACATAGGCCTCGCGGCGGTCGACAGGACGATAGATAATTTCGCCAAAACGAGCCTTGTCGCGATGCACAGCCTCACGACCGAAGTAATGCACCAAGGTATAATAGTCGGGGTTGGGCATCTTGCTTGCCACGGTATCGCCCGTAGGAAAGTTAAACACAACGATATCATTGCGCTCGATACTACCCAGACCTTTGAGTCGCTTGTAGGGCAGTTGCCACGCATCGCAATACGACTTGGTATTGACAATAGGCAGAGTGTGCTGTGCCAAGGGGAAGTGAATGGGTGTTTGTGGCAAACGAGGACCATAGTTGACCTTACTTACCAAAAGGAAGTCGCCCACAAGCATCGACTTTTCGAGTGAAGGCGTGGGTATCTGAAAGTTTTGGAAAGCAAAGATAAAAATAAAATATACCAACACAAGAGCATACACAATAGCATCTATCCACTCGCAGATGGTGCGGAGAATAGGATTCTTGATTTTTCGCCAGCCACCCCACGGGATGTATTGTGTAAGATAAATATCGAAGAACAACGGATAGGCCAACAAAGTCCATGCACTACCTATCCATATTGTCAATAACACAAAAATAAGCGTAAAAACGCCAAAGCGCACCCAACGCGATGTAGTTACGGTTTTGAGGCGAGCCACCAGATTGCGAGGTCGCGAATGTTGCGATTCGGTACTACTATTTATTTTCTTATCCATATTGTTTCTTATTTTCTTATTTCAAAAATGAGAGCATATCGCTCATTGTCAAGAAGCCCTTTTTGCCCACAGTAAATTCGGCCGCAATAACAGCACCCAATGCAAATCCTCTACGACTCTTGGCGCGATGCTCGATAGTAATTGTATCTACCTCCGAGTCATATCGCACGATGTGCGTGCCGGGCACTTCACCCTCGCGCTCGGCGGTAACAGGCAGTATATCATCGGCTTGCGATGTTTCGCTCCACGACGATAGGCGGTCGATATTATCAATAATACCATCGGCCAAGGTTATAGCCGTGCCACTCGGGTGGTCGAGCTTATGTATATGGTGTATCTCATCGAGACTCACCTTGTAGTCTTCAAAGTGATTCATTACACTCGCCAGCCAGCGGTTCACTGCAAAGAACACATTGACACCCAAGCTGAAGTTTGAGGCATAAAAGAATGTTGCACCGGCTTCACAAGCTGCCTTTATCTCGGGCATACGCTCCAACCACCCTGTCGTTCCCGATACCACCGGAACACCTGAGGCAAAAGCACGCTTGTAGTTGTCGACAGCCGTAGCCGGAGTGGTAAATTCAATAGCTACATCGGCCGAAGCAAATGCCTGTGAGTCAAAATCATCCTGATTATCGACATCTATACGACACACAACCTCATGCCCCCGGGCTATAGCGATTTCCTCTATCACGTGCCCCATCTTACCGTATCCTATAAGTGCTATTTTCATTTTCACATTCACATTTTTCGGTTCTTATTACCGTTTTTTCGAGAAAGATAGTTTAATTTGCAAATATAAGAAGAAAAAACAAGTCTACCGGAGTTTTTATTCCCAACTACATCCAATATTATAAAAAACAGAGTTAATTTTTGCTTACCATTTATTCTATAAACACATTTCATGGAGAAGCTCATGCAGTATATATGGCAGCATCAACTGCTCGACACCACGCATCTTGTCACTACCGACGGACGACGCGTGCAGGTGATTGACGCCGGCCGGCACAACACCGATGCCGGGCCGGACTTCTTCAATGCCAAGATACGCATAGACGGATGCTTGTGGGTGGGTAATATAGAGATACACTATCGCGCATCGGACTGGAAACGCCACAACCACCACACCGACAAAGCATACGACTCGGTAATACTGCACATTGTAGAACTTGACGACACAAGCGTAAAGCGCACCAATGGTGAGGTTATACCACAACTTGTTATGCGAGCTGCTCCTACTTTGCGTGGCGACTTTCAGAAATTGGTAGAAAATGCTCCACGACTTTCATGTGGCGAGCGCATACCGGGCATCGACCCTTTCTTGATAACCGATTGGGTAAACAGCCTCGCAATGGAACGGTTGCAAGCCAAGAGCGAGCGCATAGGCACTTGGCTCGACCTCTATAGAGGCAATTGGGAGGAGGTGTGCTATGTAACCCTGTCGCGCAATATGGGCTTTGGCATCAACAGTGATGCATTCGAGAGACTCGCCCGCAGTCTGCCCCTTTCGTTCCTACAGAAACACGCCGACAGCATCATGCAGATAGAGGCATTCCTCTTGGGACAAGCAGGGTTGCTTGCCGACAAACGCAACGATGATCCATACTACGCCCGACTGGCAAGCGAATATGCATTCTTAGAAAACAAATTTGGGCTCACCCCCTTACCGGTCGAAGCATGGAAATTCTTTCGCCTACGGCCTCAGAACTTTCCACACCGACGCATAGCGATGATGGCGCAATACATATACGGAGGATTTTCACTATTTGCCCGCTTGTGTCAAGCCGATAGTATAGAGGCCATGCGGGCACTCTTTCAAGTAGAACTTACAGGCTATTGGAACACACACTATACCTTCGACACCACGTCGCCGGCTACCGCATCGGTATTGGGCAAGCCGGCCATAGACATCATACTCATCAACACCGTCGCGCCCCTACTCTATACCTACGGCACTTACTTGGGCGATGACAAATACATAGATCGTGCACAATGGATATGGGAGTCGTTGCGACCCGAACAAAACAGTATTGTACGTCGCTTTGCCGCCATAGGAATA
The DNA here is from genome assembly GCA_017522135.1 of Bacteroidaceae bacterium. Lineage (GTDB taxonomy): Bacteria > Bacteroidota > Bacteroidia > Bacteroidales > Barnesiellaceae_A > Barnesiella_A. Next base: position 79,719 of record JAFXAB010000047.1, read on the forward strand.
GAAGCCAAATCGGCTCTTGACAGCCAAGCCATCATACAACTCTACAACGAATACTGCACGCAGAAAAAGTGCTTATACTGCCGCATAGGTCATAAGTTGCTCGCACAGGATGCCATACGAGACGAGTAGCAACACAATCAACTAAACACTCGAGCTATTTTACGCTTTTTTCTGCAATGAGCCTACAGCCCGATATTTCTTTACCGCCATACTACCCGATGCAACGCATCGTGCCTATGGCGGTCATTGTTTACTATCTGTGACGGTAAAAAAAAACCGGCAAGGTGCTCACGCATCCTGCCGGGGTGGTATTAAAAAATACCCTTAAACTTTACTCCATGAAAAAAATTATTTTATTACCTTATATACAAATTGGTTATCAATTGTCTTCACTACTACGAGAGCAACACCGGTCATGTTGGTGGGTACTGTGATGTTGTCACAAGCATTTACCTCGTAGCTACCCAATACGCGACCTTGTACGTCGAGGAGAGTAACGCTCTCTACAAATACACCCGAGTTGTATACAGTAACACCTGCGTTGTTGGCAGCTACTGTGAAACGATCGGCTGTAGCGGCACTTACTGATGACCAAACATTGGCATAGAATGTTTCTTGTGAAGCATATTCACTCACGCGATCCATGTCGCAATGAGCGCGTACACGCCATACATAAGCAGCACCTGCTTCGAGTTCATAGAGAGAATATTCGTTGGTTTCAAGACCCTCAACATCAATCCAAGTTGTGCTTGAACCGAGACGGTAGCGGAGATCCCAAGAGAGATGCTCTTCGTTGAGGTTCCAAGTGAGTTTGTCACCATAGTCTTCGGTTTGAACATGTACAAGGCCATCGGGTATAGGACAAGCGGGGAGGTCGGCAGTTGTGAATGTTACAACCTCGCACCAGTCAGTAGTATCACCTTCGGCTACGATACCGCGTACTTTCACTTGATATTCAGTGAGGTGAGTAAGGTCGGTAAGAGCAACTTGTTTTTCAGTTACGATTTGAGCAGCAAACTCTTCACCAGCCTTAGCATAAGCAAACTCGAATGTCTCTTGCTCACCACGCCATGTTACCAATGCGCTGTTCCAAGTAATTTCACTTACTTTTACATCAGGAATTACGGGGATAGGACGACCGTCGGCCTTAAGCTCTTGGAAACGACCGCGAACACCTTGGCTTGCGAAGCAGTTCCAGTAGATACGGATTTCGATAGTTTCGTTTACATACTCAGTAAGGTCGAGTTCAACGGGGATAAAATCAGTTACTACCTCGGGTTTCACATTGTTAGTAGCAAGGATAACCACTTTGTTCTCGAATTGACCGCCTTCGCGACGTACTTGAACAGCCAATGTATCTTTTTCAGCCCACTCGGCATAAATTTGGTTACCACCGAAACGTTGCCAGATGTGCATATTATACTTGAATGTGAAGGCAGCATCGCGTTTGTTTACAAAGAATTTACCGAACGAAATAGTATTCAATGCACCGTCCATTGCGTTTTGGCTGATGTTACACAACAAGTTCCACTCGTCAACACCATAACCTTTATCTGACTCATTTACAAAGAAGTTCTCTTGGCCACCTGCAGTCCAACCTGCGGGAACAGCATTGCGATCTTCATTGGCAAGATAAGGACACCAGGGGAGTGTATTTACAGTAGCGTCGAGGTCTTCTACAACTTCAGTAGAGTAGTTATAGTTAGCATCGTAGCTGATAGCGCGTACATAGTAAGCAGTTGATGACTCGAGACCTTCAACCAATACATTTTGAGCAGAGGGACCCATGTAAACAACGCGACCGAGACCATCAACGAGGTCACCTACTTTGAGTTCACCTTTGGGATTACCAAACTCACGAACATTGGCGTAAGGACGGTTAGTGCGAACTGAGTCAGTAAGCAATACCATTACATTATCAGTTTCGTTGGCAACAACGTCCAAAGTAAGGCTGTTGAGAGTTGTGCTTGTAATGTCTACTGAAACGGGCGCACCGGGCATAGAGCTAACTTTACCCTTAGTTACAGGACCGTAAAGAGGACCACCTGAGCAGTAAGTGTTGGCGGGATAGATGCTTACTTCGTATTCTGTAGAAGCTTTCAATTTGATTTGCCAGGGCATTGTAATAGTATCCTCGGCATCGAATGTCATAACAACAGAGTTACCGATAGAGTCGAGGGGTTGATACATCTTACCATTTTGGGGTACGTCGGCACAAGCACCTTCAGTAAGCATGATGAGATACTTGTCAGCATCGGTTGTAGTGTTGAATTTACCAAAGACTTCGAGAGTTGTTGCATCGAGAGACAAACGAGTAACACTCATAATGGGAGCAACACACTCTGCAGGAGGTGTAAATGTAAATGTAGCACCATTTACGAAATCATCCAAGCCAATAGTAACATTATTGTCACCAGCTTCACCTACGTAGTTGAGCATACCTTCTTCTTCACCCTCTTCGAGAGAGCAGATATCTTCGTAGTTACCGCGCAAACCTATACGGAAGCTCTTTGTATTCTCAGATGTACCAATAGCTTCACCAAATACGAAATCGATGGTATTGGTAGTCTCGTGGAGACGGATTTGGAAGTCAGCCGAGATAATATCTTCGTCACTCCAACCGAGTTCAATACCCAAGTTGTCATATTGAACAACGAGTGTACGATTGGGAGCTTCACCTTCGAGCTTGTAGCTAACCTGAGTGTCCTCTCTTTTTTGAATGTCGGCATTAACAACAACACCCAATGCATTGTCGGCATCATCTTCGCGGATAAATACCCACTTGCCGTGTGTAGCATCAAGTTGGATCTCATCGCGACCCAATACGATATAACCATGTGTACCAATTACGAATTGGTTACAGATAATATCATTGTACTCAAAGTCAAAACCGATGGGGAAACCGGCTTTCTTAGTAACTTCACTTGAAATACTGTCGGGGAACCATACTTTCTCGAGCATATCCTCAGCCATACCTGTAGTATCCATTACAGTACCACCGGTAATAGCGGTGTAGGTTCCTTGAGTGGCTTGTACTTTATAAGCCGAGATTACTTGAGCTTGCAGTGCTACAGTAGCACACAAGAGTGTAAAAAGTAAAAATAGCTTTTTCATAAGCGTTTTTTTGTTAAGGTTAATGTTATAATTGTTTTGATTATTTTTAAGTTCAATTAATCCCTCGGATTAAACAGCTACAAATTTAATACAAAAATCGAAAAAACGCTACAATTTTTCGATGTTTTTTTAGATTAAAAATTCACTTTTTCTCCGTATAAGTTTGTAGTTGTTTAATCCATGAGGAAACATGCATTATTTCACTAATAATTTTGCAGTTTCTACACCATTTTCGGTAGTAAGTGTAGCAACATATACACCGGCGGGAACATTGGCGTTCCATTCGATATATTGCTTGCCGGCATCAACCATGCCATCGAAGGGTGTAGCCACAAGCGCACCACGCATGTCGTAGATAGCAAGTGTAGCTTGTGTAGCAACAGGTGTGTTTACAGCAAACAATGTGTTGCCTTGTACCATATCGGTTACTACCGAGAATGTTGTGTTGTTGTTCTTAACAGCCTCAACAGCGCCATCGGTGCGGCTACCAAGGGTCAAGTCAGTATTGAGGCGGTGTACATGGATAGTAGCTTCGTTACCGATATAATCATCCTCCCACAATACAGTCCAGTATGAGTTGTTGTGCAAGTTTGACGAAATAAGACCGGCTTTCTCACTAATATTAACTGTATCGGTAAAGATGAAATCTCTACGCAAAGTAGGATCGACAGTGTTTACGAGTGTAACACCGGCGTCGGTATTGCTAAAAGTTGTTTGGTTGTGCATGTAGAAGAATGCAGCCTCTTCGTTGGGAGCTGTTTGTATTGAGAAGTAACCATATTGGTGGTTGGTGAAGGGGTGCAATTCGAGACCCTCTTCGCCCCAAAGCAACTCACCGTCTTTCGACAAGCGTTGTGCCATTGTGCGGAACATTACAGCCGAATAAGCCTCACGCCATACAGCCAAGAAAGAATCGGTGTGGGGGTCGTACTTACAAACTGCGTTGGCACCCAAGTAGTCGCCGTAACTGAGTCGTTGACCATCAACGCCGGCAGCAAAACCTATTTCGCCGTTACCTTTCACATAGGTCATGTATGTTGCCATACCGGTAAGGTAGCGGTCGTCGTTCCATGCAACCAAGGCACCACCGTCGCCTGAGGGCTCTACGTTTATCAAGCTCCATGCGGGCATACTGCCGGGCCAACCGGCACGATACAAACGAGTGTCCTCTGACCATACACTTGCGCCGTCGAAATCAATCTTACGAGCATACATATCATAGCTGCTACCCTTGAAGTAGATAATGATGGCTTGATTCATACCGGCATCTACCACAGTAGGCCATGTATAGCTTATCTTGTTCTCGGGGTCGGTAATACGTTGGTCAGCAATATTCCACAACATCTCGCCCTCAGGTGTGATGCGTTGCATCTTTATCTCATAAAGATTATCGTTATCCTTGAGCGAATTCCAAGTGAACACATAGCTATTGTCGTCCATTTGAGCCATAGACATGTGGCTGTTCATGGGGAATGCCTCGGTACCTTCGAGTGCTAAGCCATCTTCACCCCAGAGGTATTCACCTTCTTGAGAGATTTTATAGATGTGATAGCTGAGGTATTGTGTTTCGGGAGCATTACGAATGTCGTGTACTGCCACAATAGCATTACCTTCGCGGTCAACAAACAAGTATGTGTTGCATGTAGTCCATGAACGAGTGGGATGAGCCGAAATCAAAAGAGGTTGCTCACCGAAAAGTTTGTTACCGGCCGAGTCCAACAATTGCAAATAAACGCCAAGTGTACCCTTGCCATCATTGGTAGGTGCTTGGATATACACCCAAGTATTGCCATTGGGTGCTATAGCCATCTCAACTTCGTTTGATTCACCGGTGTAAATAGCAACACTTTCTCCAGCATTATTACCCCATTGAGCTACAGATGTCAACACACCTGCAATAAGGGCTAATACAAACATTGATAACTTTTTCATTATTTTTGTTTTTTAAGGTTAATAAATAAACCTTACATATTTACGTTCTCTATTATCTTTATAAGTATTCTTACTTAACAAGCACTTTCACGGTCTCAACGCCTTGTGCGGTAGTAAGCGTAGCCATGTAGATACCGGCGGGAACGTTGGCGTTCCATTCGATATATTGCTTACCGGCAGCCAACACACCCTCGAAGGGAGTAGCTACGAGTGCACCGTTGATGTCGTATATAGCAAGTGTGGCTTGTGTAGCAGTTGCAAAGTTGGTTGCAAACATGGCCTCACCCTCAATGAGCGTAGCAAGAGCAACAAATGTGTTGGCATCGGCTTGTACACCCTCTACAGCATTACTCTCAGGAACACCCACTGTCAAGTCGTTGTTGACACGGTGCATCACAAGATCTTTGGGCGATTCGATACCATCGCTCCACATAGCCAACCAGTAGCGACCGTCGTGCATGGGTGTTGTGCGAAGGTTTTGCTTGGGAGTTGAATTCTCACACGCGGTAAAGTCATTTTCGCGACGCAGAGTAGTATCGTTTACATTTATTACAGTAGCTGTAGTCTTTACCTCACCTGCATAAGTACCCGACTCGTTCTCCATATAGAAGAATGCCACTTCGCCGGGAACGCCCAATTGCACCGATTGATATCCATATCTTACCTGTGTCAAAGGACGCAATTCGAGAGCATTTTCGCCCCAAAGCAACTCACCTTCTTTGCCTATACGTTGAGCTACTATACGGCTCCAACTTTGGCCTGAGTTACTCTCCTCCCATATAGCATAGAAGCTATCGCTTGTGGGGTCATATACACATTGGGGACGGAAAGAACGCCAGCCTGCCAGGCCAAGTTTTTGACCTTCAACTCCGGCAGCAAAGCCTATTTCACCGTTAGTCTTAACGTAAGTCATATATACCGACTCGACCTGGGTAAAATAGCGGTCGTCATACCATGCCACTATCACACCGTTATCGCCCGAAGGTTGCACATCGAGCACCGATTGCAAAGGAATATTACCCCAACCGCCACGATATATTTGAGTATCTTCACTCCATACCGAAGCGCCATCGAAGTCGATTTTGCGCACATAGAGGTCCTTGGCCGAGCCGGCAGCATACACCATCAATACTTGATTATTGCCACCATCAACAAGATAGGGATAAGAATAGTCGACCTTAGGATCTTTTAGGCACACTTCGGCAGGATCCCAAAGAATCTCACCTTCGCGACTGATGCGTTGCATGCGGAGTACATTTTTGTAGGTTTCAACATCGACCTCTTGCCATGCAAATACGATGCTCTTGTCGGCAATCTCAGTAGTGGCCATACATGCACTGAAGTCATGAGCTTTCTCGCCATCGAGCGCTACGCCATCTTCGCCCCAAAGGAATTCGCCGGTTTGTGATATTTTATAAGCAGTATAACTCATAGCCATTTTTTCGGAGTCGCTATAGCGGCAGTCGTGTACTACAACAATAGCATTACCCTCCGAGTCGACGGTGAGATATTCGTTCACTACATTGTAAGTACGAGTAGGATATTGCGATACAACCAGCGGCTCCTCTCCGAATACGAGATTGCCGAGAGAGTCGACCAATTGCACGGCATACTTGATGGTACCATCCTCGGGATAGTTGAAGAACAACCAAGCATTACCATTAGGTGCCATTTGCACGTCACTTTCATATAAACTTTTTTCAGGGAATACACGTAAGTATTCGTCCTGCTTGTTACTCCACTGAGCCATGGATGCCGAAGCACCCATGAGCATAAGTGAAGCCAATAAAGCGAACTTTTTCATACCTTTTACCTTTTATTATTTAACGATTTATTATTTTACCAAAACTTTCACTGTCTCAACACCTTGAGCCGATGTGAGTGTAGCCAAGTAGATACCGGCGGGAACGTTGGCATTCCATTCGATATATTGCTTACCGGCAGCCAAAACACCCTCGAAGGGAGTAGCTACGAGTGCTCCGTTGATGTCGTAGATAGCAAGTGTGGCTTGGGTAGCAGTTGCAAAGTTGGTTGCAAACATGGCCTCACCCTCAACAAGTGTAGCAAGAGCTACAAAGTTGCTCTCTTCGGCACGAACCGACTCAACAGCACCGTCGTCATTGGGATTACCCAATGTAAAGTCGTTGTTGATGCGTTGCATAAGCAATCTATCAGACAATTCCTCATCATCATGCGATCCATTATCGGTCCACTTAGCAACCCAATAGCTGTTGTTAATCATAGGAGTTGTCTGCAAGCTTGCCTTTTCGCTCACGCGCTCACCTTTTGTAAACTCGCTCTCACGACGGATAGTGGTATCGTTTACATTCACTGTAGTAACAAAGGCTTCAACATTACCGAAAGTACCTGAATAGTTGCGCATATAGAAGAATGCCATTTCGCCATTTATACCACTGTGAAGAGAACCATAGCCATAGGCTGTTTGCTCCATAGGTTTCAACTCAAGAGCATTCTCGCCCCAAAGCAACTCACCATCACGGCTGATGCGTTGTGCTACAACGCGATACCATGCTTGACTTGAAGAGCACTCATTCCACATAGCATAGAAGCTATCAGATGCTTTGTCATAGTTACATTTTACACTAAGCGCACGCCATCCCGACAAGCCGAGAATTTGTCCGTTGTCAACTGTAAAACCAATCTCACCATTGCTCTTAACATAAGCCATGTAAGCCGACTCGATTTGTGTAAAATAGCGGTCGTCATTCCATGATACAATGAAACCACCATCTACGGGAGTAACATCGATAAGAGTCCAAATGGGAATTGAACCCCAACCACCGTTATACACGCGAGTATCTTCACTCCATACAGAAGAACCGTCAAAGTCGAGTTTACGAGCCATGAGGTCTTGTGCCGAACCCTTGGCGTAGAGCATGATAACTTGGTTGTTACCACCATCTACCAAGTAGGGATATTGGTAGGTGATTTTTTCATCATACAGACGCACATCCTCGGCATTCCACAACATCTCACCTTCGGCACTGATGCGTTGCAACTCTATACTCATGTGTTGTGAATTATCCCTTTGGTTGCGTTGCCATGCAAACACATAGCTACCATCGGCAATTTGACAGATAGTCATAGAAGCAACGAGGTCGTAAACATTCTCGCCTTCGAGAGTAATACCCTCTTCACCCCAAAGGAACTCACCTTTGGGAGAGATTTTATACACTGTATAACCCTCGTAGTACTCTACACCTTGACGCCAGTCGTAAACAGCAACAATAGCATTACCTTCGCGGTCGACATAAAGGAATTCACCACAAGAAGTCCAAGAACGTGATTGATAATCAGAAATCTCGATAGGTTCTTCAAAGCAGAAATTACCCAAAGAGTCGATCAATTGCAAGGCAACAGTAACACCACTATAGTCTTTTTCGACATTTCTGAAAGGATGATGAACTGCCAACCACACGTGACCATCGGGAGTTGTCTTCATGTCGCTTGTGTAGTAACTACTGTTGGGCCACACCAATAGATTTTCAGCATTGTTACTGTTCCATTGCGCCATAGCCGAGATGCAGCTCAATACGGCTGCAACAACAAGAAGTAATGTTTTTTTCATACGTTTGTTATTTAAGTTTTTTATTTAATGAATTTTTCTACTTGTTTTTTTCTTCTTTCGGAGAGGTTGTGCCTATGAGCGCACAATCTCCCTGAAAGAGGCTTTTTTATTTCACTAATAATTTTACTGTCTCTACGCTATTGGCAGTAGTGAGTGTAGCCAAATAGATACCGGCAGGAACGTTGGCATTCCATGTGATATATTGCTTACCGGCAGCCAACGCACCCTCGAAGGGAGTAGCTACAAGTGCACCATTGATGTCATATATAGCGAGTGTAGCTTGGGTAGCCGTTGCGAAGTTAGTGGCAAACATAGCCTCACCCTCAACAAGTGTAGCAAGAGCCATGAAGTTGCTCTCTCCGGCACGAACTGACTCGACAGCACCGTCGTCATTGGGATTACCCAATGTAAGGTCGGCATTGACACGTTGCATCAACAAACGGTCGGTCTTTACTTCATCCTCAACACGGCCGTTATCTGACCATTTGGCAATCCAATATTCGTTGTTGTACATGGGAGTAACTTGCAAACCAGTCTTTTCACTTACGCGCTCACCTTTTGTGAACTCGCTCTCGCGACGGATAGTGGTATCGTTTACATTCACGGTTGTAACAAAAGCTTCTACATCGCCAAAAGAACCTGAATAGTTACACATATAGAAGAATGCAACCTCGTCTGCAATTGAGTTTTGTACACTCAAATATCCATAATGGATTTGCTCGAAAGGCTTCAATTCAATACCGTTTTCGCCCCACATCAATTCACCCTCTTTGCTGAGGCGTTGTGCCATGACGCGACTCCAAGATTGACCTGCCGAATTCTCTCTCCATATAGCATAGAAGCTGTCAGATACTTTGTCGTACATACATTTTACGTTGAACGAACGGAAACCTGCCAAACCAAGGATTTGACCGTTTTCAACTGTAAAACCAATCTCACCATTGCTCTTAACATAAGCCATGTAAGCCGACTCGATTTGTGTAAAGTAGCGGTCGTCGTTCCATGATACGATAAAGCCACCATCGCCCGAAGGATGTACATCCATAAGAGTCCAGATAGGAATTGAGCCCCAACCACCGTTATATACGCGTGTATCTTCGCTCCATACTTTTGTACCATCGAAGTCGAGCTTGCGAGCATAGAGGTCTTGTGCCGAACCCTTGGCGTAAAGCATGATAACTTGGTTGTTACCACCATTTACTACGTAGGGGTATGAGTAGTTTACTTTTTCGTCGTAGAGGCGTACATCCTCAGCATTCCAACACATTTCGCCATCGGCAGTGATGCGTTGCATTTCGATGCTCAATTTGTTGTAATCGCCGTCGTGGTTGTGCATCCAAGCAAAAACATAGCTATCGTCGTCAAGCTGACAGATACTCATGGCAGCTACGAGGTCATAGGTTGCTTCACCTTCGAGAGTAATACCCTCCTCGCCCCAAAGGTACTCACCCTCTTGCGAAATTTTATACACAGTATAGCTCTCAAATTCCTTATCGCTCATGCGTTGGTCGTAGATGGGAACAATCGCATTACCCTCACGGTCGACAAAGATGATTTGGCTGACAGAAGTCCATGTTCTTGAAGGATAGTCCGATATCATAAGAGGCTTTTCAAACTTGAAGTTACCCTCGGCATCAATCAATTGCAAAGAGGTAACAACACGACCGCCATTAGGATGGTTTACAGCCAACCACACACTACCGTCGGGTGTGAGCGCCATATCGTTAGAGTAAAATGACTCATTGGGCCAGACCAAAAGGTTCTCAGCATTGTTGCTGTTCCATTGTGCCATGGCTGTCATGCAACTCAATACAGCCGCAACAACAAGAAGTAATGTTTTTTTCATACGTACTGTTATTTTATTTGATTATTAATTTTATTGTTTTCACATCATATAGAGTAGTAAGTGTAGCAAGATATATGCCCGCGGGCACATTCAAGGCACACTCTATAAGTTGTTCGCCGGCTTGCAAACGTCCGCTGAAAGGTGTAGCCACACAAGCACCGTCGATATTGTATATAGCAAGAGTAGCTTGAGACTCAGTATCGACATTTGTTGCAAAAAGAGCTTTATCATCGGTTAGTGAAACCAATCTCAACACATTGTCTGCCGATACTTGTACACTCTCGATAGCTGCATCATCGGGATTACCCACTGTACCGTCATAGTTGGCACGATTGATATACAATTGCTTGAAATCGGGGTTACTCTCAGTACCACGGTCGTCCCACACATATATCCATGAACCGTTGGGCAACATATTGGTAACTTGAATTTCGTTTTTCTCGGTGGGTTTCTGTGTATTGGTGAGAATAGGAGACTCCTCCCAACGGAAGCTGCCGTTGTCGGTATTGATTATCTGCATACACACGTCGACATTGCCATAATCGAGCTGATTGCGACGCATGAAGAATGCGGCTATCTCGCCTTCGTGAGCCGATTGCAGGCTGAGGTCACCGTAAGATACATGCTCGGCAAAGTCTTCAACTACAAGACCTTCTTCGCCCCAACGCAATTCACCATCTTTCGATACGCTTTGAGCCACAACTCTATAGTCACCTTGACCGGGTGTAGACTCACGCCAGAATGCGATGAAAGAGTCGCTGTGCGGGTCGTAAGTACAAGTAGTCGAGAGGGCACGATAGTCGGCATAAGTAAGTTTCAGACCTTGCTCGCCGTCGGCAAACGCCAACTCGCCATTGGGCTTGACATACGACATATATATCGACTCGATACTGGTGTTGTAACGGTCGTCGTACCATGTGACAATAACACCTCCATCGCCCGAGGGCTCTACATCGAGAACACCCCACAGAGGTGTGTTGAGAAAACCGCCACGATAAATGCGAGTGTCTTCACTCCATACGGGAGTACCGTCGAAGTCAATCTTGCGGGCATAGAGGTCGTTGTTAGAGCCACGTGTATACACCAATATACATTGTCCCATACCGGCATCTACGATGTAGGGCCAGAAATAGGTTACTTTGCCTTCAGGGTCGGTAAGACGAGTGTCGGCAGTATCCCAAAAGAGCTTGCCATCGGCACTTACACGTTGTATATCAATAGAGAAGAGCACCTCTTCATCATCGCAATGTGTCCATGTAAACACATAGCTATCGTCGCTCAATTGTGTTATACCCATGCAGGCATTGATATGCGTACCATTGCCTCCATCAAGCGATAGGCCCTCTTCACCCCACAACATCTCGCCGGTTTGCGATATTTTATAGGCGGTATAAGTACCATAATCGGTATTGGCAGGAGCGTGGCGCAAGTCGGACACTACAACAATAGCATTACCCTCTCGGTCGACAAAGAGATTGTTATTGACATAACCTGTTAAGCGATCGGGATAGTTCGACACCAACATAAGTTCGTCGCCCAAGAGTGCTACACCAGTCGAATCGTACAACTGCACATAGTGCGCATCGGGAGCACAATCCATGTAGAACCAAGTGTTACCCTCGGGAGTACCTTGAACATCGAACGAGTAATAAAACTCATTCTCGGTATTTATCAATAAAGGCTCTGCCACACTGTTGCCCCATTGAGCAAGGGCAACAGTAGCGAACATGGCAGAGATGATAAGTGCTATTTTTCTCATAACACAAGTGTGTTATATAGTTTATTTATTATTAGTATACCACAACTTTAGCAACCTTGTGTGCTGTAGCAGATGTTACCTCTACTACATATACACCTTCGGTATAAACAGGTATTGAGGTGCTTTGTGCAACTTGAGCGGTATATACACATTGTCCTGCAGCATTGTATAGTGCTACATTATATGTTTCATTACCGGCAGCATCTACTCTAATAGCACCTTCGGCCTTGTCATATCGCACACTGTAGGCATTATCGGCATTAATCTTACCAACCGACGCCTGCAATGTAGTAGCAAAGAATGCACGAATACCATGATCTTTGATCTCGAGCATTTGCGACACCAACTTGCCATTGGCATTGTAAATCTTGCAAGTACCGCGAGGCATATAGATACCATTGCCCCATGCGTCGGTAATCTCCATACAGTACACTTGATCGGCCTCGAGTGTAACCTCCTCAGTTACCTCAGTGATAGTGCCTTTGGGATAGGGGCCAAACTCATGAACAATGTTACCACTCATATCTTTGATAAGATAGCGGTTCTCGTCGGCAAAGTTATCGGTCTTGATAATGAACTTGTTGAGAGGGGTAGTTTCAAGAGGATCTTGGAAAGAACCCGAGAAACTGTTACCATTGTAAAGTTGGTAGTTTACACCACCCAATTTTATCACGAAGTCGTTTACAGTCTCGATAAGGGCACTTTGGTTAAACGGAATCTTAATGAGAGTTGTAGAACGAGCGGGAGCCAAGCCTACCCATTCGGTCACATAAGCCTTACCGTTAAGAGTAACATCAAAACCGGCTTCAACAATATCCTCGGTAGAGTTATTTACCAAGAAAGCCTCGTAGTAATTGTAGGCATAAGTACCTGTAACGGGAATAAGAGGTTTTTCAATCTTGGCATCCATCGGCAGCACCAAACCGGGATAGTTGGGATGAGTGGCTGTTACGTTAAGCACATCGGTCTTATCGATACATACATAGGCCAATACCTCAAAGTTGGCTACATCGGTAGCTACACCATTAATGTCGGCAGGAACTTCATACAGATATTGTTTGGTGAAGAAATCGCCTTTCTTGCATGTAGTAATAGTATCACCCCAAATAGGTGTGAGATATGCGCGAGCTACGTGATTGTGAACATAGTTGTTACCGGCCGAGCCACCATTTTGGGGACCTACGATACCACTTTGTGATATAAGAACGTTGAGTGCGTTGAAGTTAGCATCTACATCGGCTGTATAGTAACCTTCGACATTGACAGTAAGTATGCGTGTTTTGGGGTCATAATTGCTGCCCACCCACAAGTTGACAGGTGCAACTTGGTCGCTGATAAGGCGTGAATATTCAACCCAGCCACCACGCGAAGTCATCACCTCCTCTTCACCTTCAAAGAGTGTGCGGTTAACCATACCATAAGGATAACCCGGAGTTTCGAAATAGATGTCGAGTGAGTCACCTACAGATGTGCGGAAGTCGGGCTCGTCGGGGAAAGGTATTGAATAGTGACCGGCATGAATAGCCACAGCGTGAATCTTGTCGGGTTGAGCCTTCATCAACTCAGCAATCATGTAGTGAGCATCGGGGCAGTTACCGCAGTGAATACCGGTAAAATCTTCAATGAACACTTTCTTGTTTTGTACCTCTTTCGATACGTTGTTACCCGCTGTATTGAAGAATGTGCGAGCACCATGACTTTCGATATCCTTTATTTCGCTAACAAGTACACCGTTGGCATCATATACTTTGACATAACCATCGTAAATACCATTTGACCAAGTGTCGATTACTTCAAAGCAATAACGAGTATCGGATGCCAAGAAAGCCATCTCCTTTACTGCCTTGTATGCATATTCACCCGATGCATAAGGACCAAACTCTTGCACGATATTACCATTCATATCCTTGATAAGGAAACGGTTTTCGGCAGCAAATTCGTCCAAGAAGAACTCAATCTTAACAGTGGGGGTTGTAGTGACAGGAGCATCAAATTTGTCAGACAATTTATTACCCTTATACTCAGCACCATTCAAGCCGGTAAGCTTGATTGTATAGCGGTTTCCGGTCTCTTTTGAGAGCGTGGTAATATCAAAAGGCAATTTGATTGTTGTAGTAGTACGAGGTGCTGCAACACCGGTCCACTCTACCTCATAATCGGTACTGTTGAATGTAACAGTAAATGTAGCTGATGTAATCTCTTGTGTCGATTTGTTTTTCAAGTCCAACTCAAAGAAGTCATAACCATACACACCGTTGACAGGTATCAACGATTGCGCAATCTCGGCTTCGAGAGGCAACTCAATATCCTTATACTCAGGAACAGAACCTGTAACATTGAGGATATTTTCCTCATTCACTGCTATGTAAGCAACAACCTCAAGTTCGGCCGGGTTTACAGCCACCTCCTTGATGCTCTCAGGTACTGCGTAAGTATATTGTTTTGAAAAGAAATCACCCTTTTTACAAGTGGTAATAGTATCGCCCCAAGTAGAGGTGAGATAAGCGCGAGCCATGTGCTGGTGCATATACTCGCTACCAAGACCACCACCCGATTGGGGACCCATGATATTGTTCTCAGTGACAACAACATTCAACAAGTTGAAATCGGCGTTGGTATCGGCTGTATAGTAACCTTCTACATCAACAGTGAGCGTACGAGTTGACTCATCGAAGCTGCTCTTCATCCACAAATTGACAGGAGCAACGATTTGAGCCTCTATACTTGCTACAGTAGCCCATGAGGTGCGGTTGATGATGATACGGTCGTCGTAACGTTGGCGATTGACCATACCGGCAGGATAACCTGAGATTCCAAAGTAGTTGTTAATCTCAGTACCCTCTGAGGTGCGGAAATCAGGCTCATCACTGTGAGGCACTGAATAGTGTCCGGCATGTACAGCTATCGCATACACCTTCTCGGGTTGTGCTTTAAGCAACTCAGCCACGATTTTGTGAGCCTGAGGACAATAACCACAATGAATTCCGGTAAACTCCTCAACAAGCACATTTTTGTATTGTACTTCTGTTGAAACATTTCGTTCGGCACGACACATAACTATCGCTATCGTCAACGCCATAATAGAAAGTAATACTCTTTTCATATAGTTGTTTATTAAGGTTTTTTCTCTATCGCAAATTTATAGATTTTGATAATTTGACAAGACCGAGACACCATAGTTTTACTACTGCATATATTGCCATACAAGGCAAAGCACTACTGCATTTATTGTTATTTAACTGTTATTAAGCGCATTAACACACCGTCTTTATTTAACAAACAAACACAATTATTTAAAAAATAAAGGCAAGAAAAACGATTTTTCCGCATTATTTACTATATTTGCGACAGATTTAAAGCCATTTTTAATCCCCAAAACAATGATTAGAAACAAGAAATACCCTCAAATAACAAGATTGATAATATCAATAATATTGTTGCTAAACGTCAATACCGGATTGGCGCTAACCGACACCATACAATTAAAAATCTTAAGAAAATCACAAGACTTAATTGATACTAACAACCTCAGAGGTTTGGAGATTCACAATGAAATAAACACACTGAAAGAGAAGTCCATTATCTCCGACAGTACATTTGTTGAGTTCCTTACCCAAAACATCGCTTCTTACTTTAGAGATCAATCGCAGCAACCAAATGCCATCGAAATACTCTCGACTACAACCGAAGCACTTGAAAGCAAGGAGTGTGACAAGAAGATACTTCTTACACTATATCTCCCATTAGGTGCGGCATTTGAGGAGGTGGGTCTGTGGAGTACCGCTATGGACTATTATCACAAAGCTCTCACGATAGCTCAAGAGAACGATATGAAGGCTCACATTGCACGTATATATAATAATATTGCCGTAGCATACTACCGAATAGATCCCAATGCAGCCATTGAATACCTTAACAAATCGCTCGAAATCAATAAAATACTGGAAAGCAACAGAGAACTATACCTCAACTACAACAATCTGGCTGCTGCATATATGAGGTTGGAGGCATACGATAAGGCTCTTGAGAATGCCTTGATAGCCATGCACTATATCAACAAGGAGAAAAACGCCGATATGTACTACTTTATGCAATGCAACATCGGCTCACTCTACACACAGAAGGGCAACTACAACTTGGCCATATCATACTTGGAAGATGCTCGCGAGCACTTTGAACAAAGTGGCAATATTGCCGAACAAATCACAGTGAACATTTTGCTGGCTGAGGCTCATGAAAAGGCAGGAAACATTGCGATATCCAACCAACTGATCAACCGTATCGACAACGATATGATAGACAAAATCAACAATGCAGAATTAGAGTCGAATGTACGCACAACCTTGGCCGAGTTGTTCAAGGAGAAAAAATTATACAAAAAAGCATACGAAAACCTCGAAATGGCATCGGTATTAAAGGATTCATTGCAACATGCCAATGATGAACTGAAAGTAAAAAACCTTGAAAAGATATACATTAATGAGCAAAAAATACGTGAAAGTGCTATAACCATCAATGAGCTTGAACTCAAAAAACTACGTAGTGACAGGCAAATCATTATCGTAGTCATTGCACTGCTCATCCTCTCTATTACACTCATATTCTTCATCATACGCTCGCGTATGAAAGACAAACTCATCAAGACCAATGCCATACTATCGGAACAAGAGAAAATATTGAGAGACAAAGAGATGGAGCTACAACACATCAAGGAACAAGAGCTCAAACAAGCCATCGACCAAAAGAACAGAGAGCTATCAAGCTATGCCCTATCCTACACAAAGGACAACGAGTTCTTAGCCAACTTGAGTGAAGAACTAAAGAATCTACTACTTGAAATTAACCCTCGCGACAAAGAACATCGCGAGCATATACGCAACATTCTTACCCAACTCAAACAACACTACTCAACCGACAATTGGCAAGAGTTTCGATACTACTTTGAGCAGGTACACCCTTCGTTTTACGACCGCCTCGACGAAATATCGTCGGGTATGACTCAACGACAAAAACGACTTTGTGCAATGCTATACATAGGATTGTCGACCAAAGAAATATCTTCAATCACATTTCGCGAAGTGCGTAGTATAGAGTCGGCCCGTAATCGCCTGCGCAAGAAACTCAACATACCCGAAGAAGAGACTATACAAGAATTCCTGACACGTAAGCTGGGTTGAACCATATACATTAATATATATATAATACATTGTGAATATGAAAAAATCGCTACAACTCCTTACAATAGCTATGCTATGGAGTGTTGTCGCATGTAGTTTGCCCGATGATGCGACGATATCGACCCGCTCAAGAGAAAATTTCGACGAGGGATGGCTGTTTCTGTTATCGGATGCCGAGAGTGCCGCACTACCCGAATATAACGATACAGAGTGGCGAAAGCTCAATCTGCCACACGACTGGGCTATCGAAGGAGATTTCTCGGCCGACAATCCATCGGGTTACGCCGGAGGAGCACTGCCGGGTGGTGTAGGATGGTATCGTAAACATTTCAACATAGATAGTACCGATCTTGCAGAAGGCAGAAGGGTATACCTCGATTTTGACGGCATATATATGCTATCGGAAGTTTTTGTCAATGGTATATCGACCGGAATAAGGCCTTATGGCTATATCTCTTTCCGCCGCGACATCACCACTCTATTGCATCCGGGCGAGAATATTGTAGCTGTAAGAGTCGATAATCAACAACAACCAAACTCTCGCTGGTATAGTGGTTGTGGCATATATCGCCACGTGTGGATGGTTAAGACAGCGGCTATACACGTTGACAATTGGGGAACATACGTAACAACACCTACAGTTAAAGAAAATGAAGCCATAGTAAATATAGCAACACGCCTGCGCAATACTACTCAGGAGAGTGTAAATGTAACTGTAATACAAGACATTCTCGATGACAAGGGTAAGAGAATAGCCCGTGCACAAGGTCGCATACACATTGCACCGGATACGACAGCCGAGAAGTCTATTGAGCTGCAACTAAACAATCCACGACGATGGTCAATCGAAGATCCATACCTCTACACTGTACACACACAGATTATCCACAACAAGAAAACCATAGACACATACAAGACCCCTCTTGGAGTGCGTACATTCCGATTTGATACCCAAAAAGGATTCTTCCTCAATGACAAGCCGGTGAAGATAAAAGGGGTGTGCATGCATCATGACTTGGGATGTTTGGGAGCAGCCGTAAATAGTCGCGCCATAGAACGACAACTTGAGATACTAAAAGAGATGGGGTGCAACGCATACCGTTGCTCACACAATCCGCCCGCACCCGAAGTTCTCGACCTCTGCGACCGCATGGGATTTATTGTCATGGATGAGGCATTGGATATGTGGAGTCGCCCCAAAACCCAATACGACTATGCCCGCTTTTTCAAGGAGTGGCATGAGCGCGATATCACCGACTTGATACTACGCGACCGCAATCATCCTTCTATTATTATGTGGAGTTTAGGCAACGAAGTCCGCGAGCAATGGACTCATGAAGCAAGTGATATACTATCGCTCGACGATGCCAATATGCCCCTCAATCTCATGAAAGATGCTTCGGCCTTGGCTCAGGAAGGCACACCCATGAGCACCAACTCACTCATCACACGCCACCTTTGCGAGATTGTAAAGAGACTCGACTCGCGCCCCATCACTACCGGAAACGACGAACCCAATCCCAGCAACCACCTTTTCCGGGCAGGCACACTCGATATTATAGGATACAATTACCACGTAGAGTGGTTTGACTCGGTGCCCGGATGGTTTCCCGACAAACCATTCATAGCCACCGAAAGTGCATCGGCCTTGATGACACGAGGTTACTACGAGCAACCATCAGATAGCATGATGCCGCGCCCCATCCGCTGGGATATCCCCTACACCAATGAGAGTTATTCATGCTCGTCATACGACCACGTGCATGCTCCATGGGGTAGCACGCATGAGAAGAATTGGCGCATGGTCAAAGAACGCGATTATGTAAGTGGCACATTTATATGGACAGGTTTTGACTATATCGGCGAGCCTACACCTTACAAATTCCCGGCAAGAAGTTCATACTTTGGCATCATAGATTTAGCCGGTTTCCCCAAAGATATATATTATATGTATAAGAGCGAATGGAGCAACGACACAGTACTTCACCTTTTCCCTCACTGGAACCACACACCGGGCGAAACAATAGATATGTGCTGCTACTACAATCATGCCGATGAAGTAGAGTTGTGGATAAACGGGGTATCGCAAGGAGTACGCACCAAGCCCAAAGGCAAGTTTCATGCCATGTGGCGCGTAACATATGAGCCGGGCAATGTTCGTGTGGTATCGCGACTGAAAGGCAAGGAAATTCTCTCACAAACAATACACACAGCCTCAGAGCCTGCTCAGATACGCCTCACACCCGACCGCACAATACTTCAAGCTGATGGCAGCGACTTGAGTTTTGTTACGGTAGAAGTCCTCGACAAAGAGGGCAATCTTTGCCCCAATGCCGACAACGACATTACATTTAACGTAGAAGGCAACGCCTTTATTGCCGGTGTAGATAACGGTTCGCCCTACTCTATGGAACGTTTTAAGAGCAACCGACGTAAAGCCTTTTACGGAAAATGCCTTGTCGTACTACAAAACAATGGCAATACCGGTGTGGCTACGCTCACAGCCAACAGCAATGGGTTGAAAGCGGCACATACCACCATAAGCGCACAATAAGAGAAAACGGTATATGCAACGAGGACACATTCAATGAATGTGTCCTCGTTATATTGTTGGTATAATTTACTTACCGTTATTTCACTTCCCAAGTATCACCGCTGAGGATATACTCACGGAGCGACTTGAAGTTTTTCTTGGCTTTCACCTCTTCAATTTGGCGAGTAAGTTCGTCGGTATAGTTGGGAGCATCAACATCACGGATAACACCTATAGCCAAAGGCAATTCATGACCATCCATCATGGCCAACATTTGGTGCAATATGTTGTTGGGAGTCTTTGCATCATGTACGAGCACATCGTCCATTGTGTAACCATCCTCACCTATGGTTATAGCTTTGAGAGCAAAACCATCAAGCACAAGACCACGATTGTTGTCCTTACCGAAAATCATCTTTTCGCCATGACGAAGATGAATGGTGCGATCGGCGCGAACTTCTTTGTCGGCCACATACGAGTGAATGTTGTGATTGAAGATAACACAATTTTGAAGCACCTCACATACCGAAGTACCTTTATGAGCAGCAGCTGCTGCAAGAATCTCTACTGTTGTAGCCATCTCGACGTCGAGTGAACGGGCAAAGAATGTACCACGTGCACCAAATACGAGCTCGGCAGGGATAAAGGGATCCTCAACAGTACCATAGGGTGACGATTTTGTCACAGAGCCACGATCGGTTGTAGGAGAGTACTGACCCTTGGTAAGACCATATATCTTGTTGTTCATCAACAAAATATTGATGTCGATATTACGGCGCACTTCATGAATAAAGTGGTTACCACCAATGGCAAGGCAGTCACCATCACCCGATACTTGCCATACGGTAAGCTCGGGGTTGGCCATTTTCACACCCGATGCAATAGCACCACCACGACCGTGGATAGTGTGGAAACCATAGGTACCCATATAATAAGGTAGGCGCGATGAGCAACCGATACCCGAAATCACTGCAGTTTTGTGGGGAGCAACACCCACTTCGGCCATTGCTTTTTGCAAGGCATTGACGATAGCATGGTCGCCACAACCGGGACACCAGCGCACATATTGATCGCTCTTAAAGTCCTGGGCTGTATATTTCTTGTTCTCTTCCATGATTACTTCTCGATTAATTGGGTGAAATGTTCTACCAACTCGGCTGAGCTGAAGGGTTGACCTTCTACCTTGTTGTAGCGCAAGAACTCAACGCCGGCAATTTTACCTGCGAGGTACGATGCAAATTGACCATTATTCAACTCACATACAACCACTTTCTTATAACGACGGATAATCTCCTCGGCATTTGACGGAAGAGGATTGATGTAGTTGAAGTGAATCATAGCTACTTTCTTACCCTCTTTGCACATATCGGTTACTGCCGAATAGAGGTGTCCGTAAGTACCACCCCATCCTACTACAAGGAGGTCGGCATCAGGCTCACCCAATACTTCGAGTTGAGGTATGAAGTTGGCAACCTTATCAACCTTTGCTTGACGCGCTGCCACCATGAGTGCATGGTTGGCAGGATCGGTAGAGATAGCACTTGTCTTGGCATCTTTTTCAAGACCACCAAGGCGGTGCATAAAGCCTTCCATACCGGGTACGGCCCAGTAGCGTACATTTGTCTCGGGATTGCGCATATAAGGTTTCCAACCTGCTTCGAGCATCTCGGGTTTAACATAGTTGGGATGTATCTCGGGATATTCGTCTTCCTCGGGAATACGCCATGCAGTAGAACCATTGGCGATAAATGCATCGGTGAGCAATACTACAGGAGTCATGTGCTCAAGGGCTATCTTAGCGGCATTGAATGCCATATCGTAACAGTTGGCAGGAGTAGATGCGGCAACAACAACCAAGGGACTCTCTCCATTGCGACCATAGAGGGTTTGCAAAAGGTCTGTCTGCTCGGTTTTGGTAGGAAGACCTGTCGAAGGACCACCACGTTGTACATCGATTACTACCAAAGGCAACTCGGCCATTACTGCCAAACCAATAGCCTCGCTCTTAAGAGCAACACCGGGACCCGAAGTAGAAGTAGCTGCCAAGTTTCCGGCAAAGGCAGCACCGATAGCCGAGCAAGCACCGGCAATCTCATCTTCCATTTGCACGGCTTTTACGCCAAGGTCTTTGCGCTTGGCAAGCTCATGAAGGATGTCGGTTGCAGGAGTTATAGGATAGCTACCAAGGAAGAGAGGCAGACCGGCCTTCTCTGCAGCAGCTATAAGGCCCCATGCTGTAGCTGTATTACCATTCAAGTCGGTATACACACCCTTGCGCACCGACGCAGTCTCTACACGATAGGTCGATACAGAAGCATGTATATTGTTACCATAATTATAACCATCATTCAATACTTTCACATTGGCCTCGGCAATGGTGGGTTTCTTGGCAAACTTGTGCGAAAGCATATTGCCGGCTTGCGATACGGGGCGGTCGAAGAGCCAGCACACGAGACCAAGTGCAAAGATGTTCTTACAACGTACGATCGACTTAACATCAAGACCCGAATCGGCAAGCGACTCTTTGGTAAGGGTTGTGATGGCTACCGACATTACTTGTGCAGGGTCGATACCCAGCTCGGCAATGGCATCATTGGTTTGATAAAGAGCCTTCTGCAAGTCGGCCTCTTTAAACGAATCGGTATCAATGATAACCACGCCACCCTTCTTGAGGAATTGAATTTGTGTTTTCAATGCGGCGGGGTTCATGGCAACCAACACGTCGGCTTTGTCACCGGGCGTATAAACGCCTTTACCTATATGTACTTGGAAACCCGACACGCCGCTTAAGGTGCCTTGCGGTGCGCGTATCTCTGCAGGATAGTCGGGGAATGTCGAAATCTCATTGCCTATTGCGGCTGAGATTGCTGAAAAGATGTTGCCTGCAAGTTGCATACCGTCACCCGAGTCTCCCGAGAAACGAACAACCACCTTATCCAGAACTTTCACCTTTGTAGATTCTGTCATTTCGTTGCTATTAGTTTGTAGATTAGGTTAACTACACCTACGGTTACTCCATAGATTGAGTGCAAAGTTAATAAATATAGTTGTTATCTTCCAAAGTTTTGCACATTTTTTATCACAAAATATTTACAGCCCGTTTTTCTTGATTTATTTTGCAAAAGACGTACCTTTGTGCAACTTCATAATTTTCTCATGCTTGAAAACTACGAAATATCAGATGTCGAGTTGGGCAAGATTATAATCAACCGAAGCAAAAGATCTCGTCGCATCTCTTTCAGAGGCAAAAATGGAGCTATCACAGCTACTATTCCGTTCCATTTTTCGGGCGATATCGAGTATCTAAGGAGGCTGATAGATAAGAATCGTGCGGCACTGAAACGACTGTTAAACAAGTCTATCTCTCGCTACGAAAGCAGCATTTTGTATGACGGCAAGAGGATAGAGATTGTAGAGGGTACACTCACACTTAAAGCCGACAACAACGTGGGTCGCGGACACATTCGCTCACGCAAGAACGAGGGAGATATTACATTTTCATACCACCCCGACGATCTATCATCGGCAACATTCCAACAAGGTTTTGCACGATTTATCATGCGCACCCTCACCACACACTACGGAGCAGTATTGCGAAAGAAGGTTGAAGAGTTGGCCACCCAATGGGGACTCGAAGTGGCATGTGTGCGCATAGGTCGCGGACAACAAACTCTGGGGCATTGCTCTCGCTCAGGCACTATCACCATTTCGTCGTACGTACTTTTATTGCCCGAGCACTTACGCAAATATATCATTTACCACGAGTTGGCACACCTCACCCACTTCAATCACAGCACAGCTTTCCATACGCTATGCAACAGATATTGTCAGGGAAATGAAGAGCAATGGGCAAAGGAGTTGAACAAATTCTCCTTTCCAATAAGTTTATAATTATTAATATTTGCAAAATATTTATAATTTTACACCATAATACAAGCGTAATAGAGTCTTTTCACGCCACATCTATTGCATCAGAGTCAATAAAGTACTATATTTGCACACCAAGATGTGGAGGGGGCAATGATGTCCCCTCGTTTTTTTCTTTGGCAAAAAACTATGATAGACAAACAAATAGTACACGACATTGTAACCGAAGCACTGCAAGGCAGCGATTGTTTCATTGTAGATGTTATGGTGCGACCCGGCAACAATATAGTTGTAGAAATAGACAACGAAGCCGGCATAGATATAGAGCGTTGCGAAAAAATACATCGTTACATAGAGTCGAAGCTCGATCGCGATGTAGAAGATTATGAATTGGAAGTAGGGTCGGCAGGCATAACATCACCCTTCAGAGTGGTAGCGCAATATCGCAAAAACATCGGCAACGAAGTTGAGGTACTGAGTTGCGATGGTCGCAAATTGAGCGGTGTACTGAAAGAATGTGACGACAATGCGTTTACACTCACCATTACCAAGAAGGTAAAGCCCGAGGGTAGCAAGCGCAAAATAGAAGTGGAAGAAGACATCCACTTTGCTTATAATGAAGTAAAATACACTAAATATCTAATCAGATTTAAATAAACCTATGGCAAAAAAAGCAGAAACCATCAATATGGTAGATACGTTCTCGGAGTTTAAAGAACTTAAGAACATAGAAGTAACCACCATGATAAGCGTTTTGGAAGAGTCGTTCCGCAACGTGCTTGCCAAGATGTTTGGTACCGACGAGAACTTCGACGTTATCGTAAACCCCACCAAAGGCGACTTTGAGATATGGCGCAACCGCGAGATAGTTGAGGACGGTGAAGTAACCAACCCCAACATGCAAATCTCGTTGAGCGAAGCAAAAGCCATTGACCCCGACTTTGAGGTAGGCGAAGAGGTAACAGACGAGGTTATTTTTGAGAAATTTGGTCGTCGTGCCATTCTCAACCTTCGTCAAACATTGGCCTCAAAAATCCTCGACTTGCAAAAGGATGCCCTCTACAACCGCTACAAAGACCGTATAGGCGAGCTTGTTAGTGCCGAAGTATACCAGATATGGAAAAAAGAGATGTTGCTCGTTGACGACGAGAACAACGAAATCATCCTGCCCAAAGAGGAACAAATACCTACCGACTTTTATCGCAAGGGCGACACCGCTCGCGCCATAGTACTTGATGTAGAGAACAAGAACAACAACCCCAAGATTATCGTTTCGCGCACATCAAACGACTTTTTGCGCCGACTCTTTGAGCTTGAGGTGCCCGAAATTCATGACGGACTCATTCTCATCCGCGCCATAGCCCGCATACCCGGCGAGCGTGCCAAGATAGCAGTAGAGTCGTATGACGATCGCATCGACCCCGTAGGCGCATGCGTAGGTGTAAAGGGCTCTCGCATACACGGTATCGTACGCGAGTTGCGCAACGAGAACATCGACGTTATCAACTACACAGCCAACCCCTCACTCTTCATTCAACGTGCGCTCAGCCCCGCCAAGATAGCATCTATCGAAGTAGACGAAGAGAACAAGCGTGCATCGGTATACCTCAGCGACTCTAAAGAGGTATCACTCGCCATAGGCAAGAATGGCCTCAACATCCGATTGGCCATGAAACTCACCGGTTACGAAATAGAGGTGTGCCGTCTCAAACAAGAGGGTGAAGAGAGTGTTGGTATATCACTTGACAAATACAAAGGTGAAATCGACAACGCCGCCATCAACGCATTTATGGCCGCCGGTTATACCACCGACCAACTCATTCGCAATACATCTATTGAAGAACTTGTTGCCAAAACAGGTATCGACCACGACTTGGTAGAACAAATACAAACATTCCTCAACGATGAGGAAGATGTATTCCTTGACGAGTTTGCCAACGAAATTGACCAGTGGGTGATAGATGCCCTCAAAAAGATGGGCTGCGACACAGCCAAGCGCGTATTGGCACATTCACGCGAAGAACTCATCGACAAGGCCGACCTTGAGGAAGACACTGTAGATGAGGTTATCGAAATACTCAAAGCCGAGTTTGAGGATTAACACCTCAACTCGACTCTTGCGCGAATGTATAAAAGTTTTACAACCATTAATTAATGTCTATGTCAGTAAGGTTAAATAAAGTAGTAAGAGACTTAAATGTAGGTATTGACACAGTTGTCAATTTCCTTCAGAAAAAAGGTATCGAAATTGATTCGAACCCCAATGCAAAAATCAACGATGAGCAGTACGAAATGCTTGTCAAGGAGTTTGCACCCGATAAAATCCTTAAAAAAGAATCGGACACCATCAGCCTCGAAAGACAGAAACGTCCTGCTCCTGCCGAAAAGGTTGTTGAGCCAGCTCCTGTTGCCACCCCCGAGACAGCCAAGCCCCGAGTACTTCGCACCATCGACTTGGACAAGAAGCCCTCTACTACCCCACCTGCTGAACAACCCCAAAAAGAGGAACCCAAAGCTACTCAGGTAGTGGAGCACAAGCAAGAGCCGTTACAGGAAGTGAAAAAGGAAGCAAATCAAGCTCCTAAACAAGAGTCTGCTCCTCAAAAAGAGAAGCCACAACCCGAGCCCAAGCCCGAGCCTAAGAAAGAGCCTATTCCCGAGATAAAAAAGACTCCCGCCGAGCCCAAGCCCGAGCCTAAACCCGTAGCAACTCCTCAACCCGAGCCTAAGAAAGAAGAAACGAAGGAAACACCCGTTGTTGAAAAGAGAGAAGAAGCTCCCGCAGCCACAGAAAACAAAAACGAGGTGTTTACCCTCGGCAGTGTTGTCGCCGCACCCAAACCCCAAGTATTGGGACGCATAGATCTCGATAGCATCAATCAACAAACACGCCCCAAAAAGAAATCAAAAGAGGAGCGTCGCAAAGAACGTGAGGCAAAATCTCCCAATGCCAACACATCGGGAGATGCTACATCTAACAACGGTGAGCGCAAGAAACGCAAACGCATCAACAAAGATCGCGTCGACATCGAAAAGACAGCATCGACAATAGGTGCCAATCCCGAGCGCAAAAACAACCACAACAATAACAACAATAATAATAACAACGCCGGCAAGAAAAACGGTAAGCCCAACAAGCAACCCAAACACCCCATCAAGACCGAGGTAAACGAGGAAGACGTACAAAAACAAATAAAGGAGACTCTTGCTCGCCTCACCCAAAAGGGTACTAAAAAGGGTGCCAAATGGCGCAAAGAGAAACGCGAAGCCTTCTCTAACCGTGAACAAGAGCGCGTAGAACAAGAACTTGCCGAGAGCAAGATACTGAAACTCACCGAGTTCGTTACAGCAAACGACCTTGCCTCTATGATGAATGTACCCATCAACAAGGTAATTGGTACTTGCATGAGCTTGGGTATCATGGTATCTATCAACCAACGCCTCGATGCCGAAACTATCAATATCGTAGCCGAGGAGTTTGGCTTCCAGACCGAGTATGTGAGTGCCGAGGTATCGGAGGCTATTGCCGAGGTGGAAGATGATCCAGACGAATTGATGCAACGTCCTCCCATTGTAACAGTAATGGGACACGTAGACCACGGTAAAACATCATTGCTCGACTACATTCGCAGTGCCAACGTGATTGCCGGTGAAGCCGGTGGTATCACCCAACACATAGGTGCATACAATGTTACACTCGAAGATGGTCGCCACATCACATTCCTCGACACCCCCGGTCACGAGGCATTTACCGCCATGCGTGCCCGTGGTGCCAAGATTACCGACATCGCCATCATCATTGTTGCCGCCGACGATAACGTGATGCCTCAGACCGTCGAGGCTATCAACCACGCTTCGGCCGCAGGTGTGCCCATTGTCTTTGCCATAAACAAGGTCGATAAGCCCGCCGCCAACCCCGATAAAATCAAAGAATCGCTTGCCTCTATGAACTACCTCGTTGAAGAGTGGGGCGGTAAGTATCAATCGCAAGATATATCGGCCAAGAAAGGTACCGGTGTAGACGAACTTCTTGAGAAAGTATTGCTCGAAGCCGAGATGCTCGACCTTAAGGCCAATCCCAACCGTCGCGCTGTAGGTTCTATCATCGAATCGACTCTCGACAAAGGTCGTGGATATGTAGCTACTGTAATGGTTCAAAACGGAACTTTGCGCATGGGCGACATCGTATTGGCCGGAACACATCACGGTCGTATCAAAGCGATGTTTAACGAGCGCAATCAACGCATACAAGAGGCCGGCCCTGCCGAGCCTGTACTCATCCTCGGCTTGGACGGTGCACCTCAAGCCGGTGATACATTCAATGTAATGGAAACAGAGCAAGAAGCACGCGAAATAGCCAATAAACGCGAGCAACTGCAACGCGAACAAGGCTTGCGCACCCAAAAGCTTCTCACACTTGACGACATAGGCCGTCGCATTGCTGTAGGCGGATTCCAAGAACTCAACATCATTGTTAAAGGTGACGTTGACGGCTCGGTTGAAGCCTTGACCGACTCACTCATCAAGCTATCTACCGAGCAAATACAAGTAAACGTATTGCACAAAGCAGTGGGTCAAATCTCTGAGTCGGATATCATCCTTGCAGCCGCATCAAATGCCATTATCGTAGGTTTCCAAGTACGTCCCTCAATGGCAGCCCGCCGTCTTGCCGAGAAAGAAGGTGTAGATGTGCGCATGTACTCTATCATCTACGATGCCATCGAGCAGGTTAAGGCTGCTATGGAAGGTATGCTTGCACCCGAGATGCGCGAGGAGGTTATCGGTACTGCCGAAGTGCGCGAAACATTCCACATCTCTAAAGTGGGTACTATTGCAGGCTGTATCGTCAAAGAAGGCAAGTTGCGTCGCTCGGCCCGAGTACGCCTCATACGTGACGGTATCGTTATATACACCGGTGAGCTGGGCTCACTGAAACGTTTTAAAGACGATGTCAAAGAGGTTCTTACAGGCTACGAATGTGGCTTGAACATTACCAACTACAATGACGTGAAGGTAGGCGACCTCATCGAAGCATACGACGAGGTTGAGGTAAAGAAGAACTTGTAAACCCATATATCGAATACCTACATACAAGAGGCCGTGTCGAAATTTCGACACGGCCTCTTGTGGTTTTTATGCACTTTATTCTCGAGCCAACAAATTCGCGGGTATGTGTTTAAGTAAGCCCGATGCTGATGTAACAAAGATTTCAAGGTATTACCAATCGTTGTCCTACTTGTATATTATCACCCTTGATATTATTGGCATTTTTGATTTTCTTTACTGTTGTTCCATATTTTCGGGCAATGGTCGATAGTGTTTCGCCCTTGCGCACCTTGTGGTATGTTGCTTTCTCCGAGTTTACCGAAGTTGTTTTTTTAGAACTCGATTTCATAGCAGGTATACCGTTGTTCCATCCCACAATGAGGCGTTGTCCTATACGGAGTCTATCGCTTTTGATACCGCTCCAACGCTTGATATTCTTGACGGTTGTACTATATTTTCGAGCCACAGTCGACAGTGTTTCGCC
This sequence comes from Bacteroidaceae bacterium, assembly GCA_017522135.1. Classification (GTDB taxonomy): domain Bacteria; phylum Bacteroidota; class Bacteroidia; order Bacteroidales; family Barnesiellaceae_A; genus Barnesiella_A. Next base: position 109,066 of record JAFXAB010000047.1, read on the forward strand.
CTTGCGCACCTTGTGATACACCGGAGAAGGTTCGGTCGAGATTTCATCTTCGGAAATGCCTTTGGCTTCAAAATCTTTCTTGGCAAAGGCAATTATAGAGTCTTGCAACAATGAGTACACAAAGGCTTGTTGTGAGGGCAGTGTCAGAGAATATGGCTTGCTTTCACTGCCGGGAATGATATCACAACGATATTGAGGATTGAGTTCTTTCAAGGCCTGGAGTTCGATATTCATCACGGTTGCAATATGCTCAAGATATAGTTTGTGATGTATCATTACCGTATCGGTGGTAAGGGGCTTTACGGGGAGTATTGGCTCGACATTGTGTTCGCGGTAGTAAGTCATAGCATAGTTGGCAGCGATGAAAAGAGGAACGTACATGCGAGTTTCGGAAGGAAGAGTATAGTATATATCCCAAAAGTCTTTTTTGCCGGTAGAATTGATGGCACGCGCAATGCGACCGGGTCCGCAATTGTAGGCAGCCAGAGCCAAGTGCCAATCGCCAAACATCTCGTACAAGTCTTTGAGATATTGAGCAGCGGCATGCGACGACTTGTAGGGATCACGACGCTCATCGACCAAAGTACTGATGTGCAAGTTGTACATGCGACCGGTGGCAGGCATGAATTGCCACAATCCTGCAGCACCTACACGCGAGGTAGCACTCGGACGCAGAGCCGACTCAACAACCGACAGGTACTTCAATTCGAGGGGCAATCCGGCCTCTTCGAGGGCTTGCTCGAAGATGGGCATATACAACACACTGCGCCCCAGCATTGCACCAAGCGCATTGTTGTAGTTGCGCATGTAACGGTCTATACAGTTGCGCACAACTTGGTTGTAAGGCATATCAATACTTGTTTCCAAGTCATTGAGTCGTTTGCGATATATCGAGTCGGGATAGTTGGCACTGTGAGTTATGGCATGACTTTGAGGTGTGTATGCGGCATAATTGCGCAGATACCAATCGTCGAGATTCTGTTCGAGGTTGGCAACATACTCTTCCGGCAGTCTAAAGTTGATGTCGGTAATGGTATCACGAGCCATTACAGGCTCAGCTTCTTGCGCCAGAGAGTGAGTGGCAACGGAGAGAATAACAGCGAGTATCAAAAATATACGTTTCATCTTGAATAGTTAGAATGTTATGGCACACTGCAGTCCCAATGCCGGTCGCAATGTGAGCGAGGTGGGTATGAGTGCGGGTTTTACGTTCATGGCAAGATCGGTTGAGATATCGAAATGATACAACTCAGCATCGACATAAGCATCAATAATACACACCAGATAGAGTGCAACCATGCCCACTATACAGTAGTCGCGATAGTGCCGATAGGCATCCTTACGAGTTTTCAACACGTTTTTGAGCCAGGCATCATCTATCATATCTTCGGTATAATAGGGCGGGAAAAAGTCCATATAACTATTGGTGTTGGGGTCGGTATCCATTACATCGAGGTAGGCTTGTTGGTAGTCGGCAAACATACGTCCATTCCACGTAGTGGCGTATATAAGACCGGCAAAACCACCTACTACGATGGGTAGTTTCCAATATCGTCGATTGTATATCTGCCCCAATCCCGGGCATAAAGCCGACAACCACACGGCACGCATGGCATCGGGGTCGAAGGTTTTTACCTGTACCTCACGAGCCAAGGTGTCTACGATGACAGCTGTGGTATCGATAAGTAGAGAGGGGGTTGACAACGAGTCTATCGACGAAGAGAATGAGTACAAAGCACTGTCTGGCAATATGCTGTAAGGCTCGGCAATCGTAGATATGTCACTACGGCTCTCTTGTGGCTCTTGTGCCAATGCCGATGTATAAAAAACAGATAGACACAACAATAGCGCAATGATACGTACCACCGCTCTTGTACTCCACGCTATGTTGACTCTCTTTTCCATCTATTTGAGTTTATCCAGCAAACCGACAATTCTTTCCAACTCCTCCTCGTCCTTAAAAGGGATACTTATTTTACCTTTACCCTTATCATCGCAAGAGAATTGCACCTTTGTGCCAAAGAAATCTGACAGATGGTTGCGTAGCAGGTTATACTCCTTGCGTTGTGCACTATTGCGGGCTACTTTGACAGCAGCCTTGGCCGGTGCTTGAGCCATGGTGCGCGCCAACTCCTCGACCTTACGTACCGAGAGACCTTCGGCAACGATGGCTTTATATAGCTCAATCTGTACAGTAGCATTTTCCACCGACAAGAGAGCGCGAGCATGTCCCATGTCAATAGTCTTGTCGCGCAAACCTATTTGCACCTCGGCCGGCAGGCGCAATAGTCGCAGGTAGTTGGCTACTGTAGTACGCTTCTTTCCTACGCGTTCACTCAGCTGCTCTTGGGTAAGATTGTACTGCTCAATAAGTTTCTTGAACGACAGTGCAATCTCTATGGCATTGAGGTCTTCACGTTGAATATTCTCGATGAGAGCCATTTCCATGGCAGCCTCATCCTCAACGGTGCGTATATAGGCCGGAATTGTCGATAATCCGGCAATGCGTGCGGCACGATAACGGCGTTCACCGGCAATGATTTGATATGTGCCATTGGGTTGCTGTCGCAGCGATATAGGCTGTACAATACCTATTTCGCGAATAGAAACAGCCAGCTCCTCAAGGCTCTCGTCATCAAATTCGCGACGAGGCTGGTCGGGGTTGGGTTGTATACGCGACAACTCTATCTCGCTTATAGAAGAAGTTCCGGAGGTTTCAATTTCGCCCATATCAATGAGGGCATCAAGGCCTCGTCCCAAGGCATTACGTTTGTTTACAGCAGCCATATCGTTACTTATCGTTATTACGTTTTATCAATTCTTTGGCAAGTTGCATGTGATTGATGCTACCGCGAGATTCACTATCGTACATCACAACCGGCAATCCATGGCTGGGAGCTTCGCTAAGGCGTATGTTGCGTTGTATAACAGTGTCGAAAACCATATTTCCAAAGTGGCCTTTCAGCTCTTCGTATATTTGGTTGGCAAGTCTCAAGCGCGAGTCGTACATGGTGAGTAGAAATCCTTCAATTTCAAGTCTTGTGTTGAGTTTTGCCTTTATGATTTTGATGGTATTGAGCAACTTACTGATACCTTCAAGAGCAAAGTACTCGGCTTGTACAGGTATTATTACCGAGTCGGCCGCTGTGAGAGCATTGACAGTAATCAATCCCAACGAAGGAGAGCAATCGATAATGATATAGTCATACGAGTCACGTACCGGAAGAAGAAGGGCTTCCATGCGACGTTCACGTTGAGGCATATTGAGCAATTCGAGCTCGGCACCTACAAGGTTTATGTGCGAGGGAACAATGCTCATGCCGGGTACGGGGCTATCGCACACCGACTCTTCGGCAGTACAATGATTTATCAAACATTCGTATATAGAGCACTTTACCGACCGCACATCAATACCAAGTCCCGAAGAGGCATTGGCTTGAGGGTCGGCATCGATAAGCAAAACTTTCTTGTCGAGCATGGCCAATGAGGCAGCAAGATTCATAGATGTGGTTGTCTTTCCCACACCTCCTTTTTGATTGGCTATAGCTATGATTTTACCCATATAAATCTTTTTTATCCATGCAAAGAAAAGATAAATTTGCCTATCGGCACGCCTTTTTTATGGTGAATTTTCTCAAATTGTTGATAAGTCGCTCTTTTTGTTAATAAACTCTGTTGCAAAAAACTACGCGAAGATAATGTAAAACTCACGCATAGCGAAATTTAATGCGCTATTTTATAATTATTTTTGAAAATTGGCAACCTATCGTTTTGATTCTAATTATCTTTGCAAAAAAGAAAATAACGAAAAATGATTGCAGAAAAAATAACACGAGGTTCGCGACCTCTTATATTGGTTACTAACGACGATGGTATCAATGCACGTGGTATCAGGTCGTTGGCCGAATACCTTATGCCGTTGGGCGATGTGGTGGTAGTGGCTCCCGATAGTGCTCGTTCAGGACAATCGGCAGCCATTACAGTCAAAGAACCCCTACGCATGGCTATGGTAGAAAATCGCGATGGATACATATCATTTAAGACCACCGGCACACCGGTAGATTGTGTAAAATTGGCTTTGAACATACTCTTTGCCGACCGTCCCGACCTCATCGTTTCGGGTATCAATCATGGCAGCAACTCGGGCGTGAGTGTGATATATTCGGGCACAATGGGTGCCGTCTTTGAGGGTATTGTCAATGGCATACCCTCTATCGGATTTTCGTTATGCAGTTTCGAGGCCGATGCCGACTTTTCAATATGTCGTACAGTGGTTGAGGAGCTATGCTCACGTGCGCTTGAAAAGGGTTTTCCCGAAGGTATGGGACTCAATGTCAATATTCCGTCGACCAATCGATTGGAGGGTATGAAAGTGTGTCGTGCAGCCCGTGGCAGATGGACCGCCGAATATGACTCTCGTATAGATCCCATGGGACGTCCATATTATTGGCTGACAGGATATTTTGATAATGCCGAGCCCAATGCACCCGACACCGATGAGTATGTTATGGCACAAAATTACGCTTCGGTTGTACCTGTTACCCCCGACCGTAGTTTGTCCGAAATAGACCCCCGAGTAGTAGAATGGATGGCTCTCTAACTTAAAACTGCTTAAATAACGCCATTTCATACCTCTATTTTAACAAAAAAGTCTTACCTTCGTGTCTGTATGGAAGAGTGGATGCAACGCACATCGCTCCTGCTGAGTGAGGAGATGACAACCCGCCTGCAAGCCAGCCGCGTGCTGGTAGTGGGTGTTGGTGGCGTAGGAGCATACGCTGCCGAGATGTTGGTGCGTGCAGGTGTTGGGCGTATGACTATCATAGACAGTGATAGCATAGCTCTCTCCAATATCAACCGCCAATTGGTAGCGTTACACTCTACCGTAGGGCTTGACAAGGTAGATGTATTGGCTACTCGTCTCAACGACATCAATACACACCTTGAATTGTCGGCACGCAAGTGTTACCTTGATACAGAAGGGGTTGACGCCTTGTTGCAAGAGGGTTACGATTTTGTTGTTGATGCAATCGATACGGTAGCCCCCAAAGTAGCACTCCTGGCATCATGTATGCAACAAGGCATTGCTGTAGTATCGTCGATGGGAGCCGGAGCACGGATAGACCCTACACAAATACGTTATGCCGATATAGCCGAAACATATCATTGCGGTCTGGCTCGAGCTGTGCGCACTCGCCTGCGCAAGATGGGTGTAAAAGGAAAGCTACCTGTGGTATTCTCTACCGAGTCGCCCCGAGCCGAGGCCGTACAAGAGGTGACAGGTGAGCGCAACAAGCGCACTACAGTGGGCACAGTATCGTATATGCCTGCCATATTTGGTTGTTTCTTGGCAGCTTATGTAATAAGGAGATTGACACAACAATGATAGAGATAAAAAACATAACAAAAAAATTCGATAATCTGGAAGTTCTCAAAGGGATAGACATTACTATTCCCGAGCATGAGATTGTATCGATTGTAGGGGCAAGTGGAGCCGGCAAGACTACATTGCTGCAGATTGTCGGTACGCTCGAGAAGCCCACATCGGGAACTATACTCTATGATGGTAAGCGTGTCGACAATATGCCCGATAAAGAGATGGCCTGTTTTCGCAATGCCAATATAGGCTTTATCTTTCAATTTCACCAACTGCTACCGGAGTTTACAGCTCTGGAAAATGTGATGATACCGGCTATGATAGGAGGCAGTAGCAGCAAAGTTGCCGAAAAACGTGCAAGCGAGCTACTCCAATACTTAGGGCTCTCCGAGCGACAATCGCACAAGCCGGCACAGTTGTCGGGTGGAGAGAAACAACGAGTGGCTGTTGCTCGTGCATTGGTAAACAATCCGGCAGTAGTACTCGCCGATGAGCCTTCGGGAAGCCTCGACACTCACAACAAAACCGAGTTGCACAATCTCTTCTTCGACCTTCGTCGTGAATTTGGGCACACATTTGTCATTGTAACACACGATGAGACACTTGCCAACCTATCCGATCGCACCATCAGGTTGCAAGACGGAGTGGTAATAGCCGATAATTATAACAATGTAGATAAGAGAGTCGTAAAATGAAGAATTTACTTAAGCTCACATGGAGTATCACAATGATAGGGATAGTTGCAGTCTTGACAGGTTGTGACTTGAACAACAATAATACCCCGTCGGTTTATTATACCGATTTCGTAACCACACATATCGACATCGATGAATCACTCTTTTTTGAACAAGTCTTACGCAATGACCTTGGTAGCGTAATGCTCTATCCCTACCCCACCATCAAAGGGAAACTCTATGAGGGTCAACGTGTGTTGTTGCAATATTATGTAAAAGAAGAAAAGCCCGATAATAACAAGGAAGTCGAGATTATGAATATATATTCGGTGCGTCACGACACAATAATAGATGCACACCCCGACACAATTGCAGCATACCCCGACGACCCTGTCAAGGTCAATACCATATCACGTACCGGCAATTATATCAACTTAGATATCTCTATTGAATATTTCAACAAGTCGCATGGTCTGAATCTTTTCAGCAACCCCATGCAAGCACCAAGCGACACGATAGACGTAATACTGCGTCACAACAACAACAATGATGCACATGGGTATTGGGCTACAGCCTACGCATCATTCTATATACCCAACTTGGCTCGTTATAGAGCCATGCGCGTGTATGCCAATACCCCCAATGACCCTCTGGGATACTTTATCATCAAAATCAAAGACTAATCAATAAAAAATCATATTATGGAAGAAAAAAAAGGTTTACAAATTGAACTCACACCCGAAGTAGCCGAAGGTGTATACTCCAACTTGGCTATCATTTCACACTCTTCATCAGAGTTTGTAATAGACTTTGCACGCACCATGCCCGGTGTACCCAAAGCACCTGTAAAATCGCGAGTAATACTTGCACCCGAACACGCCAAGAGATTGTTGCTTGCCCTGCAAGACAATCTTGCCAAGTATGAGAAACAACATGGTGCGATACTCGATCCCCGTGGAGGTTTTATTCCCTTTGTCGGCCCCGGTGGTAAAGCGTAAATAATCATATATGGCACAAGGCATAGTTGTAAAAAGCACCGGTAGCTGGTACACAGTAAAGACCGATGATGGTGCTGTGGTAGATTGCAAAGTAAAAGGAAAATTCCGCTTGCGAGGTATCCGCAGTACCAACCCGGTAGCCGTAGGCGACCGGGTACACATCACTGTGGCCAATGATGGCTCGGCCTTTATTACCGAGGTAGAAGAGCGACGCAACTACATTGTTCGTCGTGCTTCTAATCTCTCAAAAGAGAGTCATATCATTGCCGCAAATCTCGATGCCGCAGTATTGGTAGTAACGGTAGAGCACCCTCGCACCAACATGGTTTTTATAGATCGTTTCCTTGCTACAGCCGAGGCTTACGCTGTGCCGTCATATATTGTTATAAACAAGTGTGATATATACACCCAAGAGGAGCTTGAGTATGCACAAGGTGTGCAACACCTGTATAGCACGATAGGCTATCCTACTCGTCTTATATCGGCAACAACCGGAATGGGGATAGAGTGGTTGGCCAACGAGATAAAGGGCAAGCTCACACTGTTCTCCGGAAACTCGGGAGTAGGAAAGTCGTCGCTTATCAACAAACTTATTCCCGGGCTTAACCTTAAGACAGGAGCATTGTCAATACAACACGATACCGGCATGCACACCACCACATTCTCACAGATGTTTGACATGCCTCAAGGTGGATATATTATAGATACTCCGGGCATCAAGGGCTTTGGAACGATAGATTTTGAGCCAACAACCGTAGCCCATTATTTCCCCGAGATTTTTGCAGCATCGCACAACTGCCGGTTTAACAATTGCACGCATCGCAATGAACCGGGTTGTGCCGTACTTGATGCCCTCGAAAAACACTACATCAGCGAGTCGCGCTATGCTTCATATCTGAGTATAATCGACGACAGCACCGATGGTAAATATCGTGTATAGCCTATATATATAGTATTGTACCTACAAGAAAGAAAATTGTATCATAAAGACCCCACTGGTATGTTTGACGGAGTAATAACCCTACCCATTGAGAACCCGGTACTCATCTTTTTTATCGTGCTCTCTATCATCTTGTTGGCACCCATATTGCTCAACAAGTTTCGTATACCACACATCATAGGTCTTATTATTGCCGGTATTATTATAGGACCGCATGGACTCAATCTGCTGGCTCGCGACAGCAGTTTTGAGATTTTTGGCCAGGTAGGTATTCTCTACCTAATGTTCTTGGCGGGTATCGAGATGGATATATTTTCGCTCATTCGCAATCGTAAGCCGGGTACCATATTCGGATTGCTCACTTTTGGTGTACCTATGATATTGGGCACAATAGCAAGCCACTACATACTAAATCTCGACTGGCTGATATCGATGTTGTTGTCGAGTATGTTTGCATCACATACACTCATATCCTACCCTATCGTGAGTCGTTACGGCATCAACCGTTATGCTCCGGTTACGGTAGCAGTGGCAGGCTCGATATTTGCCATATTGGGTTCACTCATTGTATTTGCAATAGTTACGGGTTCACTCTCGGGCAATACAAGTACTGCCTACTGGGTGCGATTTGTGATTATGGTTATAGCCTATGCTCTTTTTGTCATATTTGTATATCCGCATCTCATCAGATGGTTTTTCAAGACCTATAGTGACAATGTCATGCAATTTATCTTTGTATTGGCATTGGTTTTCTTTTCGTCATTTATAGCCGAGTCGATAGGTCTGCTTTCTATTATAGGAGCTTTTTTTGCCGGTATTATTCTCAACCGATATATCCCGTCGGTATCGCCTCTGATGAATCGCCTCGAGTTTGTAGGTAATGCCCTTTTTATACCCTACTTCCTCATTGGTGTAGGTATGATGATAGACTTGGGTGTAATCATAGAACATCCCGAGATGTTATTGGTAGCGGTTATTATGTGCTTTATTGCTATCAGTACCAAGTGGATTGCAGCATGGCTCATACAACTCATATTCCACTATACACCTACCGACCGTCGCCTCATCGTTGGTATCACGACAGCCAAGGCGGCGGTATCTTTGGCCGCAGTCATTGTAGGTCGTCAGTTGGGGGTATTCGATGATTCTATACTCAATGGTACAATTATTATGATATTGGTTACATGCACGGTAAGTTCAATACTCACCGAGCGTGCTGCAAGTAATATTGTAATACAGTTGCAAGACCAAGAATTGCCCGAGGTGTCTGAGGTGACTACCAATGAAGAACGTATACTCATACCTGTTGCCAATCCGGCTACGGTCGAGCGTCTCGTAAATATGGCGTTGTTGATGAAAAATCCTAAAAAGAACACACCTATATATGCGCTGTATGTCAACGACGACTCAAAGGCAAGTAATCAGTATGCCTCAAAGCGTATTCTTGAGCAAGCCACCAAAGCAGCCTCTGCTGCCGATGCTCAACTGATTCCTATTTCGCGCTACGACCTCAACATTGCAAGCGGTATATTGAATACTGTAAAAGAGAACAACATCAGTGAAGTTGTACTGGGATTGCACCATAAAGCCAATATTGTAGACTCTTTCTTTGGCTCGAAAATTGAGAATATGCTACGGGGTACGCATAAGATGATATGGATTACCAAGTGTTCAACGCCTCCCGATACAACATCACGCATGATTGTCTCTGTTCCACCTATGGCCGAGTACGAAACGGGGTTTGCTCTTTGGATTGACCGCATGGCCAACATATCGCAACAGATAGGATGTCGCATCTGTTTCTATGCATACGAAAGTACCATACCTCACATTCGTGCGTTGCTCAATCGCCGCCCCCAAAAGGTAAGGCAAGAGTACAACACTGTCGAGTCGTGGGACGATATGTTATCGTTGAGTAATATTGTCAATGACGATGACTTGTTTGTTGTAGTCTCGGCACGTCGTGCATCGGTATCGTTTAATACCGATTATGAAAAACTACCTGCATTCTTGTCGCAATACTTTGCCGATAACAACCTCATTGTGCTCTATCCCGAGCAGTTTGGCACAGCCAATCCTGCCACAACAACGTTTCACGACCCTTTGGCTCAGTCGGCCGAATCGAGTTCTCATGGCCTATTGGGCATGCGCGATGGTATGGAAACGGTAAAACGATGGAAGAGAAAAATTGTCGAAAAACTCAAATCGTGACAAGTAGAAGATGAGGCTGAGTCAAAATTTACATTATGACACAGCCTCCTTAAGGATTGGTACAAATCGCAAAATACAAGACGTGGATATTTAGGGAAAAAGGAGTGTACACGGGTACACATCTGTGCCCTGATACCTGAAAACGATACAGTAGTTTGTCAAATATGACACACCGCCTTGGGGTATATCACAGCTTAGTCATACTTTCCATCAAACTTCACCTTGGCATCGTTTACAAACTGTCGTATACGCTTCTCGTTCTCTCGCGGACATATAAGCAACACGTTTTCCGACTCGGCAACAAGATAGTCACTAAGACCATCTATTACCACAAGTTTGTCTCCCTTTACAGCTACAAGGTTGTTGGTGCTATCATACAACATGGTCTTGCAACGCTGTGTGACATTACCTGTTTCTGTTTTGGGAGATATTTCGTACAATCCGCTCCAAGTACCCAGGTCGCTCCAACCAAAGTCGGCACATATAACACATGCATTGGATGTGTGCTCCATAACACCAAAGTCTATAGAAATGGTCGGACATTGCTCGTATACCTTATCAACAGCCTCCTTTTCGCGAGGTGTAAGGATGCTATCAGAAGCATTTTCAAACAGAGAGGCTATGTCCGGCAGATGTTTTTCTAAAGCATCGATTATGGTATCGATATTCCATAGGAACATGCCCGAGTTCCAGAAAAACTCGCCACTATCTACCAACACTCGCGCCATGTCATAATCGGGTTTTTCTACAAAGGTCTTTACATCGCAAATACCCTCGTTATAACTGCCACTCACTTGTATGTATCCATAGCCTGTTTCGGGGCGTTTTGGAGGAATTCCTATCGTAAGCAGACGGTTGTTGTGCTGCACAAACTCAAATCCGCGCTCAATTGTGCGGGCAAATTCATCTTCGCGAAAGATTATGTGGTCGCAGGGTGCTACCAACATAACAGCGTTGGGGTTAAGTTTGCGTATATGGTACGAAGCCCATGCAATACAAGGTGCTGTATTACGTCGTTGCGACTCAAGCAGTATATGACTATGGGGCACCTCGGGGAGTTGTTGATAGACAATATCGGCATATACTTGGTTGGTAACAATAAAGATATTCTCGTTGGGTATGATGCGAGATATGCGATCGTAGGTCATTTGCAATAATGTACGACCCATCCCAAAGAAATCGAGAAATTGCTTGGGACACGATGTGCGACTAAAGGGCCAAAAGCGGCTACCTACGCCACCACTCATTATGATACAATAACGGTTCTCCATGGTATAAAGGTTGTGTTCTGTCAGGACTGCTAAGTTACTATTTTTTTTGCTATTCACGGCAACATTATATCTTTTTTATAGCAATTTACTATTCTACACATTTACACAGCTGTTATAAACATGGGCAACATGCAGTAAATCTTTGTTTTATGTACACCTACGTGGAAACGTTTGCATTGACAGAGTGCTTTTTATTGTAAATTTTTATATTCCATGGGATAGATTTTCGATTTACTTTGTATCGATTAAAACAATGTATATCAAATAATTTCGTAATGTTATGAAGCATGTGATAAGGATATTGGCGTGCGTATTATTATCGTACATTTCATTCGGTACGTTACGTGCGGCCACATTTATAGGTGGCAGAAATGACTTTCGTGATGAAACTATCTATTTTGTCATGACTACACGTTTCTACGATGGAGATTCGGCAAACAACACACAATGTTGGGACAATCAAGACCGCAACGAAGGCGATCCTGCATGGCGCGGAGATTTCAAGGGTCTGATAGAAAAGCTCGATTACATCAAGGCTCTCGGCTTTACGACGGTATGGATAACTCCTGTTGTAGAAAATGCGTCGGGATACGACTATCATGGTTATCATGCTTTCAACTTCAGTAAGGTAGACCCACGGTACGAGAGTCAAGATGTGGATTTTCAATCACTTATAGATGCCGCACATGCGCGTGACATGAAAATCGTTCTGGACATAGTGCTCAATCACACCGGCAACTTTGGAGAAGAGAATCTATGCAAACTCTTTGAAAGAGACAGGAATGCCAATCAGGCCACCATTGACCAATGTATGATACCTATTACACAAAAAGATGGAGGACGACTTCCTGACAATTACTCCGATATATCTGCCTCGGAGCAATATGCCAAGCGTCTTGCCGAGATGAAAAACACCGATGGCCAAAATCACGATGTGAACAACTATTGGCATCATGTGGGCAATGAATGGAATTGGGATGACTATTCGCGCTGGTATGGTCAGATAGCCGGCGATTGTGTTGATCTTAATACCGAGAACCCCTATGTTACCAACTACTTAGTGCAATGTTATGGCGAATTTATAAAAATGGGAGTCGATGGTTTTCGTATCGATACCTCGGGACATATATCGCGTCTTACATTCAATAAGGCTTTTATTCCCCAATTTCATGAACTTGCCGAGCAGTACAAGGATAAACGTAATGGAGGCCCGTTCTTCATCTATGGCGAGGTATGTGCCCGTGAACGCAATGTTACCTATCGCAACCATGAGAATTGTTCGCCTTACTTCTATACATGGAAAGAGTCGAAAGAGTATGCTTGGGATTATAGCGAAACCTCATGGAATGGCATTGTAGTAAGAGAGGGGCATAAAGGCAACCATACAAATATAACCTCGGTAGATGCACAAGGGGTAGACTATCAAGACGATAATGGCATGCCGGAGTCGACAAATGCCTTTCTCAACGGCAATAGCTATCATACCCCCGATTACTCGCGCTACTCGGGCATGAGTGTCATCGACTTCCCTATGCACTGGAATTTCCGTACAGCGACAGAGGCTTTCAGTGTAAAGTATGGCGATAAATACTACAATGATGCCACATATAATGTTGTCTATGTCGACTCACACGATTATGCCCCCGATGGAGCACCCGAGAGTACCCGTTTTAATCAAAATGAGGATGTATGGGCCGAGAATTTATCGTTGATGTTTACCTTCCGAGGTATTCCTTGCATATACTACGGCTCGGAGATACAATTTCGCAAAGGTGCTGTTATAGACAATGGCCCCAATATTGCATTGAGCCAAACGGGTCGCGCCTATTATGGAGGTTACATCAAAGGAGATATCACAGTGAACGACTTTGCTCAATATAGCGATGCAAGTGGCAACATGGCTGCTACCTTGTCGCATCCGCTTGCCATGCACATTCAACGTCTCAATCGTGTTCGTGCAGCTGTTCCCGCACTACGCAAAGGGCAATATAGCACCGATGGTTGTTCGGGCAACTTTGCCTTCAAACGTCGCTATACCGACACCTCTACCGACTCGTATGCCCTTGTTACAATCAGTGGCAGTGCCACATTTACAGGTATTGAGAATGGTACTTATGTAGATGTAATTACCGGCGACACCAAGACCGTCACCAACAGCACGCTTACAGCCAATTGTTCCGGAAAAGGTAATATGCGCATTTATGTGCTTAATACATCTAAGACTTCGGCTCCGGGCAAGGTGGGTGATGATGGCAAGTATCTATACACAACCACTCCTAACACAGGCACACAACTGTCATACGACGGCACACAAGAAGAACGCTCAAGCGTCAATGGTGGCAGCGACCCCAATAGTGGCACTGAAGAGCCTGATGTACCTATAGAGCCATCTATGAATGTTGGTGAACAAGCAGCTTTCTTTGAGAATAATGCCGGCTGGGATGGCAAGATACGAGCCTGGGTGTGGAGTACATCCAACAACTTCACCGGTGGTACTTGGCCCGGGCAAACGTGTACTTACTTAGGCAATAATATATGGAAATGGAGTTACAGTGGTACAGACAAGATACCCGATGGCTCAGGCATTATATTTAACAACGGTGCCAATCAGACAGCCGATATGACTTGGGTGAACGGTGGGTACTATAATGCCAACGGCTATGTGAAGACAATAGAAGGTGCCGGAGAAATTCCCGACGAGCCTGTTGTGCCCGATAATCCACAACAATGGACTGCCTATTATAATGACTCCAATTGGGGCAGTTCTACGGTGTATGCCTACGTATGGGATGCCGGCAATGAAAATAAAGAATACTTGGGCTCTTGGCCGGGCAAGGCTATGACTCGTAATGACGAGTATGTGTGGCAAATAACCTTTACCTCTGCCGGTACACTTGTCTCGCCCATGATTATCTTCAATAATGGTCAAGGGGGTAATGGCAACCAAACAGCCGACCTTGTTTTTATCAACAATGGTGTGTACAATTACGATGGTTTTCAATATAGCAATATAAGAACCCAAGAAATGCCCGATATGACAATCTATACTTCGGGCGGTATACTATATGTAATATCGTCGGCCAACACCTTGATAAAGATAGTAAGACCCGACGGTGTGATAATATATAAAGATATAAAAGAGGGCATGAACGTCATAGACGACCTTAATCGTGGTTTTTATATAGTAGAACACCGCAAAGTCATTTTATAATAACACTACACTCACAATATGCAACCTCGACAGCTTCTCGGGGTTGCTTTTTTTATATCTTATCGTTACCTTTGCTGTAAAATATAATTATATGGCAAAACGTGAATATGTAGAGGCTAATAAAGCATGGTTGCAAGCCAAGTCGCAAGAGGAAGGTGTAAAGGCCCTACCTATGGGAGTATACTATAAGGTGTTGGCAAAAGGAAATGCCGCAAGCCCCACACCATCTCGTCGCAGTATTGTTATAGCACATTATACAGGTCGTACCATCAATGGCAAGAAGTTCGATAGCAGCCGAGGTGGTGCACCATTGGCATGTCGATTGAGCGATCTTATACAGGGGTGGATAATCGCCCTGCAACAAATGCACATCGGAGACAAATGGGAGTTGTATATTCCTGCCGAAATGGGCTACGGAAAAAGCTCTGTTCCCGGTATACCGGGTGGCTCAACACTCATTTTCGAGATAGAACTATTGGGCATTGCATAAGAAACATTAGTAATAAACGATGAAGACAAAACACAAAATACTGCTATATTGGGTAGCAATATTGTTACTCACAGCGTGTGGTGAGCAAAAAGATATTTTTGTTATCAAAGGCGAGATAAATAATCTTGGTGGCCGGCCACTGCTTGCTGTATATAACACCGATATGGGTGTGGTTGTCGATACACTCATGCCATTGGATGGAAAGATTGAGATGACAGGTACATCGAGTGAGATTGTTCCCGTGCAACTATACCAAATGGGGTGGCAACCATTCATGCGTTTTTACCTTTGCAATGGCGAGCGCATAGAGCTGGAGGGTGATGCCAAAAACCTCTATGAAATAGAGTTAAAGGGAAACTCACTCAATCGCAACCTGTGGAAGTTTATCTCAAAACACAACGAGATATTTACCGACTCATATACCTACGGATTGCAGAGTGAGCTAAGCTCCACTGCAAAAAATCTCTATAAAGAGAAAAGAGCCCGCCTCGACTCGTTGTTAATCGACTACATAGATACTCATCACGGCGATATAATGAGTAGCATACTCATTGGAGACTATCTGTTGAGATACGACAATTATGCTCTATGCGATACTTTGTGGCAACAACTTCACGAGAACGCACGTCTACCATATATAGCCCGTACAATGAAGCACTTGGGAGAAGAACTAACCTTCAATAAAGAGAACAACAAACTACCCTATATGCGCATGCTCAATGAGCACGATTCGATATGCTATGTGTCTACTCGCAACAGCAAAGCCACTATACTATGTATGTGGCAAGCAGCAGATGAAGATGCAGAAGTAATACATCGGGTATTGGAGCATTATGCCCGTCGCTACAACGAAAAACAGTTGCAGATTGTGGCAATGTCGTTTGATACCGATACGGCACGTTGGCACAGTATCGTCGATAGCGACACATCGCAAGTAATAGATTTGTGGAGCGACGCACTGTATACATCTGAGATGCTATCCAAGTACAACGTGACACGATTGCCGGTGTATATGTTGAGCGATTCGTTGGGAAACATTCTGGTGCGTGCGCCACAATTGCCCGACAAAGAGATAAATGCCCAAATCGACTCGTTGGTAAAGATAGACAAATATAAGATAGAAACACCTATATTCAAACCATAACACACACTCACATGCTTGTCAAAGTTTTTGGGGCAACTATGCAGGGCATAGATGCCTTACCGGTGACTATAGAGGTAAATTGCTCAAAGGGCATCCGATTTTTGATGGTAGGACTGCCCGATGCAGCTGTTAAGGAGAGTCATGAACGTATACAATCGGCTTTGACTCACAACAACTACAAGTTTCCTCGCAGGCAGGTTATTATCAACATGTCACCGGCCGATATCCGCAAGGAAGGTGCTGCTTATGATTTGCCTCTGGCTATAGGACTGTTGGCGGCAGATGAACAGATTGCCGCAGACAAGCTCTTGTCATATATGCTCATGGGAGAGCTATCACTCGACGGTACGATACTGCCCATAAAAGGAGCATTACCCATGGCCATAAAGGCTCGTGAAATGGGGTTCAAAGGACTTATTATACCACAAGAAAATGTACGCGAAGCAGCTGTGGTAAACAACCTCGATGTATACGGTGTAAAGCATGTAACCGAAGTGATAGAGTTTTTCGATGGCAAGCGCGAGTTGGAGCCCACCCTAATAGATACCCGAGCCGAGTTTTATGCAAGCTTTGCCAAAACCGACTTGGACTTTTGTGATGTAAAAGGACAGGAAAATGTAAAGCGAGCCTTTGAGGTAGCTGCCGCCGGAGGGCATAACATAATACTGATAGGCCCTCCCGGTGCCGGAAAATCAATGATGGCCAAGCGATTGCCTTCAATACTGCCACCCCTCACCCTGCAAGAGGCATTAGAAACAACCAAAATACACAGTGTGGCAGGGAAAATGCGTGGAGGCGAATCTCTGTTGGCTCAACGACCATTCCGAGCACCGCACCATACCATTTCAAGCGTAGCACTTGTGGGTGGAGGTGCATATCCACAGCCGGGAGAGATAAGCCTGGCGCACAACGGTGTGTTGTTTCTCGACGAATTGCCCGAGTTCAGCCGACAAGTGTTGGAAGTGATGCGACAACCTCTTGAAGATCGCAAAATAACCGTTTCGCGAGCCAAATACACCATCGAATATCCTGCGGGAGTGATGCTTGTAGCCTCCATGAATCCGTGTCCGTGCGGTTACTACAATCATCCCACCCGAGAGTGTATATGCGCCCCGGGTGCTGTACAACGCTATCTTAATAAAATTTCCGGTCCATTGCTCGACCGTATAGATATACAAGTAGAGATAGTACCGGTTCCTTTCGAGAAAATTTCCTCGACACAACCTACCGAGCCAAGCAGCACTATACGAGAACGAGTGATGCGCGCCCGCGAGTTGCAAGCCATACGATTTGCTCATGAGCCGGGCATATATTGCAATGCACAGATGAATACCCGCATGCTCAATCGCTATGCCGTTCCCGACAAACAAGGACTGCAACGCCTCAAAACAGCCATGGAACGATTTAATCTCTCGGCACGCGCATACGACCGCATACTCAAAGTAGCCCGTACCATTGCCGACCTTGCATGTAGCGACGAAATAACAGTCGAGCACATCAGTGAGGCTATCAATTATCGCAACCTCGACCGCGCAGGCTGGGCAGGATAAAAAATAGAATAATATCTGACACACAGAAGCAACAATTTTGTGTAAAAATTACGGTTCTCGGAGCAAAAAAAGCGAAAAAGTGCGTTTGTCACTGACCTATAACGCATTAAACGGCAAACCTCGGAAATGGTAACAAAGGCAAAAAAGCAAGGAAATGAAAGGTAATGAAACAGAACGGTTGCCA
>JAFXAB010000048.1 GCA_017522135.1 Bacteroidaceae bacterium
CAAGTTCTTCTTAATGGTTTGATACTCAAAGAATCTTAATCAAACTACATCAAATATACAAAATTTCATCAATTCACAACACCTCGCTATACGTCTCTATGTCTATGTACGTTGTCTATAATCACATCAAAGATACAAAATTTCATCAATTCACAACCGTAATGAACCAAGTGTCGCCCTGTTCCGGTTGTCTATAATCACATCAAAGATACAAAATTTCATCAATTCACAACACCAAGCTCGTGCGTGTAACGACTTTCTCGTTGTCTATAATCACATCAAAGATACAAAATTTCATCAATTCACAACTAACACTAACTTATGATGAGGCTAGTATAGTTGTCTATAATCACATCAAAGATAGCGATAAGCGAGAGGAGAACAAAATAAATTTACTTATTTTTTATCCCGAGCGTAGCTCTCTTGGGCAATAGTCAAAGATACAAAATTTCTTCAATTCACCCCTTTTCGGAGTGTGCGGGATTGAAAATAGGGTGTTGTTGTTACCGGGTGTCATGGCTGTTCTTTCTGTTGTACATTGGGGTGAAAGGGGATAAATAATATTCTATTCGACCAAATGATTTGACAAAACAGAGTATTTGCATTATCTTCGCACAACAAATCAAACAATTGTACTATGAAAGTATCTATCTCATCACTTGTAGCCGAATCGTGTCCCGGTATGCAAGCAGGCATCATTAAAGCCTCTGTCGTAAATAGCGAAACGAGTGATGGCTTATGGGAAGAATTGCAGACCGAAGCATCGCGCATTGCTGCCACATACGCCACCGACACCCTATCGAAACGTCCTGCAATCGCCGGCACTCGAAAGGCTTATAAAACATTTGGTAAAGATCCGGCTCGCTATCGCGTATCGTCGGAGGCTTTGTGTCGCCGCGCCATACGTGGTCTCGACCTCTATCGCATCAATACATTGGTTGACCTTATCAATGTGGTATCTATGCGCTCGGGTTATTCTATTGGCGGTTTTGATGCCGACCGCATTGAGGGCGATATGGTGCTGGGGGTAGGTACTGCCGATGATGTGTTTCATGGTATAGGACGCGGACTGCTCAACATAGAGGGTATGCCCGTATATCGCGACAATGTGGGTGGGGTAGGTACTCCCACAAGCGACGAAGAGCGCACCAAGATAACCATGGAAACTACTCATCTGCTCATTACCATCAATGCCTATGCACCCGAGATGCCTCTCGATGAGTGTATGCAATGGACTATTGAGTTGCTTGGCAAGTATGCTCATGCAACCGATGTAGAGAGCTATATAATTAAGTAGTAATATAATCTATCACCTCATATATGCAACTTGTCAAGATATATCCCGACAACCCCAACCGTCGAGCCATTCGACAGATAGTAGAGGCATTGCGCAATGGCGATATTATCATATACCCTACCGACACGCTCTATGCCATAGGTTGCGACGCGCTGAATGTGCGTGCTGTCGAGCGCATCTGTCGCATCAAGGGTATCGACCCCTCCAAAGCCTCCTTGTCGATTGTGTGTCAAGACTTGAGCGATGCGGCTCACTATGCCCGCATTGATAATACCACCCACCGCCTCATGCGCAAGAATTTGCCCGGTGCTTTTACCTTTATCCTGCCGGCAGGTTCGGAGCTACCCAAGCTCTACAAGCAACGCAAGAGTGTGGGTGTGCGTGTGCCCGACAACAACATTGCACGAGCTATTGTCGAGGAACTGGGCAATCCCCTGCTGTCGACGTCGATAGCCACCAATCACGACGAGCCGGAGTATACTACCAACCCCGAACTGATAGCCGAGCAGTATGGTATGCTGGTCGATTATGTAATAGACGGTGGTGATGGCGACATCGTAGGCAGCACTATCATAGACTGTACCAACGGAGACCCCGAGATAGTGCGCGAAGGCAAGGGCTTGATAGAAGAGTAGTATTGCAAAGGGTAAATAGGCATTGAAACTTTTTAGCAAATTTTTAATTGCTGAAATTTTTCAACAATAAAAAATATACTAACTTTGTGGCTACCTTAAAGGAACAATAAAATTAACTTAAAAACAACTACATAAACAATTACAATTATGTCAAAAGTAACCGTTGTAGGCGCCGGTAACGTAGGCGCAACATGTGCAAATGTATTGGCATTCAAAGGTATTGCCGACGAAGTAGTATTGCTCGATATCAAAGAGGGTGTATCGGAAGGTAAAGCAATGGATATGATGCAAACAGCTCAACTGTTGTGCATGAACACTGTTGTCAAGGGTGTAACCAACGACTATTCGGCAACAGCCGGTTCTGACGTGGTTATTATCACATCAGGTATTCCCCGCAAGCCCGGTATGACTCGCGAAGAGCTCATCGGTGTAAACGCCGGTATCGTTCGCTCGGTTGTAAACAGCGTACTCGAGCACTCACCCAACGCTATCATTGTATGTGTAAGCAACCCCATGGATACCATGACTTACCTCATACACAAGGTAACCAACCTTCCCAAAAACCGCATCATAGGTATGGGTGGCGCATTGGATAGCTCACGCTTCAAATATTTCTTGAGCCAAGCTCTTGGTGCTAATGCCAACGAGGTAGAGGGTATGGTAATAGGTGGTCACGGTGACACTACTATGATTCCTTTGAAACGCTTTGCTACATACAAAGGTCTTCCCGTATCGGGTCTTATTCCCGCTGAGCAACTCGACAAGATTGCTGCCGACACTATGGTAGGTGGTGCTACATTGACCAAATTGCTCGGCACATCGGCATGGTATGCTCCCGGTGCAGCTGCAGCGATGGTAGCATCGGCTATTATCCACAACGAAAAACGCATCATTCCCTGCAGCGTTATGCTCGAAGGCGAATACGGCCACAGCGACCTCTGCATCGGTGTTCCCGTTGTATTGGGCAAGGATGGTGTAGAGCGCATCATCGAACTCGACCTCAATGCCGAAGAGAAAGCACTCTTCGACGCCAGCGCAGCTGCTGTTAAAAACACCAACGCTGCTCTCGCCGACGTTCTCTAATATTGTAGATATCATTCAAACAAAGAGGGTGTCTCAAAACGAGGCATCCTCTTTTCGTAAGAAACAATTTGTAAAAAAACGAACAAAGCCCTGACTTTCACAAGCCGGGGCTTTGCCATATCACAAAAAATTATTATCTTTGTGATATACAACAAATTAAA
>JAFXAB010000049.1 GCA_017522135.1 Bacteroidaceae bacterium
CCATGGAAAAACAGCTCCTGTGGGTGAGAAGATGCCCAATGAGTTGGGTATATACGACATGAGTGGCAATGTACAAGAATGGTGTAGCGACTTTTGGCAAGCCGACTATTCTCCCGAACATCAAACCAACCCTCAAGGACCTAAAAAGGGGACAAAGCGCGTGCTACGCGGTGGCAACTGGGCCTTTAACGACACATCGTGCCGGGTGTATCGTCGCAACAGCGAGGACCCCGCTAAACGAAGTCGATTTAACGGCTTGCGCATTGTTACAACGAAATAGCTTACATAAAAAAAGCCACCTTCGCAGGTGGCTTTTTTTATACAACAGGAAGTGGGCACCATTACTGATTGTGACCACCTATATACGAGTCCTTAAATCCCATGAAATAGAGTACTCCATCGATACCAATGGTAGATATGCTTTGCTTGGCATCGGCCTTGACTTTAGGCTTGGCATGATATGCAATACCAAGACCTGCAGTAGAGAGCATAGGAAGGTCATTGGCTCCATCACCTACGGCAATAGTTTGCATAATATCCACCTTCTCCACTTGCGCTATAAGACGTAAAAGTTCGGCTTTGCGCTTTCCATCGACAATATCGCCCAAATGACGACCTGTCAGTTTTCCGTCTTCCACTTCAAGATCGTTGGCATACACATAGTCTATACCAAACTTCTCCTTCAAGTAGTTGCCAAAATAGGTAAAACCACCCGACAAAATTGCAATTTTATAACCTGTACGTTTAAGCACCGACATAAGTCGTTCAATACCCTCCGACATTGGCAGATTTTCGGCTATTTCTTTCATTACACTCACATCAAGACCCTTAAGGAGTGCCACACGTTGTTCGAAGCTCTCTTTAAAATCTATCTCGCCACGCATGGCAGCTTCGGTAATAGCCTTCACCTCATCACCTACACCGGCTTTTATAGCGAGCTCGTCGATCACCTCGGTCTCAATAAGTGTAGAGTCCATATCGAAACATATCAGTCGACGACTGCGACGGAAGATTGTATCCTCTTGCATAGAGACATCAAAGTCGAGCGAAGCGGCAAGTTCCATAAGTTCCTTTTGCATCTCAGCCTTGTTGGCAGGAGTGCCACGAACCGAAAATTCGATACAAGACTTACTCTTCGCCTCCTCACCTTCTTGCAAAGGCATACGACCGGTGAGGCGCTGTATAGCATCGATATTAAGTCCTTGATGAGCCACTACTTGCGACACAGCGGCAATCTGCTTAGCTGTAGTTCTGCGACCAAGGATGGTAATAATCCAACGGTGCTTACCTTGTCGTGCTACCCAATTGTCATAAGCCTCGACCGTAACGGGAGAAAATCGTATAGACACGTTCATCTCATTGGCCTTAAAGAGCAGTTCTTTCATGATTGTACCGCTCTTTTCGCTTGTAGTCTTAAACAAGATACCCAATGAAAGAGTGTGATGAATATCGGCCTGACCAAT
Source organism: Bacteroidaceae bacterium (assembly GCA_017522135.1). Taxonomy (GTDB): domain Bacteria; phylum Bacteroidota; class Bacteroidia; order Bacteroidales; family Barnesiellaceae_A; genus Barnesiella_A. The sequence continues at coordinate 1,464 of JAFXAB010000049.1, forward strand.
ATCAAGAATTGTGGCATCGTGTCTTCCAAGAATCTCGGTAAGTTCGGATGTTAGTCCGGGACGGTCTTCACCGGCAATATTAATAAGGATAAGTTCAAAGTCGTGTTGTTGCATGATTATTTTCGATTTAAGTCCTACAAAGATAATAATTGCATGTGGGATATACAAGTATATGGATAGAAACAGAACGATATTTTTATCTGCGATGCGGTTCGGAAGAGCATTTTCAAACAAGTTTGATTTGCATCCTCTCTCACCTTTCACTATCTTTCAAGAAGAAAGGATGCGGTTCGGAAGAGCAAATTCAAACAAGTTTGATTTGCATCTTCTCTCACCTTTCACTATCTTTCAAGAAGAAAGGATGCGGTTCGGAAGAGCAAATTCAAACAAGTTTGATTTGCATCTTCTCTCACCTTTCACTATCTTTGCAAGCGTTGCTCACACAACGCACCTTAATAAATAGCATTATGAACACACAAAACAACGATTCGGCGGTAAAGATACCGGCTTTATGGATTTCACTCATTCCACTTCTGTTTCTTGGACTTTCACTCGTATTTGTACTCAAGGCATACGGTACAGATGCATTAGGCGGAGGTATACAAATAGCACTATTAGCATCATCGGCTGTATGTGTTGCCCTCTCAACATTGGTATGCAAGACTTCATGGAATATACTTGAAGATGGCATTATCGAAAACATCAAGTCATCGGCTGTGGCCATTATCATTCTACTTATGATTGGTGCTATCACAGGCACATGGATGCTCAGTGGTGTTGTTCCCACTCTTATATGCTACGGATTGGAAATTCTGAGTCCATCGTGGTTTTTGTGTGCAAGCTGTATCATCTGCGGAATAGTATCGCTTATGACCGGTAGTTCGTGGACTACGATAGCCACCATAGGTGTTGCACTGATGGGTATAGGTCATGCCTTGGGTTTTTCCGAAGGTTGGATAGCAGGAGCTGTAATTTCAGGAGCATATTTCGGTGACAAATTCTCGCCCCTATCCGACACCAACGTGTTAGCTACATCTACATCAGAAGTACCTCTGTTTGAACATATCAAGTACATGATGTACACCACATTTCCCACAATAGGCATTACACTTATAATATTCCTCATTGCCAGTCTCAATCACACATCGGGCATGGCAAACGACACCAACCTGTATAGCAGCGCATTACACTCCACATTCAACATATCGCCTTGGCTGCTTATTGTACCCCTGCTCACCGGCGTCTTGATATACCTGCGTCTACCGGCACTCATCACCCTCTTTATGGCCACTTTTTTTGCCACAATTGCATTGATAATAGCCCAGCCGCAGTTACTATCCACCATAGCAGGAGAGCCGGGAGCCGAAGGATTTTGGCCGGCATTTCGGGGTGTGCTTACAGCATGCTACGGATCGGCCAACATAGAGACCGGAGTGCCCGCTGTCAACGAACTTGTAGCCACACGAGGCATGGGCGGTATGATGGATACTATCTGGCTCATTCTCTGTGCCATGTGCTTTGGAGGTGTAATGACAGGCAGTCGCATGCTCGACTCTCTCACACAACTGTTTTTGCGCTTTGTCCACCGCACCACATCGGCTGTTGCCACAACCGTGGGTGCAGGTATCTTATTCAACGCAACAACTTCCGACCAATACATTTCTATCATCCTTTCGAGCCGATTGTTTAAGGGTGTATACCAACAATTGGGACTCGAAGAGCGTCTACTAAGTCGCTCGGTAGTAGACTCATCAACAGTTACTTCGGTATTGATACCATGGAACTCATGCGGTATGGTACAGTCTACCGTACTGGGTGTAGCAACCATTACCTACATACCCTACTGCTTCTTCAACTACCTCTCCCCCATTGTCACAATATTGGTAGCAGCAATAGGCTATAAAATATACAAAAAACCGCCCCAAAAAGCATAAAAAAACAGATTCAAAACAATCACTCACAACCAAGGTGGTGCATCGAAGCGACAATCTCGATGCACCACCTTGACGCATATATCAAGAGCGCGGAAAAACCACCTCACACAACATATCTACAACACAGATTTGCGATACACCGGAGCTATATTATTTGACATATTTCAAAAAATCACTCATTATTAAAAAAAGGCGTTAAATAAAGCACTTGATAAATAGTCTCTTTTATTTTTTTTCGTTATATTTGCCCAACAAAAGAAAACAAACTACAAAAACATATATTTCAATGAAAAAACAAGTAACACTTGAAGAAGCTGTAGCCCAAATCAAAGACGGAATGACCATCATGGTGGGCGGTTTTTTGGCAGTAGGTGCACCCACACAAATCGTTGATGCATTAGTAGAGAAGGGTGTAAAAGACCTGACACTTATATGCAACGACACAGCTTTTCCCGACCAATCTATCGGCAAACTTATCGTAAATCGTCAAGTAAAGAAACTCTATGTATCGCATATCGGTACCAATCCCGAGACTTCAAACCAAATGAACGCCGGTGAATTGGAAGTAGAATTTTGTCCCCAAGGCACATTGGCCGAGCGTATCAGAGCCAAGGGTGCAGGTCTGGGAGGTGTACTCACAGCAACCGGCCTTGGTACAATTATAGCCGAAGGCAAAGAAATTGTAACCGTTGACGGTAAAGAGTATCTTCTTGAAAAGCCCCTTGGTGCAGATGTTGCCATCATCGGTGCATCCATCGCCGACGAAGCAGGAAACCTCATCTACAAAGGAACTACACAAAACTTCAATCCCCTCATGGCCACTGCCGCCGACATCGTTATTGCAGAAGCCGAAGAGGTGGTTGCAACAGGCACATTGGCTCCCGAGACCATCCACACATCGGGCGTATATGTCGACTATTTGTACAAGAAACAATAAACAAGCATCTCGACAAACAAGAGTGTTGAAAAGCTATTATAAAAACAACAAATAATTAAAAAATAATTCACAATACTATGGCAAACAAATCTATTATCAGACTTCGTATGAGCAGCCATGATGCTCACTATGGTGGCAACCTTGTAGACGGAGCAAGAATGTTGCAACTCTTTGGCGACGTAGCAACCGAGCTTCTCATTCAACGCGATGGCGACGAAGGTCTTTTCAAAGCATACGACAATGTAGAGTTTATGGCACCTGTATATGCAGGAGATTATATCGAGGCAGAAGGCGAAATAGTATCGGAAGGCAACACATCGCGCAAGATGGTATTTGAGGCCCGCAAAGTAATCGTACCCCGCCCCGACATTTCACCCTCAGCATGCGATGTTCTTGAAGAGCCCATCGTAGTATGTAGAGCAAGTGGTACCTGCGTAACACCCAAGAACTGTCAAAGAAAATAACCGACAACAACAAGATATGGAGAAACTTATAATCACAGCCGCCATTTGCGGTGCAGAAGTAACCAAAGAACAAAACCCCGCAGTACCCTATACAGTAGAAGAGATTGTACGCGAGGCCAAGTCGGCAGTTGATGCCGGTGCTGCAATCGTTCACCTACATGTTCGTGAAGACGATGGCACTCCCACACAAAGCAAAGCACGCTTTAAAGAGTGCATCGATGCTATCTACGAAGTATGCCCCGATGTTATTATCATACCCTCAACAGGTGGTGCTGTGGGCATGAGTGCCGAAGAGCGTTTGCAACCCACCGAGTTGTTCCCCGAGATGGCAACACTCGACTGTGGTACATGCAACTTTGGCGATGACGTGTTTGAAAACACCATGCCCATGATGAGAGACTTTGGCAAGCGAATGATCGAAAACAATATCAAGCCCGAATATGAGTGTTTCGAGATGGGTCACCTCGACACCGTTTTGAAGATGGCTCAAAAGGGCCAAGTACCCGGAGCTCCCATGCAATTCAACTTTGTGTTGGGTGTGCCCGGATGTACCCCCGCCACTGTACAAAACCTCGCATGGTTGGTCAACTCAATTCCCGCAGGCTCTACATGGACAGCTACCGGTATTGGTCGTCACGCATTCACATTGGCAGCTCACGCCATCGCAATGGGCGGTAACGTACGTGTAGGTTTTGAGGATAACCTAAATCTTGAGAAAGGCGTTCCTGCCAAGTCAAACGGAGAATTGGTAGCCAAAGTGGTAAGAATAGCCAAAGAACTTGGTCGAGAAATAGCAACTTCGGCCGAAGCTCGCGAAATCTTGTCTTTGCCTCCTCGCAAGAGATAATAAACAAATAGCAAACAATAACTAACAAATAAATCATACAAAAATGAAAAAAGGTAACAAATACGGTATCCACCGCGTAATTGAACCCAAAGGTGTTCTTCCTCAACCCGCCAACAAACTCGACAACAACATGGATGAGATATACGACAACGAGATACTCATCGATGTAAAAACACTCAATATCGACTCTGCTTCATTCACCGAAATTTCAAGAAGATGCGATGGTGATATAGAAAAAATCAAAGAGACTATGAAGTGGATTGTAGAGACACAAGGCAAGCACCGCAATCCTTGGACAGGTTCGGGTGGTATGTTGCTCGGTACTGTTGAGAAAATTGGTGACGCTCTCGCCGATAAAATCGACCTTAAAGTGGGTGACAAAATTGCAACATTGGTATCTCTCTCACTCACACCCTTGCGCATCGATGAGATTCTTGAGGTACGTCCTGAGGTAGACCAAGTAGACATCAAGGGTAAAGCCATCCTCTTCGAGAGTGGTATCTATGCCAAAATACCTTCAGACCTCCCCGAGAAACTTGCTTTGTCGGCACTCGATGTTGCCGGTGCTCCCGCACAAACTGCCAAACTCGTTAAACCCGGCGATACAGTGCTCATCATTGGTGCAGGTGGTAAGTCTGGTATGCTCTGCTGCTACGAGGCCAAAAAACGTGCCGGCGTAACAGGTAAGGTTATAGGTCTATGCCACAGCCAAAAGAGTACAGAACGCTTGCAAAAACTCGGTTTCTGCGACGTTGTATTCTCGGCCGATGCTACCGACTCTGTTGCCGTTCTCAACAAAATTGAAGAGCTCACCAAAGGCGAGATGTGCGATATCACTATCAACAACGTAAACATCGAAGCTACCGAGATGACCTCTATTCTCTGTACAAAGAATACCGGTATCGTATACTTCTTCTCTATGGCAACAAGCTTTACAAAAGCAGCTCTCGGTGCCGAGGGTGTAGGTAGTGATGTTACAATGATTATGGGTAACGGTTATACCAAAGGTCACGCCGAAATCACACTCCAAGAGCTACGCGAGTGCGAAGAGTTGAGAAAAGTATTCACCGAGTTATACGCATAATATGTAAGAGCTCAACAGGCATGCACATTAGCAATATACTATAAAACAAAACCGGCATGGGGGTCAAATATCCCCTGCCGGCTGTTATGTTTATTGACACTACTGTTTTTTGCAATGACATGCCTTGCGATAGAGCACAAGCTATAACACTGAATAACAACCATATAACACAACATACTTGTCAAAACAACAATAAGCTATGACAGAATCAAGAAGACACGAACTATTTCCAAACGTCACCGACGAACAATGGAACGACTGGAAATGGCAAGTAAAAAACAGAATAGAGACTCTTGAGGACTTGAAGAAATATGTAACACTCACTCCCGAAGAGGAAGAAGGTGTGAAAAAAACCCTTCAAACATTGAGAATGGCAATCACTCCTTATTATATAAGTCTGATTGACCCCAACAATCCCGATTGTCCCGTAAGAAAACAAGCTGTACCCACAGCAAAGGAGACTTATCAATCGCCCGCCGATCTTCTCGACCCTCTCCATGAGGATGAAGACTCGCCCGTTCCCGGCCTTACACACCGCTATCCCGATAGAGTATTGCTCCTTATCACAGATATGTGTTCGATGTATTGCCGTCACTGTACAAGAAGACGCTTTGCCGGACAGAAAGATGCCGAGAGTGCAGTAGACCGCATCGACCGCGCCATCGAATATATTGCAAAGACTCCTCAAGTACGCGACGTGCTCCTCTCGGGTGGTGACGCCCTCATGGTAAGCGACGAACGCTTGGAATACATCATTTCTCGACTCCGTCAAATACCTCACGTTGAGATTGTACGCATAGGCTCGAGAACCCCCGTCGTGTGTCCTCAACGCATTACCGACAACTTGGTAAACATGCTCAAGAAATATCACCCCATCTGGTTGAACACACACTTCAACCACCCCCAAGAGGTGACAAAAGAGGCTACCGAAGCATGTGCAAAATTGGCCAACGCAGGTATACCTTTGGGCAATCAAACAGTATTGTTGAGAGGTGTCAACGACTGTGTCAACACCATGAAGAAACTCATGCACGAATTGGTGAAGATGAGAGTACGCCCCTACTACATCTACCAATGCGACCTCTCTATGGGTATCGAGCACTTTAGAACCCCCGTATCAAAAGGTCTTGAAATCATCGAAGGTCTAAGAGGTCATACATCGGGATACGCTGTACCTACATTTGTGGTAGACGCTCCCGGTGGTGGTGGCAAGACTCCCGTGATGCCTCAATATGTTGTATCTCAATCGCCCGGTCGTGTAGTACTCCGCAACTTTGAGGGTGTAATCACTACTTATACCGAGCCTACCGACTACAAGAACGAGTGCCACTGCAAGTATTGCAAAGAGGCTAAGATCGAAAACGCCGAGGGTGTATCGTCGTTGTTGCAAGGCAAAGAAATGACTATTGAGCCTGCTCGTCTCAACCGCAAAGAGAGAGCTCACAAACACTAATCCTACCAACAGTCGGTCATGCCCTTTATCAACGAAATTCTCAAATACGACACGCTCTCGATTGTGGGCTTGGAGAAGAATGTGGGCAAGACCGAGTGCTTGAACTATATCCTACGCAGGTTGCCGCTACAAGAAAAAAAAGTAGCGGTAACCTCAATAGGAATAGATGGCGAAAACAAAGACCAAGTAACCTCTACCAAGAAGCCCGAAATATACTTGCGCGAAGGCATGTTTTTATCGACGGCCGAGACTCACTACAGAGAGCGAAGATTGGTGAGTGAGTTGGTAGAAATTACCAATGAACGCAGTTCATTGGGACGCATTGTGACCGCCCAAGTTATTGTAGGAGGTAAAGCTCTGATATCGGGTCCCTCATCGGGCGTATCACTACGTCGATGGGTCGAGAGCATCAAGAAATATGATATAGACCTCGCCATTATTGATGGTGCTATATCGCGACTCAGCTCGGCATCGCCGGCCATAAGCAAGGCGATGATATTATCGACAGGAGCTGCCCTATCGTCAAACATCAATACCTTGGTACAGAAAACCAAGTTTGTTGTAGAAATGATAGGACTTGACAAACTCAAGGATGAGAGTCGCGACACCCTATGCGACATAGAGAGTGGCGTGTGGGGCGTAGACAATGAGGGAAACCTCGTTGACTTTAAGATTACTTCGGCTCTGGCTATCAATACCATAAAGGTAGATATAACCAAAGGCATGAAGATAATATACACCGTAGGTGCATTGACCGACAAGCTACTCAACCTCATTGCCGAGTCGAAGAACATAAAGAATGTAACCTTGGTGGTAAAAGATTTTACAAAAATATTTGTAAGCGAGGCAGCTTACAGAATATTTTGTTCAAGAGGTGGAAATATAAGAGTATTGCAGAAAAGCAAGCTCATTGCCGTATGTGTAAACCCTACCGCACCAAACGGATATGTTTTGGATAGCGATATTTTGTGTAGAAAACTTCGGGAAGCTATAAAGCTGCCTGTATATGATATAGTAAAAAACGAATATGACATTTAAGTCGGCTCTTGAAATAGATTGCGGATTGCGTTATATGTACGACTCGTTGTGCATAATGTCGTCGTGTGGCCGTAAAATGCTACTCGCAAGGGAGATGATGACTACCGAGAGCGAGGTTGATGCATACTACAGCCGACTCAAAAACATACTCGACAAAAACTGCTCTCAAATAGCACACAAGCTAATGTATCTCAAGGACATACACAACACCTTGAGCCGACTTGCCGATGGAACGACACTCGACGATATAGAGCTATTTGAGATAAAGCACTTGGCCATACTCTCTGCGCAGATAGGCAACATGCTCACCGAGCAAGAGATTACAGCCGTAACGTTGCCTCAACTTCACATGGTCATTGAGATATTAGACCCTGACAATCTCAATATACCTTCGTTCTATGTATACGACTCATACAGCGACGAGTTGCGTGAGGTGCGCAAGCAGATGAAGGCATTGCAAGGACAAGGAGAAGATCTTACCGACGATAAACGACAAGAACTCGCCACACTCTTGCAACGACATGCCGACTTGGAGTTGGAAGTTAGAAAGCATCTGTCTCGACAACTGCTCACCTACACATCCCAATTGAGAAATACGCTGGACAACCTGGCAAGCCTCGACATACTCATAGCCAAGGCTACACAGATAAAGGAGATGAACCTTTGTCTCCCTCGTATCGAAAAGGAGACATACACATTATATAATAATATGTTTCATCCGGCAGTAAAGGCACATCTTGCCGAGCAAGGCAAAGATTTTATGCCGGTAGACATCACTTTCGACCGAGAACCTATTACAATCATAGGAGCCAACATGGGAGGAAAGAGTGTCGTACTCAAGACGCTTGCTCTCAACCAACTCTTGGCACAATACGGATTTGGTGTAGCGGCACACGACTGTAACATCAACCTTGTTGAAGATATATCACTGTGCATAGGAGACGAACAAAGCATCGTAAAAGGTGTATCGTCTTTTGCCGGGGAAATATTGGCAATAAATACCGTAATAGGGAAAATAAAAGCAGGCAAAAAAATACTTGCACTGATCGATGAGCCGGCTCGCACCACCAACCCTATCGAAGGCACTGCATTGGTAGAGGGTCTGCTACAGGTCATAGACACTACTCATGGCGCATTTATACTCACTACTCACTACAACATCGTGAATACAAGAGTCAAACGCTATAGAGTAAAAGGACTGATAAACGGAAAAATGGACTACACCCTCGAAGAGACACGTTGCGGAGATGTACCCCACGAGGCCATCGCAATAGCAGAGAGCATAGGTGTAGATACAGAATGGATAGCATACACAAAAAAGAATTTAAATAACTAACAAACAGCAATATGCAAAGCAAATTAGGACTGGATTTTAAAAAGGTTGAACGCGCAAAATTGTTGGCAAAAGATATTGCCAACGAGGTTCAAGCCTTTGTGGAGTCTAAAACAACAGTAGCCGTTGAGCGCACTTTATGTAGACTCATGGGTATTGATGGAGTTGATGAAAATCAAGTACCTCTACCCAATGTTATCGTTGACGACTTGAAAGAAAAAGGCGTGTTAGGTGAAGGTGTTCTGTTCTACCTCGCCAACGCTATGGTAAGTACCGGACTATCGCCTCAAGAGGTAGCCGAGCGTGTAGCTACCGGTGCATTGGACATAACCAAGATTGAGGTTGCACCACAAGCCGAAATAGACAAGATATTGCAACCCGTTATAGACGAGAGCATTGCCAAAATACGCGCACGCCGTCAAAGACGCGAGAACTACCTGAACACCATAGGTGAAGGTCCCAAACCCTATCTTTATGTAATCGTTGCTACAGGTAATATTTATGAAGACACCGTACAAGCCGAGGCTGCTGCCCGCCAAGGTGCCGATATTATTGCCGTTATCCGTACCACAGGTCAAAGTCTTCTCGACTACGTACCTTATGGCGTAACAACCGAGGGTTTTGGCGGTACTTATGCTACTCAAGCCAACTTCAAGATCATGCGCGAGGCTATGGACCGCGTTGGCGAGGAGTTGGGTCGTTACATCCGCGTATGTAACTACTGCTCGGGATTGTGTATGCCCGAAATTGCCATCATGGGTGCTTTTGAAGGCCTTGATGTGATGTTGAACGATGCTCTTTACGGCATCTTGTTCCGCGATATCAACATGCAAAGAACACTCATCGACCAATACATGTCACGCATTATCAACGGTTTTGCAGGTGTTATCATCAATACAGGCGAAGACAACTACCTGACCACAGCCGACGCAGTAGAGGCAGCACACACCGTATTGGCATCGGATCTCATCAACGAGCAACTCGCACTCTTGGCCGGCCTTCCCGAGGAACAAATGGGATTGGGGCACGCATTTGAGATGGACCCCATGCTCGAAAACGGCTTCTTGTATGAGCTTGCACAGGCACAAATGGCACGTGAAATTTTCCCCAATGCACCGCTCAAATATATGCCTCCTACAAAGTTCATGACAGGTAACATCTTCCGTGGACACTTGCAAGACTGCCTCTTCAACATGATAGGTATATGGACCAACCAAGGCTTGCAACTCTTGGGTATGCCCACCGAGGCAATTCACACACCCTTCATGTCCGACCGTTTCCTCTCTATCGAAAATGCCAAATATATCTTTAACAACATGAAGAGCATAGGCGACGAGATGGAATTTAAGGAAGGAGGTATTGTAAGAAGAAGAGCGCAAGAGGTACTCGACAAATCTATCGAACTGCTCGAACAACTCACCTCGGAAGGTCTCTTCAACGCACTTGAGAAAGGTATTTTTGGTGACGTCAAGAGAAGTCGTGTAGGTGGTAAAGGTCTTGACGGTGTAGTAGAGCAAGGTGCTCACTACATGAATCCATTTATAAACATAATGAAAGGAAAGAAATAATCATGGCAGGTGGACTATATTCAATGTCGGCAAAAGATTTTGACCAGACATTAGACTTGACAAAAGTAAAGCCTTACGGCGATACAATGAACGATGGTAAAGTACAAGTGAGCTTTACACTTCCCGTTCCCTTCGGTGCAGAAGCCGAAGAGGCAGCTAAACTTCTTATGAAGAAAATGGGCTTTGAAAATCCGTTGGTAGCATTTGCTCGTGAGTTGACACCCGGCTTCACATTCTTCAACTGCTATGGCAATCTCACTCACACTGTAGATTATTCAAACATCTACGTTCCCAAGGTAGAGAGCAATACTATGGACATGCACGAGTGCGACGACTATATCAAAGAGCACATCGGTCGCAAGCTCATCGTAGTAGGTGCTAGTACAGGTACCGATGCGCACACTGTAGGTATCGATGCCATCATGAACATGAAAGGCTACGCAGGCCACTATGGTCTTGAACGCTACGACATGGTAGAGGCATACAACCTCGGCAGCCAAGTACCCAATGAAGAGTTCCTTGCCAAAGCCATCGAGCTCAATGCCGATGCCATTCTTGTGTCGCAGACCGTAACACAAAAAGACGTACACATCCAAAATCTCACCAACCTCATCGAATTGTTGGAAGCCGAGGGCTTGCGCGATAAAATGATAGTAGTGTGCGGAGGTCCTCGCATCACACACGAGTTGGCCAAAGAATTGGGTTACGACGCAGGTTTTGGTGCCAACACATACGCCGACGATGTAATATCATTTGTCGCTCAAGAATATGTAAATAGAAACGTAAAATAAAAAATATAATATCGCTATGGACAAAAATCAAATAAGAGAGGTCATTGCTCGCCGCGCAGCTCTCGAATTGCATGATGGTGATGTTGTAAATCTCGGTATCGGTCTTCCTACCTTGATACCCGATTTCCTTCCCGAAGGCGTATCAGTAATTCTTCAATCAGAGAACGGACTCATAGGTATGGGCCCCACTCCCAAAGAAGGTGAAGAGAATAAAGACTTGGTAAACTCGGGTGGTGGCTATGTTACAGCCGTTCCCGGTGCATGGTCGTGCAGCTCTTGCGACTCTTTTGCACTCATCAGAGGCGGTCACGTAGATGTAACTTTCTTGGGTGCGCTTGAAGTAGACGAGAAAGGCGACTTGGCCAACTGGAACATCCCCGGCAAAAAGACTCCCGGTATGGGTGGTGCTATGGACCTTCTGGTAGGTGCTCGCAAGGTTATACTCACTATGGAACACACTGCCAAGGGCAACCACAAAATTCTCAAAAAATGCAACTTGCCCCTCACTGCTGCCGGTCAGGTAAATATGATTATCACCGAAATGGGTGTTATGGATATTACTCCCGAAGGCATCGTTTTGCGCGAGATTCACCCCGAATTTACCGTTGAGCAAGTACAAGAGGCTACAGGTGCTACGCTTATTATCTCACCCGAGCTTAAGCCCATGAAACAATAAGCACACTATGGAATATCAATTTTTGAAATATGACAACAGTCGCGAAGGGATAGGTGTACTCACCATCTCTTCACCGGCTACGCTCAACGCGCTCAACAGCACTATTCTTGGCGAGCTCGATGCCTTTATCAGTTCGGTCGACACACGCAATACACGTGTGCTCATCATTACCGGTGAAGGCAAGTCGTTTGTAGCAGGAGCCGACATTGCACAAATGAGCAACCTCAACCCCGAGGAGGGCTACGAGTTTGGACACTTTGGTGCAATGGTATTCAAGAAAATCGAAGACTTGGAGATACCCGTTATCGCAGCAGTCAATGGTTTTGCCCTGGGTGGTGGTTGCGAGTTGGCTATGGCATGCGACATTCGCATAGCATCGGAGAAAGCTCGTTTCGGTCAACCTGAGGTAAACTTGGGTATCATTCCCGGTTTCTCAGGCACATACCGTTTGAGCAAGTTGGTAGGCCAAGGTATTGCCAAAGAACTCATCTATACAGGCAACCATATCATGGCCGACGAAGCCTTGCGCATAGGTCTTGTAAACAAGGTAGTTGCTCCCGAAGAGTTGATGAATACCGTACTAAAAATGGCTGAAAGCATACTCACAAGTGCACCCATTGCAGTTAAGCTGGCCAAAAAGTGCATCAACGAGAACTATGACCTCACTGCCAACGAGGCCATAGAGCTTGAGAATCGTTACTTCTCACAATGTTTTGCCACAGCCGACCAAAAGGAGGGCATGGCAGCATTCTTGGGTAAGCGTGCAGCAACATTCAAAAACGAATAATTAACTTTTTAATAAAGACAAAGTATATGAAAATTTGCGTTATTGGAACCGGCACAATGGGTTCCGGAATCGTACAATCATTTGCACAAGCAGGTATTCCTGTTGTGATGAAGAGTCGTAGCGAAGCCAGCAACGAAAAGGCATTGGCTCGTATCGGCAAATCTCTTGCCAAACTCGTAGAAAAAGGCAAAGTAAGCCAAGAGTATATGGATGCCACTCTTGCCAACATCACTCCCACTACCGACTACGCCAAATGTGCCGATGCCGACCTCGTAATTGAGGCTGCGGTTGAGACTATGGAGTTGAAAAAAGAGCTCTTCAAGATGCTCGATGAGATATGCAAGCCCGAGGCTGTTCTTGCATCCAACACTTCATCACTCTCTATCACCGAAATTGCTGCCGCTACAGGTCGTCCCGACAAAGTAATAGGTATGCACTTCTTCAACCCTGCACCCGTTATGAAATTGGTTGAACTTATCAAAGGTCAAAAGACATCCGATGAAGTATGCAACATGATTTCAGACCTCGCCAAGTCTATAGGTAAAGTGCCTGTAATGGTAAACGAAGCACCCGGTTTTGTCGTAAACCGCATCCTTATACCTCTTGTTAACGAAGGTATCGGTATCTTGGCCGATGGTGTAGCCACTCGCGACGAAATAGACGAGGCAATGAAGCTCGGAGCCAATCATCCCATGGGCCCCTTGGCCTTGGGCGACTTGATAGGTCTTGACGTATGCTTGGCCATCATGGAGGTATTGCACCAAGAGTATGGCGACGACAAATATCGTCCTCACCCCTTACTCCGCAAAATGGTAAGAGCCAACTTGCTGGGTAGAAAAACAGGAGAAGGATTTTATAAGTACTAATAGTATAACACAATAAAACATGAATTTCAATCTTACAAAAACACAAGAACTGTTTAGGCAAATGATTCGTGAGTTTGCCGAGAAAGAGGTAAAACCCCTTGCAGCTGAGATTGACGAGCAAGAAAGATTTCCCGCAGAAACAGTGAAGAAAATGGCCGAATTGGGCATTTTCGGTATCCCCGTTCCCACACAATACGGTGGTGCCGGTGGCGACAACCTTATGTACTCAATAGCTATAGAAGAGCTCTCAAGAGCTTGTGCTACTACAGGTGTTGTTGTTTCGGCTCACACATCTCTTTGCGTTGCTCCTATCATGGAACATGGTACCGAAGAGCAAAAGATGAAATATCTTCCCAAACTTGCCTCGGGTGAGTGGATTGGTGCTTTTGGTCTTACCGAGCCCAATGCTGGTACAGACGCTGCCGGTCAACAAACCACTGCCGTACTTGATGGTGATGAGTGGGTACTCAATGGCAACAAAATCTTTATCACCAATGCAGGTCCCGCACACGTTTATATCGTAATTGCAATGACCGACAAGTCGTTGAAGACCAAAGGCATATCGGCTTTCATTGTAGAAGCCGGCACTCCGGGTTTTGAGATTGGCAAGAAAGAGTTGAAAATGGGTATTCGTGGCTCGGCTACAGCCGAACTTATCTTCAACAACTGCCGCATACCCAAAGGCAACCTCTTGGGCAAAATAGGAGGTGGTTTCCCCATCGCCATGAAAACACTCGACGGTGGCCGTATCGGTATCGCCGCTCAAGCTCTCGGTATCGCTCAAGCTGCTTTGGACGAAACAGTTAAGTACACCAAAGAGCGCAAGCAATTTGGCAAAGCTATCGGTCAATTCCAAAACACTCAATTCCAAATGGCCGACCTCAAGACCAAGGTAGAGGCTGCTCGCTTGCTTGTTCGCTCGGCAGCATTCAAGAAAGACAGCGGTGTACCCTACTCTCCCGATGCAGCAATGGCAAAATTATTTGCTGCCGAGACTGCTATGGAAGTAACAACCAAGGCTGTACAATTCCACGGTGGCTATGGCTACACTCGCGAATATCCCGTTGAGAGAATGATGCGTGATGCTAAGATTACTGAAATTTACGAAGGCACATCAGAGGTACAACGCATGGTGATTGCCGCTAACTTGTATAAATAAGAGGGAGGACAAATATATGAAAATCGTAGTATGTATAAAACAAGTGCCCGATACGACCGAGATTAAAATCAATCCCGTTACCGGTACACTCATTCGTGATGGCGTTCCCAGCATCATGAACCCCGACGACAAAGGTGCACTCGAAATGGCACTCCGTCTTAAAGACCAATATGGTGCTCATGTAACTGTTATAACCATGGGTCCTCCTCAAGCCGACCTTATCTTGCGTGAGGCTTTTGCTATGGGAGCCGACCGTGCCATCCTCCTCACAGACCGTCGTTTTGCCGGAGCCGATACCTTGGCTACTTCAAATGCTTTGGCAGGTGCTCTCAAAACAATGGACTTCGACATCGTATTTGCCGGTCGTCAAGCTATCGACGGCGATACAGCACAAGTAGGTCCCGAGATGGCCGAACACTTGGGATTGCCTCAAGTATCGTATGTAATTGACCTTAATGTTAAGAACGAGAATACCGTTATCGTCAAGAAAGAGACAGAAGATGGCTACCAAATGTTGGAAGCCGATACCCCCTGTGTGCTCACCGTACTTGCAAGTGCCAACAAGGCTCGCTACATGTCGGTAGCCGGTATCGTAAATGCCTACAACCGTGAAGTTGAAATATGGTCGGCCGACTCTATCGACGTTGATGAGTCGAAATTGGGTCTCAAAGGCTCTCCTACCAAAGTGCAAAAATCTTTTGCCAAAGGCTTGAAACAAGCCGGTGAGGTATTTGAAGTTGACGCTGAAGAGGCTGTTGGTATCATTGTTTCTAAACTCAAAGAGAAATTTATTATCTAATATCTAAAACATTTAAGAAATGGATAAATCAGCATACAAACACGTATATGTCTTTGTTGAGCAAAGAGATGGTGTTATTCAGCCTGTCGCTTTCGAACTTTTGGGCAAGGCTCGCGACCTCGCCGACGCTCTTGGAGAAAAAGTGGTTGCACTCTTTCCCGGCTATCAAATTGCCAACAGTTGCCAAACGCTCATAGAGCATGGTGCCGACGAAGTAATTTGCGCTGACAACGCTCAACTCAAAGACTACCTTACCGAGCAATATGTACAAGTAATCACACAAGTTATTGAAGAGTACAAGCCCAGCATATTGTTGCTCGGTGCTACTACCATCGGTCGCGACTTGGGTCCCCGCTTGGCTGCTCGCATCACTACAGGTCTTACTGCCGACTGTACAAGACTCGAAATATCGGAAGACCGTGAATTGTGGTCTACCCGTCCTGCCTTTGGTGGAAACCTCATGGCTACTATCGTCAACTCTACTCATCGCCCCCAAATGTCTACTGTACGTCCCGGTGTGATGCAAAAGAGAGAAGCCGACCCCACTCGCAATGGCGAGATTATCAACTTCGAGCCTAAGTTGGACGAATCGAAATTCAAAGTACGACTCCTTGAAACTGTCAAAGAGGACAAAGGCAAAGTGGACATCACCGAAGCCAAAATCCTTATTTCGGGTGGCCGTGGTGTTGGTTGCAAAGAGAACTTTGAGAAACTCGAGCAACTTGCCGGTGTACTCGATGCCGAAGTCTCTACATCTCGTGCCATGGTCGATGCCGGTATCATGCCCCACGACCGTCAAGTAGGACAAACAGGTAAGACCGTACGCCCCAACCTTTACTTCGCACTGGGTATTTCGGGTGCTATACAACACCTTGCCGGTATGGAAGAGTCGGACTTCATCGTTGCTATCAACAAGGATAAGTTTGCACCCATCTTCCAAGTATCAGACCTTGGTATCGTTGGCGATGTAAACAAGATTGTTCCCTTGCTCACCGAGCGTTTGGCTCAAGAGTTGAAGAAATAATCTTCTTTGATTATACAATCACCCATTATAGGCTGTACCACAGAAGGTATGGCCTATTTTTGTATCGCGTCTTGGGGTATTGCCCCAAGAATAAGTAGTTCAACACGATTTTATATGTAGCTTCTATTCAAGAAATAATCCTCAGGCGTGCGTATCGCATCATGTGTATATTTTTTCTCGATGTGTGTAGGTGATATTATCCTACTTACTTGGCTTGCAACCACTCCCCTATATTTGAACGCCGCCCGGAAGTTGGACAAGAAGAGAGAATATCAATGAATGCAATTCACACGCAGTAGGGGGATTGGGGGGAGACAAGGGGTGAAAAATAAATTATATAGAAATCATAGTAAAAATTTATTTAAGACAATATTGGATATAATGTGATTTGTCGCACCATTATTTGCGTTTGTTACATTAACTTTGTACTTTTACGCATGGTCATATAGAGCACAATAATATGAAGATAACACTTGCATTTGATTCTTTTAAGGGGTCGCTTACCTCGCATGAGGTTGCCGAGGCTTTTGAGGAGGGCTTGCTATCTTGCATACCGGCATGCGATATATGCAAGGTTGTCATAGCCGATGGTGGCGAGGGTACTACCGAGGCTCTTGTTGAGTCTATGCATGGCGTATATGTCAATGTTGCAGTAAGCGATCCTCTGCAACGCACCATTACAGCGCGCTATGGCATTGTAGATAATGGCAATACGGCTGTTATTGAGATGGCTAAAGCGAGCGGACTGCCTTTGCTGGCTCATAGTGAACGCAACCCCCTCATGACAACGACCTACGGAACAGGCCAAATGATACTCGATGCCATCGATAGAGGTTGTCGCAACTTTCTCATAGGTATTGGTGGCAGTGCTACCAACGATGGTGGCATGGGCATGCTGTCGGCCTTGGGTTACCGTTTTCTCGACAAAGAGAGCAATCCGCTGCCGGGTATCGGCAAGATGCTGGCTCATGTGGCATCTATAGACGACACCCTGCTTCATCCCACAGTGAAAGAGTGTACTTTCAGAGTGGCATGCGATGTTACCAACCCACTCTATGGCGAGAATGGTGCTGCCTATATCTTCGCCCCACAAAAGGGAGCCGATGCAACAATGGTTGCCGAGCTTGACAATGGCTTGCGCAACTATGCTCAGGTCATAACACAATACAATGGTTATCGCATAGATACATTGCCCGGAGCAGGTGCTGCCGGTGGAATGGGTGGCGGACTGAAAGCCCTACTCGACGCACAACTTATACCCGGCATACAAATGGTACTTGAAACAATAAAGTTCGACCAACTCATAGCCAACAGCACATTGGTAGTTACAGGCGAGGGATGCATTGACTATCAGACCGTCATGGGTAAAGCCCCGGGCGGTGTGCTACAAGCTGCCTCGCAACAAAACATACCGGTGGCAGCCATCGGTGGGAAGGTAAAATGGTGCGACGAACTATGCAATAGCAACTATGCTGCCATCATACCTATTACACCCGACGATATGCCACTTGTCGAGGCTATGAAACCCGATATTGCCCGAGAGAATGTAAGAAAAGCTGCTACTCGCATTGCTCAATTGTTTAACCTACATAATAACACATTAAAATGAAAAAAATATACTTGGCCGGTGGATGCTTTTGGGGTACACAACACCTTCTGAAACAAATAGAAGGAGTGACAAATACCCAAGTGGGATATGCCAACGGAACAACACCCTACCCCACATACGAGGAGGTATACACCGATAGTACCGGCTATGCCGAAACGGTGCACATAGAGTATGACGAAACAAAAGTAGGTCTTGCAACAATACTCGATCTATACTTTCTCTCGATAGACCCCACCTCGCTCAACCGACAAGGAGGCGATTGTGGAACACGATACCGCACAGGCATATACTACACATCGAGCGACGATATACCCACAATAGAGGCAGTATGCAACAAGGTAGCCACTCGATATACCCTGCCTTTGCAGGTAGAGATAGAGCCACTGCACAACTTCTACCCTGCCGAGGAATATCACCAAGATTACTTGGAGAAGAATCCGCAAGGATACTGCCACATTCCACGCGCACTCATTGAGCGAGTAAAAGAGCTGGCTAAGGCCGCCCAATAAGTCACTCTATATACAATATAGCGCAAAAAAAGCTCGGCGATAATGCCGAGCTTTTTATCATTTATGGTATGGGTTGATTGTTATTTACCTACAATTATACGGCTTAATACCTGAGTCATACAGTGTGCTGCTCCGTAACCATCAATGAGGCTTTCGAGAGGTATCCACTCAACTTTTACGCCGTGACGCTTAAAGTTCTTTTGCAACTCCTCCGATTGTCCGGCAACAGCCATGATGTGACGAGGACCTATTGCCAAGTAGTTGTTGGCATAGTGCAACTCGTCTTCTACCTTGATGGGGATGATGGTATAACCGCTATCCTTGAGATATTGTACAAAGGGAACATCCTTTTGTGCAAGCGTATACTCCTTCTCACCGGGACGACGAGTATACAGGTCG
>JAFXAB010000050.1 GCA_017522135.1 Bacteroidaceae bacterium
GGTGTGGCCGACGATGCGGCAGTACAGATATTTACAGCAGGCGGAGCTTTGTTGCACAGTACAACAGTGGCAGAGGTGTCAAACATTACACTGCCAAGAGGTGTCTACCTTGTGCAAGTATCGGGCGTAACCAAGAAGGTGGTGTTGTAGGAGAGTGGAACATTTAAACACTATCATCTCTCATCATCACTCCTGTAAGGAAACGACCGGTTTCGTTGCCGAGAGCACGAACAGAGTAGAAGTTGGCACTATTGTGATGGGTGCATATACCGCACACTTCTATATTCATTAGTTCCACGCCACAACGCAATAGCATGTCGGCATTGGTGGCAGCGAGATCTATGTGCATTTTGTGGGTATTTCTGTTGCGAACAGTCACACTATCTACATCAACCCCGGCTCGATACATGGCTTCGATTACTTCATCACCGACCTCGTATGCCTCCACACCTATGCACGGACCTATACCGGCATGTATTTCGTGTGGTTGGGTGGCATAAAGTTGGCTCATCGTATGCACGGTGTGTTCTACTATATTTTGTGCTGTTCCGCGCCACCCGGCATGAATGGCAGCTATGGCACGATGCACGGGGTCGAAGAGCACAATGGGTACACAATCGGCTGTAGTAACGGCAATAGCCACCTGAGGTACATTGGTAATAATGGCATCGACGCCATCGAGTGCCTCAAGTTGCTCTCTATGGGGTAGGGCGACAAAATTGCTATCTATGGCAAGTACTTTGCATCCATGCACCTGACGAGGGTAATATAGCCGAGTGCGGGCTATGCCAAGCGCACCGCACAGCTGCAGCAAACGCGCCTCTACTTGTGCCGTGTCGTCGCCGCAATATAACCCCAGATTGAAATTTCCGCGAGGGTTGGCAGTGTGAGTAATATTGTGGCGCGTTGTAACAAAAGTAGTCACCGACTCAAAAGCCGGTGACTCAAATTGGTATAGTGTTATGTTGTTTTTCTCACTTATACGCATTACCATTCCTCCTCGCGATGATTGTCGTCGGTGTCTGTATCAAACTCTTCATCCCAATCTTCTTCATATAACTCATCGTCATCCTCTACACGATTGATAGCCTCCACACCAAGGTCATATTCGTCTTCCTCTTTGATGCGATGATGCTTGTCGAGGTCGCGGTGTGTAAAGGTGAGTACGCGATTGCTCTCGTCGTTGAGTGTGCGCCATAGAATGTCTTTGAGCTCGGTGAGTCCCATACCGGTGATAGATGAGATAAACACGGTCTCTATATCCTCCGGAAGTTCACGACGCATCTGTTCAATCAGTTCGTCGTCGAGCATATCACACTTGGTGATAGCAAGTACACGTTGCTTGTCGAGCAAATCGGGGTTAAACTCGGTCAACTCACGCAACAAGATGTTGTATTGTTCACGAATGTCATCGGCATCGGCAGGAATCATAAAGAGCAACAAAGCATTGCGCTCGACGTGACGGAGGAAACGAAGGCCCAATCCGCGACCTTCACTCGCACCCTCGATAATACCGGGTATGTCGGCCATTACAAACGAGAGATTGTCACGATACGACACAATGCCGAGGTTGGGCTCGAGTGTTGTAAATGGATAATCGGCAATCTTGGGTTTGGCAGCCGATATAGAAGACAACAAGGTAGACTTTCCGGCATTGGGGAAGCCTACAAGACCCACATCGGCCAGCAACTTAAGTTCGAGTATAATATTACGCTCGATAGCAGGCTCTCCGGGTTGGGCATAGCGAGGTGTCTGGTTGGTTGCACTGCGGAAATTCCAGTTACCCAAGCCTCCTCGTCCACCTTTCAGCAGAATAAGCTCTTGACCATCGGTGGTAACCTCGGTAAGAAATTCGCCGGTATCGGCGTCAAACACAGCAGTTCCGCATGGTACTTCTATTACCTTGTCTTCGCCGTCCTTACCCGAACTGCGAGAAGGGCCGCCATGTCCACCATTGCCCGCCAAGATGTGACGTGAATAGCGCAAGTGGAGCAATGTCCACAAGTTGCGGTTGGCTCGAAGGATGATATGACCACCACGACCACCATCGCCACCATCAGGGCCACCTTTAGGCACATACTTGGCACGATGCAAGTGCATCGATCCGGCTCCACCTTTACCTGAACGACAAAATATCTTTACATAATCGACAAAATTGGATGCTGCCATAAATTGAAATCTATTTTTTTTTAATTTTCGGTGCAAAGTTAATAAAATAATTCATATATTTGCCACCAACAACACACAAAGGGGTGCTGCTAACGAGCGGCTGAGATTATACCCTATGAACCTGATGCGGATAATGCCGCCGTAGGAATTGGTAGTATTTGTTATATCATATTTTTCGGCTATATCTTATTTGGAGTTCTCGGGCATAATCGATGTTCGAGTTTTTTTGTTGCATCCCTTTTGACAAAATGATGTAACATGAAACGTTATCCAACAACACTTATCATTGCCGGCTCGGATAGTTGCGGTGGTGCAGGAATACAAGCCGACATCAAGACTTGCTCGGCTATAGGAGTATATGCAGCAACAGCTATTACAGCCGTCACTGCACAAAACACACAAGGTGTAAGAGATATACAAGCCATAGACCCTCTTGTCGTAAAACAACAGATAGAGGCCGTATTGGAAGACTTCACCGTAGATGCCATTAAAATAGGTATGCTCTGTAATGCGACAATTGCCAATGCTGTTGCCGATGTACTTGTTCATTGCAATCATATACCTATTATATTAGATCCTGTTATGATATCGACATCGGGAAGCATCTTGTTGAGTAATGATGCCGTTGACGTAATCGTAAACAGACTCTTTCCACTGGCCGAAATCATTACGCCCAAT
This sequence comes from Bacteroidaceae bacterium, assembly GCA_017522135.1. Taxonomy (GTDB): domain Bacteria; phylum Bacteroidota; class Bacteroidia; order Bacteroidales; family Barnesiellaceae_A; genus Barnesiella_A. The sequence continues at coordinate 2,848 of JAFXAB010000050.1, forward strand.
ATCGACGAGGCTTGTTTCCTTGCGACAACAACAATCGATGATGCGTCGCAGATTTTATTGGCTGCACACAAAATGCTCAACCTTGGCTGTAACAGCGTATTGATGAAAGGGGGACATTTACCCGGCTCTATGGCTACCGATTGGCTTGTAACACCACATACTCACGAGAAATTTTCTTACCCTTTTATCAATACTCGCAATACTCATGGAACAGGTTGCACACTCTCTTCGGCTATTGCAGCATACCGAGCTTTAGGAATACCATTGGCCGAAGCAGTAAAAAGAGCTAAAGAATACCTGCACCAAGCCATAGTGCATGGTGCCGACATAGATGCCGGACACGGACATGGCTCACTCAACCACACATACAATCCCACGCCACTTGTCGGCATAGAATATCAACCCATATAAACACTTTAGTATTATGAATATCACACTCAACAACAAAGAGATAACATTATCGGAAGGTACTACATTGCAAGAATTGATATTGGAGCAAAATCTACCCACACAAAATATTGCAGTGGCTGTAAATAACACCTTAATTCTGCACGACAAATGGTGCACAACATCACTAAGCGAAGGAGACAAAGTTGTGGCTATAGTGGCTGCTTATGGAGGATAATGATGAAAAAGCTTATCGTCATATCACACCCCGAAGTCTTGTACAATGAAGCCGAGTTACTTGTGACAACGCTCGATGCAGGAAGCGACTATGTGCATTTGCGCAAGCCTCATGCAAAAGACACAGATATTGCCAAACTGCTGCAAGAGATACCGCCCGAATATCTATCAAAAATAGTCTTGCACGATGCTCATCACCTTGCTCGTGAATATCGTGTAGCCGGCATACACCTCAATCGTCGACACCCTCATGCTGTGTTGTACCGACCAGGTATGGTGGGTATCTCATGCCACACCATTGAGGAGATAGAGCGATACAAAGGCACACATGATTATCTATTTCTCAGTCCCATACACAACAGTATCTCGAAAGCAGGTTACAATACGCCATTCACCTCAGAGCAGCTTGCAATGGCCTATAAATCGGGAATTATCGACAATCAAATTATTGCATTGGGAGGCATTACTCCCGACAATATCTCTACAACACTTGCTTACGGGTTTGGGGGGATAGCAATATTGGGCTGTATATGGAACAATCCATCTGTTGAACATATCACCAAGACCATACACAATATAAAAGAACAATTATCATGCTACAGTTTATAACACACACAACAGAGCGATATGGCTATGTAGAAGGTGCCATAGAAGCACTTAATGGCGGTTGTAAATGGATACAATTGCGCATGAAAGAGGCCGACAACGACGAGATATGTCATGCTATTGAAAGACTCAAACCGCTGTGTCAAGAGAAAGGTGCTATCTTGATACTCGACGATTATGTACAACTCGCCGCACAATATGACATAGACGGTGTACATCTGGGCAAGAACGATATGCCACCGGCAGAGGCTCGCTCCCTTATTGGCGAAAAATATATTATCGGCGGCACAGCCAATACATTCGACGATATCACAAACCTTGTTGCACAAGGGGTAGATTATATTGGTTTAGGACCATTCAAGCACACAGACACCAAGCAAAATCTCAGCCCCATCTTAGGTATAGAGGGATATAAAAACATATTGTCGCAATGCCGGGCTACAGGCATCACCACGCCTATTGTGGCCATAGGAGGAATAGAGCCTGATGATATTGCAACATTGTTGCACATGGGAGTGTCGGGCATAGCCCTATCGGGAACGATACTTCGAGCAGATAATCCGGCCGAAACCACACGCAAAATCATAACAACAATTAATAACATATAGTATGGAAAACAAACTTATCATTGGAGGAAAAGAATTTACCTCAAGATTGTTCTTAGGAACAGGAAAATTCAGTTCAAACAACTTGATGCAACAGGCCATAGAAGCATCATGTACACAAATGGTTACGATGGCCATGAAGCGTATAGATATGAATAATGCAGAAGATGACATGCTTGCACATATCAAGCGCGATAATATTCAATTGCTCCCCAACACTTCGGGCGTAAGAAATGCCGAAGAGGCAGTCTTGGCAGCACAAATGGCACGTGAATGTTTCGGTACAAACTTCATCAAGCTCGAGATTCATCCCGACCCCAAATATCTTCTACCGGATGCATCCGAGACGTTGAAAGCCACCGAACAGTTGGTAAAACTCGGCTTTGTTGTACTACCCTATATACCGGCCGATCCCGTCTTGTGCAAGCGACTCGAAGATGTAGGAAGTGCGGCCGTAATGCCATTGGGAGCACCTATAGGCACAAACAAAGGCTTGCTTACGCGCGACTTCTTGCAAATAATCATTGAGCAGAGCAATGTACCGGTAATTGTAGATGCCGGTATAGGAGCTCCATCGCACGCTGCAGAGGCCATGGAAATGGGTGCCGATGCCGTCTTGGTAAACACAGCTATTGCCGTTGCCAAAGACCCTGTACGCATGGCCATTGCTTTCAGTAATGCTGTGATTGCAGGTCGCACAGCTTATGAAGCAGGACTCGGCTCAAAATCGCTTCATGCCGAGGCCAGCAGCCCTCTTACATCATTCCTTAACCTATAATTACAACAATCATGAGAATAGAAAACAATATAGTCAAAGACAGCTATCCAAATTCTGAAAAAATATATGTAGAAGGCCGGCTGCACCCCATCAAAGTAGGCATGCGACGCATAAACCTCACCGATACAGTACAAATAGTTAATGGTGAACGCAAGATTACAACCAATGCACCTGTGTATGTATATGATACGAGTGGCGATTTTACCAATCCACATGTAGTTGTAGACATCAATAAAGGTCTGCGACGCATACGTGAGGAGTGGATAAAACAGCGTGGTGATGTAGAAGAACTGAGTGATATAACATCGCAATATGGCCGCCAACGTCGCAACGACAAGGCTCTCGACACAATACGTTTCGGCTCAATCCACAAGCCTTATCGTGCCCGGAGTGGCAAAGAAATAACACAAATGTATTATGCCAAGCAAGGCATAATAACAGCCGAAATGGAATATGTGGCCATACGCGAGAATATGATGTGCCAGGCCGCAGGCATTACATCGCACATCACGCCCGAATTTGTTCGCAACGAGATAGCTTGTGGTAGAGCTATCATCCCAGCCAACATAAACCACCCCGAGGCCGAGCCCATGATTATAGGTCGTAACTTCTTGGTAAAAATCAACACCAATATAGGCAACTCGGCACTCTCATCGGGTATTGAGGAAGAGGTTGAAAAAGCTGTATGGAGTTGCCATTGGGGTGGCGATACGATTATGGATCTATCGACAGGCGATAATATTCACGAAACACGAGAATGGATTATTCGCAACTCACCTGTACCCATGGGTACTGTACCCATATATCAGGCTCTCGAAAAGGTCAATGGCCGCATCGAAAATCTCACATGGGAGATATACCGCGATACACTTATCGAACAGTGTGAACAAGGAGTAGACTACTTTACCATTCACGCCGGTGTGCTCCGTGCGCATGCCGAGCTTGTCAAAGACCGACTTACAGGTGTCGTTTCTCGCGGAGGATCTATCATGAGCAAGTGGTGTGTCATACACAATCAAGAGAGTTTCTTATACACCCACTTCGACGAGATTTGTCAAATATTGGCACAATATGATGTGGCAGTTTCATTGGGCGACGGCATGCGTCCCGGCTCGATACACGATGCCAACGACAAAGCCCAATTTCTTGAGTTGGATGTACTGGGCGAACTTACACAAAAAGCCTGGGCTCACAATGTACAAGTCATTATCGAAGGTCCCGGTCACGTTCCCATGCACAAGATTACCGAAAACATGCAACGTCAACTTGCATCATGCCACGAAGCACCTTTCTACACACTCGGTCCGCTCACGACCGACATTGCACCGGCATACGACCACATAACCTCGGCCATAGGTGCAGCACAGATTGCATGGCAAGGTACAGCCATGATATGCTACGTTACACCCAAAGAGCACTTGGGATTGCCCAATCGAGAGGATGTGCGCAATGGTGTTATTGCCTACAAAATAGCCGCACATGCTGCCGACTTGGCCAAAGGACATCCCGGTGCACATTTGCGCGATGATGCCATGGGCAAAGCTCGATACGAATTTCGCTGGAAAGACCAATTCAATCTCTCATTAGACCCCGAGAGAGCACTTGAATATTACAAAGAAGGTGGTGAGTTTGATGGTAATTTCTGCACTATGTGCGGACCCAACTTCTGCGCCATGCGACTATCGCAAGATATTGTGAAATGTTGCGAAAAAGAGAATAACCATTAAATGATATAATATATGTTTTCGGAAGAAATAGCCCAATATTCTTGGAACGAAACAACTCAACGTATTCTTTCCAAGACCGAAGCCGATGTTGTGAATGCACTATCCAAGTCACAATGTGATATAGATGATTTTATGGCACTCATTTCGCCTGCCGCTGCACCATACTTGGAGCAGATGGCTCTGCTGAGTCGCAAATATACGCAAGAGCGATTTGGTAAAGTTATATCGATGTATATACCACTATACATAACCAACTCATGTACCAACCATTGTGTATATTGCGGATTTAATCACAACAACCCTATGCCTCGCACTATTCTCAAGCCCGATGAGATTGAACAAGAGTGCCTTGCAATAAAGCGTCTTGCTCCATTTGAAAACCTGTTGATTGTTACCGGCGAAAATCCTCGCGATGCCGGTGTCGACTATTTGGAAAAAGCCTTGCAAACTGCTCGTCCTCACTTCAACAATCTGTCGATAGAGGTAATGCCGCTGAAAAGTGAAGACTATTATCGCCTTACCCGCTCGGGATTGAATGGTGTTGTATGTTTTCAAGAGACCTACAATCGCGACCGATATAAAGTATATCACCCTCGTGGCATGAAGTCGAATTACGAATGGCGACTCAATGGATACGACCGTATGGGACAAGCCGGAGTACACAAAATAGGAATGGGAGTGCTTATAGGTCTTGAAGATTGGCGCACCGATGTCACCTTCATGGCTATGCACTTACTATATCTGCGCAAACATTATTGGCAGACACGCTACAGCGTCAATTTCCCACGTCTGCGACCAAGTGCCGGAGGCTTTCCACCCAATGTCGTGATGAGCGACCGAGAGTTGGCACAACTCACGTTTGCCTTTCGTATATTCGATCACGATATAGACATATCAGTATCGACACGCGAAGCTCCACATTTCCGAGACCATATTGCTACATTAGGAGCAACCTCGATGAGTGCCGGCAGCAAGACCGAGCCGGGTGGTTACCATACTTATCCGCAAGCATTAGAACAGTTCTCGGTAAGTGATGAACGCACTCCGGCCGAAGTTGCCGACGCTATAAGGCAAATAGGATATGAGGTCGTATGGAAAGATTGGGATAAAATATTCGATTGATATGTACGAGCGATATTCACGACAAATCATGTTGCCCGAAATAGGCCTTGAGGGACAAATGAAAATATTCAATACAAGTGTACTTGTAGTAGGAGTAGGGGGCTTGGGTTCGCCCGTAGCCCTCTACCTTGCCGCTGCCGGAATAGGCCGGATAGGTATTGCAGATTATGACACCGTTTCTCTAAGCAACTTACAGAGGCAAATACTCTACAAAGAGTGCGAATTGGGGTTAAACAAAACCCGTTGTGCACATATTCGCATAAACAGCATAAACACACAAACTATTGTAGAGCAACACAATACACAATTAAAACCAGAAAACGCTTGCAATATTATCAATCGCTACGATCTGGTAGTAGATTGTAGTGATAATGCTACCACAAGATACCTTATAGATGATGTTTGCAGCGAGTTGAACAAGCCTTTTGTATACGGAGCGATAAGCGAATACGATGGCCAGGTTTCGGTGTTTGACAGCAGGGAAAATTGGCGTTACAGCGACCTCTTTCCCAATCGTACCGAGGCGGTCAATCGCTCCCCAAAAGTGCGAGGTGTGATAGGTCCTTTACCCGGCATTATAGGGTCGATACAAGCTACCGAAGTAATCAAACTTATCACCCGATTGGGAGAACCTTTGATAGGCAAATTATTCACAATCGACATCCGCACAATGGAAAGCAACATACTAAAGTTAAGGTAGGGGCCATATAATCTATGTACAACAAGCTTTTTCATAACATTCTTGGATTGTATGCTTGTCATATAGAAACAAAATGAGTATTATTGCAAAAGGAAAAAACAATGCATGTTATGAAACGCAGATATACACCCGAAATGATAACTCGGCTTGACGTGAATGAGATTTTTGTGTTTGGCAGCAACCTTGACGGAATACATGCCGGGGGAGCAGCACGCATAGCACATCAACACTTTGGGGCTATATGGGGACAAGGTGAAGGATTGCAGGGCTCATCATATGCAATACCCACCATGCAGGGTGGGGTAGAAACAATAGCACCCTATGTCGATAAATTTATTGCATTTGCCAAGGAAAACACGCATCTACAATTTCTTGTAACACGTATTGGGTGTGGCATTGCCGGTTTTACCGATAATGAAATAGCTCCACTTTTTGCAAAGGCATATAATCTTGACAATGTTACACTACCACAACAATTTGTGCAACACATCGAATCTATGGAGTAAGAAACCTTACGAAATGTGATACATTATTAAAAAAACAGTTAATCTGCGTGGATTATCTGTTTTTTTTGTAATTTTGTTTCTTATTATGCAAACTACTACCGAAATACAACAAGTAAAACAACGATTTGGGATTATAGGAGATACTCCCGAATTGATACAAGCCATATCACGAGCCGTGCAAATTGCACCTATCGACGATGTGGACGTCCTCATTACAGGTGAGAGTGGTGCCGGTAAAGAGTTCTTTCCGCAGATTATTCACGCTTATAGTCTTCGCAAACACAACAAATACATAGCTGTAAACTGTGGTGCAATACCCGAAGGTACAATAGACTCAGAGTTGTTTGGACACGAAAAGGGGGCTTTTACCGGAGCTGTTTCATCACGAAAAGGTTACTTTGAGGAGGCCGATGGCGGTACTATCTTCCTTGATGAGGTGGGAGAGTTGCCATTGACAACCCAAGCCCGCTTGTTGCGCGTGTTGGAGAGTGGTGAGTTTATCAGAGTAGGCTCATCGACTGTATACAAGACCAACGCCCGTGTCGTTGCCGCAACCAACCTCGACATGCTCAAGGCTATATCCGAAGGTCGTTTCCGCGAAGATTTGTACTATCGTCTCAACACTGTACACATCGAAGTTCCTCCATTGAGAGAGCGACCCAACGATATTATACTCTTATTTCGGAAGTTTGCATCGGAGTTTGCAGAGAAATACCGCATGCCGGTCATTCGCCTCACCGACGATGCCCGCCATGTACTCACCTCTTATCGTTGGCCGGGCAACGTGCGGCAATTGAAAAACATAGCCCGACAAGTATCTATATACGAAACTTCGCGTGAGGTTAACGGCGAAATTCTCATCAAATATCTGCCTCAGTACACTGTAGGAAACTTGCCTGCTGTGCGGCAACATACGTCATCGAGCGAAAGTCAGAACAGCAACCAACTATTTGACAATGAGCGAAAAATGATATATGAGGCCATTATCAAAATGCAAAAGGAAATAAAAGACCTTCGCGATATAGTAAACGGGCTTATTGCCGAGAAGGAAAATCATGTATTAGAACAAATGCCTCGCATGATAGCACATCCTACCGGCACAACGACTCACATTTCATACCCCCATGCACATCAGAGCATTATTGAAGATACTCCCTTATATAATGAAATAGAAGGGGAGGTTATAATGGCAAACGACTATGATGAGCAACCCACATCACTCGAAGATACAGAACGCGAAACTATTCGTCGCGCTTTGATACGCAACAATGGCAAACGCAAAAAAACAGCCCTGGAGTTGCAAATTTCCGAAAGAACACTCTATCGCAAAATAAAAGAATATAACCTCGAATAGCGATGAAAAAACTATTGGCTCTGTTATTGATTATGCTCTCATCTTGCACCATATCGTACAAGTTCAATGGTGCATCTATCAACTACAACTTGATAAAGACAATATCTATATCCGACTTCCCAATACGAGCGGCTCTGGTATATCCACCTTTGGAAGAGACTTTTACCAATATGCTCAAAGACTCATATACCCGCCAGACACAACTGCAAATGGTTGATGCCAACGGCGACCTGCAGATTGAGGGTGAAATAACAGGATACAATATCACACCACAGGCCGTAGGAACTGATGCCTATGCTACAATGACACGCCTCACCATTACGGTAAAAGTAACCTTTGTCAATACCAAAGAGTCGCAATACGACTTCGAAAATCGCACATTCTCGGCCTATCAGGACTTCAGTAGCGACCGCATGCTCACCGACGTTCAAGATGAGTTGATCACTATAATATGTGAAGAAATTGTAGACCTTATTTTCAATGCAACAGTAGCCAATTGGTAGCAGAGTAGATATATGGGAACTCAATCACTTACAGAAACACTGAACAACAATACTTGCATCGACAAATCGCAACTGCAAGAATGGCGCAAGCTATACCCATACTTTTCGTTACCACTTATGTTGTACACTCGGCAGCATCACAACGAAGACAAAGAAATGCTCGCATTGAGTGCAATATATGCCGGAAACATCGACGAGTGGGCTACACAATTGGGTATCAGACCCGATTACAGCCTATTATATCCGTCAAGCAACACCAACACAATAAACACCGATACAACTATCGACCTCTTTCTACAAACCTATGGTAAAGATAACGAATACGCAACAGAACTATCATTACCTACACCTATCGAAATAAAGCAACACGACGAGACAACAGTTGAAGACAATGTGACACAAACACCATTACTCACCATACCGGCATACGACTACATGAGCCAGCTCGAGTCTATGCCCGATGCAGAAAATGCCACATTGATGCAAGGCGATGATATGCTCGAAAAATTTCTACAAGCCGATGCTGCCGGTAAACAACTTTTCTCTCGTCCCGAATTTCATCCATCAAACGACAATACAACAATACATGGCGAAACAGAAACAAAAGAGAATAGCGACACACTCTTGAGCGAAAGTTTAGCCAAAATTTACATACAACAACGACGATATGCAAAGGCTTTGGAAATTATTCGCAAATTAAACTTGAATAATCCAGAAAAAAATATTTACTTTGCAGACCAAATTAGATTTTTAGAAAAATTGATTATTAACGTCAAAAACTAATAGATAAAAATGTCTACATTACTTACTATTTTAATTCTTATCGCATCGGTATTGATGATAGGAATTGTGCTTATTCAAAAGTCTAAAGGTGGTGGCTTGGCCTCCAACTTTGCAAGTTCAAACCAAATCATGGGTGTACGCAAAACAACTGACGTTGTTGAGAAAACAACTTGGACTCTTGCCGTCATCATCATGGTATTGTGCATTGCTACAGTTGCGTTCATGCCCAAGGCCTCTGTTCAATCTTCGGTTGTCGAAAATCAAACAAAAGAGATTCCCACTGCCAACTTCGAGACTGAGTCGCTCCCCGTTGAAGAGGTTCCTGCTACAGAAGCCCCCGCAACTGAGACTCCCGAAAATTAATAAGCATCTCAACATTTTACATACAAGAAGAAGAGGTTTCATCACGAGACTTCTTCTTTTTTTTCTTGCAATGTACTTACAAGAGATGTTATTGCGACGTCTTATAAAAATCAACAGCAGGTAGTGAGCCCCATTGGTGGTTGATAAAACAACAGCAACGCAAAGAGTATACCCAGCAGGCTTTTACAAGACGCATCCACAAGCAACTGAAGATAATGATAAAATAAAAGCCACCTCAAAAGGGTGGCTTTGTGCTTTCATCAGACTGTTTATCCTAAGTATGATTTCAATAATTGGCTCTGAGCCTTTTGACGCAAGTGTCTGATAGCTTTTTCTTTAATCTGGCGTACACGCTCGCGGGTTAGGCCAAACTTGTCGCCAATCTCTTCGAGTGTCATCTCTTGACAACCAATACCGAAGACCATTTTGATAATTTCACGCTCGCGAGGTTGCAACAACTGCAATGCACGTTCAATCTCTTTCGACAAAGACTCGTCGATCAAAGAACGGTCGGCAATAGGAGAGTCGTCGTTTACCAACACATCAAGAAGGCTGTTGTCTTCTCCTTCAACAAAAGGTGCATCTACCGAGATGTGACGACCCGAGACTTTCAGAGTATCCGAAATTTTGTCTACAGGTATATCCAACTCCTCGGCGAGCTCTTCGGGCGAGGGCTTACGCTCATTCTCTTGCTCAAACTTCGAGAGGGCTTTGCCTATTTTATTGAGCGAACCCACTTGATTGAGTGGCAAGCGAACAATACGTGATTGCTCGGCCAATGCTTGAAGGATAGATTGACGTATCCACCATACGGCATAAGAGATAAACTTAAAACCGCGTGTTTCGTCAAATTTCTCCGCCGCTTTAATCAAGCCCAAGTTACCCTCATTGATAAGGTCAGGAAGACTGAGACCCTGATTTTGATACTGCTTGGCTACAGAAACGACAAAACGAAGATTGGCGCGGGTCAGTTTCTCCAACGCTGCATGATCGCCTTGCTTGATACGTTGTGCGAGTTCCACCTCCTCTTCGACAGTAATGAGGTCTTCACGACCTATCTCTTGTAAATACTTGTCGAGAGATGCACTCTCACGATTGGTGATTGATTTGGTAATTTTTAATTGTCTCATCTTACAATATGATGTGAACTGCAAAGTTACGACTTATTTGTTTATGTGAGATATAAAATATTGTTAAATTATAACAAGTTGTTGAACTTTTCTTTTATTCGCACCATAAACTATATTATTCAACGCACTATACTGCATTTTTATTGTGAACAAGCAACTAATATGGTAGGTTGATTTTATAAGTATGTTTGATTATATTTCATATCTGTTTAGCGTACAGTAATCCCTCCCAAAAGCAAAGCCACAAGTGATGCCCTGAGGCTATCACCTGCGACTTATATGATTATTTATCAGTCGGACAGATCCACTGCATAATACATAAGTTTTCCGTTGGGATATATACCGGTAATAAACATCACCTTACGTTCACTATTAGAGCGTGTTATGCTATCGAATATCTTCTCTACATCCTTTACCGATGTGATGGTCGCATTATTTATATCGAGTATCACAAAACCATCTCGTATACCTGCCGATTTGAATTTCCCATCTTTTACGGCCACAACCTCCACACCATTACGCACATTCAATTCACGTTTTTGCGTGTCGGTAAGTTCCTTAAATACTGCACCCATCGATGCAAAATCTACAGCCTTGGTTACCTCGGTATTTCCTTGGTTGTTTTTGAGTGTCATATCGACAATCATATCTTTACCGTTGCGTCTGAGGGTAACTTTTATTTTATCACCGGGGTTAAAGCGACCTATTTGTTCTTGCAACGACGAGCCATTTGTTATCTTTTTGCCATCAATTGCAGTAATAACATCACCCACCTCAACACCGGCTTCAAAGGCGGCACTGCGATCTCGCACCTCGGCTACATATACACCCTCATGCACATCGAGTTTTTTCTCTTTGGCAAGCTCCGATGTTATCTCTTGGAACGACACACCCATTACAGCACGTTGCACTGTACCATATTGTCGCAAGTCAGCTATTACTTTACTTACAATACTCGATGGTATAGCAAACGAATAACCTGCATAATTGCCTGTCTGTGAAAATATTGCTGTATTAATACCTACAAGTTCGCCGGCTGTGTTGACAAGTGCACCACCACTGTTACCGGGATTTACGGCCGCATCGGTCTGTATAAAAGACTCTATACCGAGTTGTCCGCGATTCATACCACCACTTATACGGCGAGCTTTGGCACTGACAATGCCAGCTGTAACAGTAGATGTCAACCCAAATGGATTACCTACAGCAAGAACCCATTCGCCAATCTTAAGATTGTCGGAGTTGCCAAATTTCACCGTAGGCAGATTATCGGCCTCTATCTTTACCAACGCAAGGTCGGTGGTAGGGTCGGCACCTATTATCCGGCCATTGAAAGAACGATTGTCGTTGAGCGTAACCTCAAGTTTATCGGCACCTTCTATCACGTGATTATTTGTTACAATATAACCATCACTCGACACTATTACACCCGAGCCCAATCCGCTCTGAGGTCGTTGTTCGCGTTGTCCGTGTCCCGGGCCGAAGAAGAATTCAAATATCGGATCTTGATATCCTCTGCTCTTCACCTCGGTCGTAGTACGAATACTTACCACTGCATTTACTGTGCTTTCGGCTGCTTGTGTAAAATCGAGGCCCGTAGAACGATAGGATGTTGGGATATACACCGTCTCATTGAGACTTTCCACCGAATTACTATCTTCACTTTTGTACGTTGAGCCACAAGCTATTATACTTGTACACAATAATAGTATAGACGATACCATACTTACATTTCCAACTCTCATAATTATTTGTTTTAAATGTTAAAATATTTCGTTTTTAATAATTTCACGTGTTAAAATTAATACTTTACTCAACAAGTTGTATGCACATCGTGCATTATTTAAACACTTTTAAGAGACCAAGCACGAGATTAACTGAGCTTAACTGAAAACACCCTTTAAGCCTATACGCACAACTATACAATCGCGCATACACCATTACTATAATTATAAAGGTAACAAGTGTGGTCATTTGTTCCATAGGGAAGTAAACAAAAAAAACATTTCAAGTAATTTGAGATAATACATCTCTAAAACGACAAAATTTATTACCTTTGCACATTACAGTAGGTCGGTCTGTCGCGCAGACACGTGTCTGTGAGGAAAGTCCGGGCAACACAGAGCACCATACTTCTTAACGAGAAGCCATTCGTGAGGGTGGAGTAACGTAACAGAGAATAACCGCCATCGCAAGATGGTAAGGGTGAAAAGGTGGGGTAAGAGCCCACCGGGCGGTGTGGCAACACATCGTGCCGTACGTCTTATGGGTTGTAAGGTTATGTATACCGGCGCATTAGGGCTGCTCGTTCGATGCCGGGGGGTAAACCGCGAGGATCTTTGTGGTGACATAAAGACAAGATAAATGACAGACACCTCTTTCGAGAGGCACATAACCCGGCTTATAGACTTACTGTATTTTTTTAGGAACACATTATATAACTATGAGCACATCTAAATTTATCGACAATTGGAACAAAATAATTCTTGCCATACGCAAGAGTTGGGCTTTTGTCAGCGAAGATGTATGGAAGTGCCATAGCAACAACATTTTTATACACATCATCAAGACCATCAACCTCTCGGTGCGCTGTTTTCTCAACGAGATGTTACAACAAAGAGCTTCGGCTCTTACATATCGTACACTTCTGGCTATTGTACCCGCATTAGTAGTTCTCATTGCAGTAGGTAAGGGGTTTGGGTTCCACTCGATTATCGAAGAACAGTTGCACATAGCTTTTCCGGCACACAACGATGCGCTCAAATATGCGTTTACCTTTGTAAACAGCTACATCGACCAGATGCACTCGGGTATTTTTGTCGGCATTGGTATCATATTGCTGTTGTGGACTTTGATAACATTGATGAGCGACATCGAAAACACATTCAACGACCTATGGAATGTACCCAACCGCAAGTTGACACGTCGCATTACCGACTACATGGCCATGTTTATTCTCATGCCCATATTACTGTTGCTCAGCAACGGTATGTCTATCTTTGCTACGACACTTCTCGATAAGATACCCTACATATCGTCGCTCGGACAACACATCATGCAGCTGTCATCCTATGTACTTTCATGGGGGTTCTTTACTCTTGCCTACAAACTTCTTCCCAATGCCAAGGTAAAGATAAAGCACGCACTTATATCAGGCATCATCTGTGGTACGACATTCAACCTTTTCCAATGGATGTACCTCTCGGGACAAATATGGGTATCGAAGTACAATGCCATATACGGTAGCTTTGCATTTCTTCCATTATTATTGTTATGGTTGCAATTGTCGTGGCTTATATGCCTCATAGGTGTTGTACTGTCATATTCGTCACAAAATGTATTCAACTTCGACTACGAAAAAGACATCAAGAACATCTCGCGCAGCTATTACGAAAGAGTGCTCATCACCATCATGTCTATTATCATAACGCGTCGTCGCAATGGTCAAGAGGCTCTCACTTGCTCCGACTTGTCACACTACTACATGATACCTATACAACTGGTATCTCGTGCTATCAACGACCTGCTGCACATCGAATTGATAGCCCCGACACCTATCAAAAACGACTTTGCATATATTGCTACCATAGACAGCGACAAGCTCACCGTAGGCGAGTTGTTGCGACTCATAGACGACAAAGGGTCAAAAAACTTTGTCGAGTCAATCAGCAACAGCACTATCGAAAACGATATATTACAACAAATCAATAACTATTGCTACGACAATGCCGATAAGACATTGGTCATTGATATACCCACCCCTAAAGAGATTGAACAAACATCATATTAACACATTTAATATTTATAATCATGAAAAAAGTAATTGCAACTAAAAACGCTCCCGCAGCAATCGGCCCTTACAGCCAAGCCATCCAAACAGGCAACATGCTCTTTATCTCAGGTCAAATTCCCGTAAACCCTGCTACAGGTGAAGTTCCCGAAGGTATCGTTGCTCAAACAACTCAAGTGTTTGCCAATATCAAAGCCATCCTCACAGAGGCCGGTTATACTATGGAAAATGTTGTTAAAACAACCGTGTTGCTCTCTGACATTGCCAACTTTGTTCCTATGAACGAGGTATATGCACAAGCATTTGAAGGCTGCGAGGCTTATCCCGCACGTGCCGCTTTCGCTGTTCGCGACCTTCCCAAAGGCGTAATGGTTGAGATAGAAGTTATCGCTGCAAAATAATAAGTAGCAGAAGATTTCTATAACGTAAATTTGAGGCTGTGTCAAAATTCAGAATTTTGGCACAGCCTCTTAAGGTTTGTAAGAATTGACAAAACACAAGACGTTGAGATTTAGGACAGAAGGAGGGTACATGACTGAGCCCTAATATTGAAAACAACACAGCCACTTGTCAATTATGACACACCGCCTCTCGTATTGCGACCGTGCGAAGGTATAATAAAGAGGTATAGTGTGCCCTGAATGTAACAACACACACAGGTATTGCCTCTTGGCTGAGTAGGGAAACTTATATCGGAGTTTTTAATCGGCCGGTAAAAGAGTTTATAAACTCACATAGAAAAGCAAAGAAAAAAAATGCTGTGCCGGAATAACCAGACACAGCATTTTCTATGAATAATACCGATATTATCAGAACCAACGCACGTATGCAAAGTCTTGACGGTGGGGAAGATCGGCATTCTTGGGATACATGCGGAAAGAGAAGCGGAATGCACCGGCCTTATCGATAGTATTGTTCATACGATAAGTAATGCGAGTGCCTTCAATCTTAGCAACCTCCATCTCTTGAACGCTGTGGAGTTTCATCTCAGAACAACTCGTTGCGCTATCGGCAGGAATAGCAACAAGTTCTATACCAATGCAATTGCCCAAGCCTTTGTTGTCGATGGTAACTTCAATGGGGTAAGTTGCACCAACCTCGGGAGAATATTGCATGGTTTCGGGAACCTTCACCTCACACACTTCTATCTCATCCCATTTGGCAGCGACACCGGCTTTCCAAGCAGCAATCTCTTTGGCCTTGGCAAAATTATTGGCTTGCAATAGAGCTGAACGCTCACCCTCCTTACGGTAGAAACGGTCGATGTAGTCGTCGAGCTGACGTTTCATTGTATATACAGGAGCAATCTCGGCGATAGACTTCTTGATATATTGTATCCACTCGGGAGAGTAACCCTTGCTGTTCTTGGCAAAGTATAGAGGGACAATCTCGTTTTCGAGCATAGTATATATGGTAGCGGCATCGAGCTTGTCTTGTTGCGATTGGTCTTGATAAGTACGTTTGTCGGTCAACGCCCAACCTGCACCTTCGCGATAACCCTCATACCACCATCCGTCGAGAACCGAGAAGTTGAGTACACCATTCATCTCGGCTTTCTCGCCCGAAGTACCAGAAGCCTCCAAAGGACGGATAGGTATGTTCATCCAGATGTCTACACCCGAGATGAGGCGTTTAGAAATCTTCATATCGTAGTTCTCCAAGAAGATAATCTTACCCAAGAACTCGGGCATACGCGAAATTTCGACAATGCGCTTGATGAGGCCTTGACCTGCGCCATCGGCAGGGTGAGCCTTACCGGCAAAGATAAATTGCACGGGACGATCGGGATTGTTTACAATCTTAGAGAGACGTTCCAAGTCGGTAAACAAGAGATGAGCACGCTTGTATGTTGCAAAACGACGTGCAAAACCGATGAGCAATGCATTGGGGTTGATGCGGTCGAGGATAGAAACGATGCGTGAAGGGTCTCCTTGGTTCTTAAGCCATGTTTCGCGGAAGTCCTCTTTAACGAAGTTGATAAACTTGTTTTTCAAAGTTTGACGCATGTTCCATATCTCTTGGTCGTCAACCTCGTATATACGACTCCAGATGTCGCAGTTTGATTGGTCTTCCATGTACTCTTTGCCGAGTTTTTCGTTGTAGAAAGCTTTCCACTCCGATGCAGCCCATGTAGGCATGTGTACACCGTTGGTTACATAACCCACGTGCAACTCGTCGGGAGCATAACCCTTCCAGATGGGTTGGAACATCTTTTGCGACACCTTACCGTGCAACCAGCTTACACCATTCACCTCTTGACAAGTGTTGCAAGCAAACACGCTCATAGAGAATTTCTCATTGGTGTCGGGGTTTTCGCGACCCATGTTTATAAACTCGTTCCATGTTATACCGAGCTTGGCGGGATATTCGCCCATATACTTGCCGAAAAGTGACTCATCGAAGTAGTCGTGACCGGCAGGAACAGGGGTGTGTACAGTGTAGAGAGAAGAAGCGCGCACAACCTCAAGAGCCTCGGCAAAGGTAAGTCCCTTGCCTACATAATCTACAAGGCGTTGAACGTTCAACAAGGCTGCGTGACCTTCGTTACAATGGTATACTTGGCTTTCGATACCGAGCTTGTGCAACATCAATACACCACCGATACCCAACATATACTCTTGTTTCATACGATTTTCCCAATCGCCACCATAGAGTTGGTATGTAATAGGACGATCATATTCGCTATTGAGGTCGAGGTCGGTATCCATCAAGTAGAGAGCAATACGACCAATATTTACGCGCCATACGTGAGAGTAGATAGTGCGACCAGGGAAGGGTACTTCAAGTATCATAGGACGGCCATCGGCCTCACATACTTGCTCAAGCGGAAGTTGGTTGAACTTTTGAGCCTCATAGTTGGCAATTTGTTGACCATCCATTGAGAGAGTTTGCGAAAAATAGCCATATCGATACAAGAAACCGACACCTGTCATGTTCACACGGCTATCGCTGGCCTCTTTCATATAGTCACCGGCCAGTACACCCAAGCCACCAGAGTATATCTTGAGAGCCGCTGTAAGGCCATACTCCATAGAGAAATACGATACCGAAGGCACATCGGTGCGTTTCTCTACATTCATGTAGGCCTGAAATTCGTCATATACATCGGCTATACGGCGCATTAAATTCTTGTCGGCGAGTATCGACTCGATTTTCTCGTAGCTGAGGCTTTGCAACATCATTACAGGATTTTCGTTGGTCGCACGCCACAACTCGCTATCAATGTCCTTAAAGAGTCTCTTCGCCGAGGTATTCCATACCCACCATAGATTGCGAGCTACAGTTTCGAGGTTGGCCAATTCGGCAGGAAGGCAGGCTTTTACGGTAACGTCACGCCATATAGGTGCGTTACAATTACTTGCTTTTACTGTCATAGTTTTTACAATTTTATAATTTGTATTATTGTTTTCTTTCTTGTGCACGTTGCAGTGCTATATCAAATGCTTGATGATAATATACGATAAAGTTTTTCCACTCGGCTTCGGCGGCCAACTGCGATGCAGCCTTGTCTATTGCCGACTTCTCTTTGGCACTCATCTTGCTCAACGCCACAATAGTATCGGCAAGTTGTTGAGATACTGCAGTAAAGTTATCGTCATAGCGACGCAACACCTCTACACCGGTGGCTTTCAAGGTACTTGCATCATGACCTGTTACCCATTGACCAAAACCCGACAATTGTGTGGTAACGGTAGGAATACCGAAAGCAACACTTTCGAGCGGAGTGTATCCCCAAGGCTCGTAGTAGCTGGGGAATGCAGTTGCATCCATACCTACAAGAATGTCGTAGTAAGGCATGTTGAGCAATCCGTCACTACCTGTGAGGTATGAGGGTATAAATACTATTTTTACAAAACAATCGGGGTGATTGTTCAATCCGAGCCAATGTATTTGATTGACAATGTTGTCACTATCGTAGTTGTGTAAGTGGTGCGTGATGATAGGGTCGGATAGGGGAGTGTCGAAACCCTCACCTTGTGTCATGCGTTGCACCAAGTCGACACGAGGAGTGTCTACCCATCCGGGAGTGAGCACAAATGCAATAATCTCTCGATTGAGATCGCGATGCTGTGCCATGCGGGCTACCGAATCTACAAACAGGTCTATACCTTTGTTGCGATATTCATAACGGCCCGATGTAGCAACCAAAAAAGCATCCTCCGAAGGCTTGTGACAATTGAGGTTGTATACTACGTCAAGAAGTTTCTCGCGTGCTTGCTTGCGCTTGGCAGGCATATCCTTCTTTGTGGGTACAAAGTTGCGTTCAAAGCCATTAGGCGTCACAATATCGGGTTGTCTCTCAAGTAGTTGCGCACATTCGCGAGCAGTAATATCACTTACCGTTGTAAAACAGTCGGAGTGAATGGCGGCACGTTTCTCTACCGAATGTTTCGACACCATGTTGAGCTCTTGTGCCATTTGATCGCCATTATATCCGGCCAAATAGTTGTATAGAGGCTTGTTGTTTCCGGCTATAGAACGCCCTATCGAAGTAGCATGAGTTGTGAAAAGTGTGGCTATACCGGGTTGGAAGTGTTTGAGATAAAGCAATCCCATGGCAGTAGTCCACTCGTTGAAGTGTGCTACCACATTCTTTTCTTTACCGTCGATGTATAGGTAGTAGTTTTCTATAACAAGTGCCGATGCCCATGCAAAGGCCGATGCCTCGTCATAGTCGCCGTATGCAGGCATAGAATCTACTCCATACAATTCCCACATTAATTTATACAACTCATTTTTATGGTCGTACAAGGGTGTAAAGTCTACAAGTATAACAATGGGAGTTCCTGGTATATCCCAGCGACCTGTTCTCACTTGAAGGCCATAGGGTAGTTGAGCTTGTTCGAGCCAACCTTTTGTTACCTTCTTATCTTCAATAAAGTAGGGCGAAGGTTTCTCTTTCCACACATCGGGACCTATGAAAACCACTTTGTCTTTATAATCTTTTTGAAGCGTCTTGGCTTTGGTTGACAGCACTGTATAGATACCTCCAACCATGTTACATACTTCCCAACTTGCTTCAAATATATAATCGGGTCGTAATTGACTTTTAGACATATCGTTTTTAAAAATCTACATTGTATATTTAAACTGCAAATTTACTGATTTTTTCTCTCTTGAGGAAAATTTCTTGATTTGAAATTTATACTTATTCTTATGCAATCGTTATCATTGTAGAAAGTATCGATGAATGATATGATAAGTAGACCTATAATTTGGTTTTATCTGTAATGTTTACTATATTTGCATAATATAGAAATCACTAAATTCTAACACATAAGATTATGGCAAATAAAAGAAATCTTAAGAAAGAAATCAATGCAATTGTTTCGACCCTCATAGGTGAGTATATCCTTACAAGAGAGTTTGTACCCGGAGTAAATGCAGAAAAAGCCAACAATATATTGGTTAAAATCAAAGAGTTGCGCGACGAATTCTTGGCTCGTGTTGGTGCAAATGGAGGCAAAGACCGCAAGCAAGTGAAAGCATACTACAAGCATTTGAAGAGCGACTTTAATGCCAAGGTAGATGAAATTTTGTCGGACTTTGAGGAGATAACAAAAGATTAACAATGGGACTGGGAGCTTATATAGCTGCAAAATTACTGAAGTTGGGTGGTTGGACTGTTAATGTCGGACTGCCCGACTTTGATAAATGTGTGATATGTGTTGCACCGCATACAAGCAACTGGGATTTTATTATATGCGAACTTGCATATACATCATTGGGTCGTAAGGCCGGATTTATGATGAAGAAGGATTGGTTCTTCTTTCCGCTCGGTCATTTCTTCCGTGCCATAGGCGGTGTACCTGTCGATCGCAGTCGTCGCACCGACTTGGTTGAACAGATTGTCGAGCAATTTAACTCCCAAGAGAAGCTGTCGATAGCAATAACTCCCGAGGCTACTCGTAAAGCCAATCCCAATTGGAAAACCGGATTCTATCGTATAGCAATGGGCGCGGGCGTACCTATTGTGTTGGCGTATCTCGACTATGACAAGCGCGAAGTGGGTATAGAACGCACCTTCAATCCTACCGGCAATGTCGATGCCGATATGGAGGATATAAAGCGATACTATATGCGATTCAATGGTAAGTATAAAGATAAATTTGTAACCGGACTCGAAAAATAACAACTGTATGGAAAAACTACGTATTGCCTTGTTGCAGAACGATATAATATGGGAGAATGTAGAAGCCAACTTGGCTTACTGCGAGAAGGCTATACAAAGTCTTGGTGCGGATGTACATGTGGCAGTATTACCCGAGATGTTCACCACCGGATTTTCTATGTCGGCCGTACAATATGCCGAAGAGGGTGAGGGTAAGACACTTGTTGCCCTGAAAAAATGGGCTGCTCGTTACGATGTAGCCTTAGCCGGTAGTTATATCGCCCGTGAAGAGGGCAAATGCTACAACCGAGGTTTTTTTGTAAAACCTTGTGGTGAAGTAACTTTTTATGACAAACGTCACCTTTTCCGTATGGGCGACGAGGGTAAGGTTTTTGCCGCAGGCAACCATCGCGTAGTCGTACATTACCGTGAGTGGCGCATAGCTCTCTTTATTTGTTACGACTTGCGCTTCCCGGTGTGGAGCCGCAATGTAGAGAATGAATATGATATAGCACTATATGTAGCCTCATGGCCTCAAGTGCGCTCTCATGTATGGCGCAGCCTGCTTGTAGCACGTGCCATCGAAAACGCTTGCTATGTATGTGGCGTAAACAGAGTGGGTGAAGACGGCATGTCACTTGCATATATTGGCGATACTATGGCCATTGACTTCAAAGGCACAACAATAGACAAGGTGCCTGATGGTGAACAAGGTCATATAGTCGTAGAGTTGGACGGCGACAAGTTACAATCTTTCCGCAAGAAATTTCCCACTTGGCGCGATGCTGATGTTTTCACGATACAATAATATACCGATATGATAAACGTAGGACAATACAATACGTTGCGAGTTGTCAAAGTGGTAGAGTTTGGTGTCTACCTCGATGGTGGAGAATTGGGCGAGATACTCTTACCGGCCAAATATGTGCCCGAAGGTACTGTGGAAGACAGTGAAGTAGAAGTGTTTGTGTACCACGACAGCGAAGATCGCCTCATTGCCACCACCGAAGAGCCATACATAATGGTAGGCGAGTTTGCTTTCCTTGAGACGAAGATGGTGAACCGCATAGGCGCATTTCTTGATTGGGGTATCACTGCCAAAGACCTCCTTGTGCCCTTTGCCGAGCAGCGTGCTACGATGCGAGAAGGTGGTGTATACCTTGTATACGCTTTTCTGGATGATATGACAGGTCGTATCGTTGCATCGTCGAAAGTAGATAAATTCTTGGATAATACCCCTCCGCAGTATGAAGTCAATCAAGCTGTCGAATTGCTTGTCGTACAAGAAACAGAGTTGGGGTATAAAGTAATCGTTGAAAATCGCCATTGGGGCATGGTGTATAAGAATGAGGTATATACCACTATCGAACCCGGTGACTTTGTAACAGGATATATCAAGAAAGTGCGCGATGATGAGAAATTGGATGTATCATTGCAACCTACCGGTTATCAACGTGCGGTAGGAGATGGTGCTATTGCCGAGCGTATCATGAAAGAGTTGCAACGTGCCGGTGGATTTTTGCCTTACGGCGATAAGACCGATGCCGATGTGATTGTGCGCACATTTGGTTGCAGCAAGAAAAACTTTAAGAAATCTATAGGCAGCCTTTACAAGGAACGTTGTATAGAAATAACCTCCGATGGTATAAAGTTGGTAAAATAACAAACATAACACATTCCTATATCTAATACCGATTTTCGTCATGCGACAGTCGGTATTATTTTTTTAAGCCAAACAATTCATTGTGAAATGTTGTTTTAGTGAGTAGATAATATACTATAATCTCAGTCTATAACTCTAAAACAACGTTGATATGAAACGAACGCTACTTACGGCATCATTGCTCATTGTTACGTTGGTTGTATGTGCAGCCCCCAACAAAAACGAAGTGAAGAAACTCAAAGAGTTCTTGCAAAACACATCGGTACACGGAAAGAGTAATTATCAACAATTGGGTGTGCCCCTTAATGAGCCGGCAATGTGGAGTGGAGTGACATGGAACAATGATGGACATGTTACGGCTATCGAATGGCGCGACAAGAAACTCTGTGGACAACTCGATGTATCGGGGTTTGTGGCTATAGAGTCTGTTGATGTTTCGCACAATGAGATAACGATGCTCAATGTGTCGGGTTGCGTTGCATTGCAGTCTCTCGATGTCAGCCATAATCATCTCTCGGAACTTGCCCTCAACAATTGTCCCAAGCTGATGGCTATCAATTGCTACCGCAACAGACTCACCGAAATGTCTGTTACAGGTACACCTATGCTCAAGATGCTCAATTGTACAGGAAATCTTTTTGTGACACTCGACGTGAGTGGTGCGCCTGTGCTGGAGACTCTCTATGCTCAGAATTGTCATCTTGAGCGACTTGACGTTGATAGTTGTGCCAACTTGCGCACACTGTATTGTGGATACAATCATCTCACATCCATCACCTTAGTGGGTACAGACAACCTCAAGCACATCAATATTGATAATAACAATATCACAAAACTTTATATACAAGACCTTGCGTCTCTGGTCACCTTATCGTGCAGTGAAAACAACATGACACAACTCGCATTGGTAAATTGTACAGCTCTGGCAGACTTGATATGCTCCTACAACGACCTTACTTCGATAGACCTGAAAGGAACGAATAAACTGTCGTTTGTCGATTGTTCGTATAATGACTTGACCACCCTCGACTTGAGCGACCAAATAATGCTTGAACGTGTTATATGCAACAACAACCAACTGATGACACTCGATGTATCGCAGTGCCCCAATTTGATGTACATCGATTGTCGTTACAACCAGATAAACGACTTGCGGACAATGGGAGATACCAACTTGCGTATGGTGGCAAGTCAGTGGAATTTTGTAGCCGGAACGTATGCCTATTGATTAATAATTATACATTGAAGCAATACATACACCCATAAAGTTTTCTCATCTAAGAGAGTCGGGCAAAAAACTTCTGCAACCGGATGTTTTTTGCCCGATTCTGTGTATTTATCAGTAGACTGATATTGTTTGTTATAGATATTGCTTATATATAACTTGTAAATAAAAAGGTATGTTATTTTTGTAACCATTGAGATTTGATATAAGTCAAAAAAACACATACTATTTGATTTATAACAAAACATTCTTTATATTTGCAAAAATATATAGTAAAATGTCAATCTTCACGTATGAAAAGAATATTATTGTCAATAGTGACCATATTTGCCGTCTATACAGTATCTATAGCACAAGTAGATTATAGTAAACTCTCGTCACATCTGGCCGGTATGTTGCGCACTGAGTCGGGCGTGTTGTCCAAACGTCTCCCCGGCACTGCTACAGAGTCGAGCCTGCTTGTATTTGTTGCTCTTACCAATGGTGAGCAAGATGAGTCGGTGTTTGACGAGTATGCATGTAAAGTGGTGGATAGGATAGGTCGCGTATATATTGTAAATATACCCATGAGCAGTGTGCCACCGCTTACGTTAGATGCTCGTATTGAGCGAATTGAAGCCGAGCGAATGCCTCGTATAGCAATAGATGATACAAAGGAGTATATAAATGTCACCGATATATATAGCGGTGTAGGTCTGCCACAAGCATTCACCGGTAAAGGTGTTGTGTCGGGTATTTTTGATTGCTATTACGATTTTACCCATCCGGCATTTTATGATGAAAATGGCAACTGTCGTATCAAGTATTACTATGACTTCTGTTGGCCCAATAGTGATGGTACAAAAGGACATGCAATAGAAAATGCCCACGAGATAATGCAACATAAACATTCTAAGTATACCTACAATGTTACACATGGTACACATGTGGCAAGTACGATGGCAGGCTCGAGTGTTGATGGCAAGTATGGTGGTATAGCCTATGAAAGTGACATATATTTGGCCGATTTCAATTCCGACCGAGCCGATTTTGAAAACCCCAACGAGCATACATCAGCCACAGCCGTATTGGGCTTTAAGTATCTGTTTGACAAGGCAGCCGAGGAGCAAAAGCCTTGTGTAGTCAATTTCAGCAGTTGCGAGAGTATAACATTGTCTCGTCAACGCATTCTTGAGAGTGAGGCTCTTGCCGAATTGGTAGGTCCGGGGCGCATTATAGTGGCTGCCTGTGGCAATATGGGGCATCAAGTGCCATACATGGAGAAACCAAGCGATATGCCACAAGCCGGAGTAGCTATTACCAATGGTATAGGTGGTGGAAATATTATCGATATGGATATTGTCACACCTGTCAATCAAACTGTTCGTTTCGATTTTTTAAGTATCAAGCTTATCGACCAATATATAGAGGGCACAATACTCTTCGACACCGATAGTATAAAAAAACTCGATAAAGATACATGTGTGCTCAATGTGACGGTGAGTGCCGGTGATATAGAACTGAAAGTATATAAAAGCGACTATGAAGATGCTCGCGGTGATGTTTTTCATATAAGTGGTACGTTTCCCAACTTGGCCTATTTGATGCTTTATGGTGCAACATGTTTGCTCACAGGTGATGGACCGGCATGGATGTATAGCGACTTGTTCTACTCACCTTTTGCCAATATCGCAGGTATTGCGGAGTATGAATGTGTGCAACCCGGATACTCGGTATCATGGCCGGCTACCTTGCCCTTCATTATTGCTGTAGGCGCTACAGGATACAACTCTACTTTTATCAATATTGATGGTGATGAAAATACCGATGTCGATATGTTTAGACCCGATGCTCAAGGTCACATAGCAAAGTTTTCTTCGTTGGGCCCTACATTTGACGGAAAGATAAAGCCCGATGTTGTAGCACCCGGAATGAATATCATTGCTGCATATAATAGTTTTTCGACTACACAAGATGTCGATAGAAAATCGCTCACCGATAAAGTGAATTATAATGGAAAGGAGTATTACTACATGGCACAATCGGGAACATCTATGGCATCGCCTGTAGTAGCCGGAACTATAGCATTGTGGTTGGAAGCCGATCCGACGCTTACACCTCAGGATATTATGGAAGTTATAGCATATTGTGCCAAGCATCCCGATGATACGATGGAATATCCCAACAACACGTATGGTTATGGTGAGATAGATGCATACAAGGGGTTGTTGTATGTGCTTAGTATGAAGGCAAATATCCCCGAATTGGATGAGCATCAACCTCGTAAGGCATACTTTAAGGTCGAAGGGAATAGAATAAATGTTTCATTTGCCCGAGATGTAGAGATAGACGACAGCCGAGTGTCGATATCGATATATGCAATGAGTGGAGAGAAAGTACTTGACGTCAGAGGTACGACAGTAGATGTTTCGCGATTGTCTCGTGGTATATATGCAATACAACTCAATACCGGAGATAAGGCAACTTCAGGCTCCACCCTGATAAGATTGTAGGTGTGGATAGTTGTATTGTCGATGAGTCAAATGAAACCTATAGCAAATTGGATTCTTGCATAATCTCTTGATAGGTCACCCAAGAGTCTCACTATGCTTACCCGTTTTTGCTTATACGACGCAACTCTTCTTCTTTCAAAATCTTGATTTTACGACCATCTACCGTAATGAGTTGCTCCGACGCGAAACTTGTAAGAGTACGTATGGCATTGGACGTAGTCATGTTTGACAAGCTCGCCAAATCTTCGCGTGAGAGGTAGATATTGAGAGTAGTACTATTGGGCTCGTATCCATAGTTGTCATATAATACCATAAGCGACTCGGCAAGACGACCGCGAATGTGTTTTTGTGTGAGATTGACTGTACGAGTATCCGATTGTCCGAGGTTGTTGGCCAATGTGCGAATAAAGAAAAATGCAAGGTTGTTGTTGCAACGCACATGCTCCTCAACCAAAGTCATGGGAAGAAATCCTACTTGAGTACTCTCTATGGCGGCTCCTGAAGTTACATAGTTTTCGTTGGCAAAGTAAGCGCGATAGCCAAAGTATTGTCCGGGACGCATCAAACGAATGATTTGGTTACGATCGCCATTACCTTTTTTATATACTTTCACCTTACCTTTTATCAGATACATCAGATGCGAAGGTGTATCTCCTTCGTTATATATTATTTCGTTTTTCTTGAAGTTCTGAATCTTGAAGTTATCGGAAATGATACGTTTCTCCTCACCATCAAGGAGAGCCCAGAAATCCGACATTTCATTCTGTAAGATAGATTGTAATGTACTCTTTTTTACCATCGCCATGTGCTTATAATCATATCATTGGCAAAATTAGTTAAAAATTTGATATAGAACATTAGAAAAATAGGGGTATAAATGTTATTTAACATGTTTTATTAGCATTTTTTATTGATTGTAACGTTTTTGCAACAATGTAACGTAATAAAAAAGCCGACATGTAACAAGTTGATACATATCGGCTTATATATTAAGTCGGATTATACTGAAGTTATTTTTATTACAGATTGTTCATCAGTATGTAATTCTTGGCGTCAATAGCAGCGCGACAACCCGAAGCGGCAGCAGTGATAGCTTGACGATAGTGGGGGTCGGCAACATCACCGGCAGCATACAATCCGGGGATATTAGTCTCGGCCGAGTAGGGTTTGGTGATAATATAACCGTGCTCGTCGAGCTCTACTTGACCTTTCAACAAGTCTGAGTTGGGCTTGTGACCAATAGCAAGGAAGAAACCATCAATGGGGAGTTGTTCGCGAGTCTCTTTGTCTGTACCTTTGTGTTTGACAATGTATGCACCCTCAACACCATTCTCACCATACAGGCCTTCGGCTTGTGTCTCATAGAGGATAGTGATATTCTCTGTGTTTCTTACGCGCTCTTGCATAATATTTGATGCACGCAATTCGTTACGACGAACCAATAGATATACGTGCTTGGCAAGGTGCGAGAGGTATACAGCCTCTTCACAAGCAGTATCGCCACCACCTACTACAGCTACGACTTTCTTGCGATAGAAAAATCCGTCGCATGTTGCACATGCCGATACACCCATACCTGCATATTTTGTTTCGTCGGCAAGACCGAGATATTTGGCCGATGCACCTGTTGCAAATATAAGTGTATCTGTTTCTATAACCTTATTGCCGTCGATAGTAACACGTATGGGACGTGCCGATGCGTCGATGGCAGTAACCTCGCCATTGCGAATATCTGTACCAAAGCGTGCAGCTTGTTTGCGCAAGTCTTCCATCATGGCAGTACCTGAGATACCTTCGGGGTATCCGGGGAAGTTTTCAATCTCGGTTGTAATAGTAAGTTGTCCACCGGGCACCATACCCTCATAGAGTACGGGGGCGAGGTCGGCTCTTGATGCGTAGATTGCTGCTGTAAATCCGGCAGGACCTGAACCGATAATAAGACATTTTGTTCTCTCTGTTGTTTCCATAATTTATTTATTATTAGTGGTTAATAAAATTATCGTAAATCTATGACTATAGCTTGTGGATATTGTGCACTGTCAAACATAAATGTTGATGCCGGCAGTGATACTTTGTCGTTGTAGTTGGTAACAGCTATAAGCATTTTTCTATTGTTGTTGTCGGTAATCTCAAACGATATAGGAGCCTTGCTTGCCGTGGCAACTGTGAGAACTACCTGCATAATGGGAGTATTGCGCTTGGTAGGTGTGAGGCGAAATTGTCGCTCACCCTTTTGCTCGCAGTTGAGTTCTTTGACGATAAACGACTGTTTGTAATCATCGAGCAACATATAAGGATTTACCTCGGCCAACTCTTGTTGTGTGGGTGTGGTAATATTTACTTCACCAATGCCGGGAGCATACGTCCACATAGTCTTGCCATCATACCATGTAGTGAGGTCGTTGGTAGAGATATAAAATCTCTTGCCCTGCATTTTCAATGTACCTTTCATGTACAATCCGCTATTGGCTTCACCTTGCAAGGCGAAGTCGGCAGTAATACCTTTTGACTGTTGAAATTGCTCGATGATATTGTCCAAGTATACATCGGCCTCCTGTGCACGGGCACAAACGCACGAGCCGGTAAGGATAAATAGGTACAGTATCGATAAAAATCTTCTCATTACTTCATCAATTCAAGTTTGTTTTCCAATTGCATCAGGTCTATTACCAATACTTCTCGAGGTTTGCCCCCCATTGCGGGACCTACTATACCGGCGGCTTCGAGTTGATCCATAAGTCGACCTGCTCTGTTGTAGCCAATAGAGTAGCGACGTTGCAAGGAAGAGGTAGAGGCCTGTTGCGACGACACGATGATGCGTGCGGCTTCTTCAAATAGCGGATCACGGTCTTTGGCATCGAAACTCGATGCACCGTTATCTTCACTCTCTTCAGGTACATACTCGGGCAGCAAGAATGCATCGGGATAGCTTTGTTGCTCACTGATGTAGCGGCATAAGTCTTCTACCTCGGGGGTGTCGATAAATGCACATTGCACACGCACCATTTCACCACCTTGCGATATAAGCATATCACCTCGGCCTATCAATTGGTTGGCTCCGGGACAGTCGAGAATGGTACGAGAGTCTATCATTGACTGTACGCGGAAAGCAATACGAGCCGGGAAGTTGGCCTTAATGATACCGGTGATAACGTTGGTAGAAGGTCGTTGGGTGGCTATAATCATGTGTATACCTACGGCACGTGCCAACTGGGCAATGCGTATGATGGGGCTCTCGACTTCCTTGCCTGCTGTCATAATCAAATCACTAAACTCGTCTATAATGACAACTATATAGGGTAGGAAACGGTGTCCCTTCGAGGGTAACAGATGGCGTGACTTAAACTTGGTATTATACTCTTTGATGGTGCGCACTTTGGCCGACTTGAGCAAGTCGTATCGCATATCCATCTCACGTGTTACCGATTGCAGTGTTTGCACTACTTTGTTGGTGTCGGTTATGATAGGCTCTTCGGTATCGGGCAACTTGGCAAGGAAATGACGCTCGATGGCCGAATATATGCTGAACTCAACTTTCTTGGGGTCTACAAGCACAAATTTCAGCTCGGCAGGGTGCTTCTTATATAGCAACGACGATATAATAGCATTCAGTCCTACCGATTTACCTTGACCTGTAGCACCGGCTACCAGCACGTGAGGCATCTTGGTAAGGTCGGCAATATACACTTCGTTGGTAATGGTTTTGCCCAACGCAACGGGAAGCTCATACTTGCTCTCTTGAAATTTGCGTGAAGCAATAATAGAACGCATAGAAACCACTTGAGCCTCGTTGTTGGGCACTTCAATTCCTATAGTACCCTTGCCTGGTATGGGGGCTATGATGCGAATACCCAATGCCGCCAAACTGAGAGCTATGTCATTCTCAAGATTCTTGATACGTGCAATGCGCACTCCGGGAGCGGGCACAATTTCATACAATGTGACAGTGGGGCCTACTGTTGCCTGTATAGAACTTATCTCGATGCCATAGGTCATGAGTGTGTCGGTAATGCGTTTCTTGTTGCTTTCCAGCTCGGTACGATCTACCGAGCCACTTGTATCGGGTAGGTCGGCCAGCAGGTCGAGTGTGGGTTTTTTGTAGCGAGGAAGGTCGAGTGTGGGGTCATAATCTTTCAACACCTCATCAAAAAGTTCTTCCTTGGCACCGGTTGACACAGTAAATGTAGGCTCGTTGTTGTTTGACAATACGATAGGCTCTTCATCGATTACAATAGGCTCTTCATCGATAATAACAGGCTCTATATCTTCTGTATCGGGCTCGATAAAATCGGGTATATCTGTTGCTGTTTCTTCAGTTTCATCGCTATGCTCATTACCCGTAATGAATATAAATGATTCACTATCTCCATTTTCTTGGACATCTTCTGTTTCTGCGTCGTCATCATCCTCTTCATTATTCTCGTCTTCTTCTATAACAGGAACTTTATCTCGACGGGTAAAGGGGTTACGGAATGGATTGTTCTTGAATAGATCGCGTATAAAATAGATAGTACTACGGCTTATCATAATGAGGAATATGACGAGCAAAACGATGATAATGAGACCTGTTCCCCAAGAACCGATGTAATGAAAGAGGTAGTCGGTAATGATTTTGCCATGATTACCGCCCCATGAAATAAACGAGACTTGCTCGGTGAGTTGATATAAGAACCCGAAAAAGAGAGATATGAGAAGAGTGCCTATAAAACACAAAACAGTGCTTTTCCAATATCCACCCTCAACGACACGCATCAGGTGCATGCCTGTCACAATTATCCATATAGCCAAAACAAAAGCTCCAAAACCCATCCAATGATTGATGAGGAAATTGGCAATTATTGCACCATTTGCGCCACCCCAATTCTTTATTTCGGTTTCAATCTTTGCAAGTTCTCCACTCACGCCATCGACAATGCTTTGGTCGGAAGTACCGGTAAAGAGAAATGAGGTGAGAGATATAAGCAGGAAAATACCGAATAGCGATAACGTAAAACCAATAATAAAGTGCAGTATCTCGTTCTTTATGAAACGAGTTATCGGTTCTAAGCGTTGAGCCAAGGTCTTTCCCTTGGGTGCATTACCTTTGTTTTTCTTTTTTGTTGTTTTATTTTGTGCCATGCGATTTTGTCAAATTATGATTTTTTCCAGAAAAGAGGCATAAATATAATGATTGCAGTAAACACCTCCAGACGTCCTATAATCATCAGAGCCATTAAAGTCCATTTTGCACCTAACGATATATCGGAGTAGAATCCACCGGCGTCCGAGCCGATGCCTATGCCCATGTTGCTCAATGCCGATAGTGAGCCATATACAGCTTCGCCCATATTGGCACCTTGCAGTGTTAATATAACGGCTCCCATAATCCACACTATTACATACATAATGGTGAATGCAAGTATCTTGGAAACTGTTTCGTGCGACAAAGCCTTGCCGTTGTACAATACCGGACGTATAACGTTGGGGTAGAGTACACGATTGAACTCGTTGCGGGCATTCTTGGTGAGGATTACCATGCGGTCAATCTTAGCACCACCGCTGGTCGAGCCTGCACATGCACCGAAGAACATGAGCATGAGCATGATGAGCGAGTAGAATGGTCCCCAATCAAGCGTGTTGCAGGTAGAAAATCCGGTACTTGTTATAACGGAGCATACTTGGAAGAGCGCATTACGAAAACTTTGTTCGATAGAGCCATAGGTGCCTTGGGTATAGAGTCCGATGGTAAATACTATTGTACACACTATTATCAGGTTGGTGTACCATTTTACCTGTTCGGTGCGAAAGATAAATGTATGATCGCTCATTACTGTACGATAAATAATGGCAAAGTTGATACCACCTATAAATGTAAATATTGTTATGACATAGTCGATATAAGCCGAGTGAAAGTAACCGATGCTCTCATTGTGGGTGGAGAATCCTCCCGTGGCCATGGTCGATAGACTATGGCACACTGCATCGAAGAATGTCATGGGGCCGGCATAAAGCAACATACACAATATGATGGTGAAAATGAAATAGCACAACCACAACTTCATGGCTGTTTGGTTGATGCGAGGACTCAGCTTGTATTGTCCTATACCCGATACCTCGGTGCTAAGCAATATCATGCCTCCGCGGTGGTTGAGCATGGGTAATACGGCAACGGTAAAAAGGATGATACCGATACCACCTATCCATTGCAGTATACTACGCCACAAGAGGATACCATGAGGTAGGTAATCGATGTTCTTAAATATACTTGCACCTGTGGTTGTGGCAGCCGATACTGTCTCGAAAATGGCGTCGGTGAACGAGTTGCATATGCTTAAGAATGGAAGCATGCCCATCAAGGCAAATACAATCCATACTACAGTGCCCAGTAGGATGCCGTCACGACGACCCATCGGTTGACGGCAGTTGCGCAGACGATAGGCCAATGTGCCACCTATGGTGAGGGTCACGATAGAGGATATTAAGAATGCCCAACGGTCGGGCTCTTGATAGAAGAATGATACAATGGTAGGAATGAACATAAACAGCGCCTCGAAACAAAGTAGTATTCCGAGCACACGCAATATTATGCCTATATGTATCTTGTTCATTCTATTATTGTTTTTATCCAAACCAACGGTCTAACTTGCTGAGAGCTGTATCGAGGCAGAATACCAATACATGGTCGTTCTCTTGAATGACGGTATTACCCGATACAATAGTACCTACACCATCGTGTATGACACCACCCAAGGTCATGTCGGACGGAAGATTTAATTCTTTAATCGGTCGGCGTGTGATTTTAGAACCGGGCTTGGCTATCAATTCAACCACCTCGGCATCAGCCAGGGCCAAACACTTGGCATTGCTTGAGTCGGCATCGAGCAGGAGCTGGAAGATGTGACTTGCGGCAATAAGTTTCTTGTTTATTACAGTACCGATGTTGAGGTTTTCGGCTACGGTTATGTATTGTATATCTTCAACCTCGGCAACCGTACGTGGTACACCCATTTGCTTGGCTGTAAGACAGGCCAGAATGTTGGTCTCGGAGCTGTCGCTCAGGGCTATAAACATGTCGGTGTCGGCAATACCAACTTCCGACAACAACTCTTCGTCGCGTGCATCACCCTGAATTATAGTGGCGTTGCGCATTTTCTCGACGAGGCGATAGCTCTTTTCACGGTCTTTTTCGATGAGCTTTATCTTTACATTATCACCTACGGTATCGGCTATGCGTATAGCTATGCGACTACCGCCCAAGATGATAATATTCTTTACGTTGACTTGTTCTTTGCCACATATCTCTCGTATGCCTTCGACATACTCGGGTGTTGTGGTAAAATATACTATGTCGCCTTGCAAAACCTCGTCGTTACCACGAGGTATAATGGTGTGGTTGTGACGTTTGATGGCGGCAATGTGGAATAGGTTGCTGTTGCTTGTCAACTCATATAACTTGCGGTTGAGTATGCTGGCGTTGTCGCGCAACTTGACAGCGATAAGTATCAATGCACCATCGTGCAGTTCAAACCAACTGCGCGCCCATGTGTGTCGCATGGCAGCAAAAACTTCCTCACATGCCAATTTCTCGGGATAGATGAGGTCGTCGACACCCATAGACTTGAAGTGCTTGCGACTCTCATTGCTGAGATACTCGAAGTTGTCGATGCGGGCCACTGTCTTTTTTGCACCCAACGATGAAGCTATGGTACAAGCCACGATGTTGCGAGTTTCGTAAGGAGTTACAGCAAGAAACAAGTCGGCCTCGGCAACTCCGGCTCGCTTGAGTGTGTCGAATGATGTGGGATTGCCGGTTATGGCAATAAGGTTGTAGTTGTTCTCTACTTCCGAGAGAACATCATCGTTACTATCAACCAATACTACGTCCAGATTTTCGCGAGAGAGCAATTTGGCAAGGTGCAAGCCCACTTCTCCGGCTCCGGCAATTACTATTCTCATTTTACAATCCTTTCTTTACCACTTGGTTGTAAGCAATGTTACAATACTATCAATATCCATGCCACATAGTTTGTGCAGCTCGGCTACTGTTCCTTGTGCAATGAACTTATCGGGTATACCCACACGCTTGATGCGGGGTGAGTAGCCATTGTCATTCATCCACTCCATTACGGTGCTACCCAATCCACCTACGATAGTGCCATTCTCGACTGTTACAATACGGCTGTACTTCGATGCTACTTCGCGCAGGATGTCTTCGTCGATAGGCTTGAGGAATATCATATCGTAGTGTGCTACATCGATACCTTGTGCTTGCGCTTTCTCGATGGCATGCGCTACAGTAGTGCCTATGTTGCCAATGCTCAGTACAGCGATGTCACTATTACCATCGGTCAGTTTGCGACCCTTGCCCATAGGGATGAGTTGCATGGGGCAGCGCCAATCGACTATCTCACCACCACCGCGAGGGTAACGTATAGCGAGAGGGCCATGTTCAACGGCTTGTGCTGTGTAGAGCAAGTGGCGTAGTGTGTGCTCGTCCATAGGTGCTGCTACGGTCATATTGGGAATACTTCGCAAGAAACTCATGTCGAAACAGCCATGGTGCGTTACACCATCTTCTCCTACAATACCTGCACGGTCGATACAAAAAGTTACCGGCAGATTTTGTATGGCGACATCATGTATAACCTCGTCGTATGCTCGTTGCAAGAAACTCGAATAGATGCAACAGAATGGCAACAAGCCATCTTTGGCAAGTCCTGCCGAGAAGGTAACTGCATGCTCTTCCGAGATACCTACATCAAACGAGCGTTTGGGAAAACGCTCCATCATAAAGTTCATAGAGCTACCCGAAGGCATGGCCGGTGTAATAGATACAATACGTTCATTTTGCTCGGCCAGCTCTACCAATGTGTGGCCAAAGACGTCTTGGAATTTACAAGGTTGGTTGGGGGCTGTGCTCTTGACAATCTCACCGGTCTCTTTGTTGAACTTGCCGGGTGCATGCCATAGGGTAGGCGATAGCTCGGCCGGAGTAAACCCTTTGCCTTTCTTGGTACAAATGTGCAATATTTTGGGGCCTTTCATCTCCTTGATGGTATTCAAGATACGCACAAGGCTCTCTACATCATGACCATCGGCAGGACCGAAGTAGCGTATGTTGAGTCCTTCAAAGATGTTTTGCTGTTTTGACAAGAACGACTTCAGGCTGTTGTTAAATCGTAGTATAGAGCCTTTGCTATTCTCTCCGATAAGGTGTATTTTTTTCAAGAACTGATATAGACCATTGCGCATTTTGTTGTAACGACGCGAGGTGGTAATGTTGACAAGATAACTGTTCAATCCGCCCACGTTGTGGTCTATGGCCATATCATTATCATTGAGGATGATGAGCAAATCGTTGGGGTTGGTAGAGGCGTTGTTCAATCCTTCAAAGGCCAAACCTCCGGCAATAGAGGCATCGCCAATTACGGCAACAACTTTGCGTGTGGGCTTATCTTTCTGCAATTCGGTAGCAATAGCCATACCCAATGCTGCCGATATCGAGTTAGACGCATGCCCACCTATGAATGCATCATATTCACTCTCGGCAGGATTGGGAAATCCACTCAAGCCATTCAGTTTTCGATTGGTATTGAAACGTTTGCGACGCCCTGTTAGTATCTTATGGCTATATGCTTGGTGACCTACATCCCATACTATGCGGTCGTATGGTGTGTTGAATACATAGTGTAGAGCTACAGTCAGTTCGACAGTACCCATATTGGAACCGAAGTGTCCCGGATTGCTCGAACATGCGTCAATGATAAAGTCTCGCAGTTCTTGACACACATGCGGCAACTGACTTACGCTGAGCTTGCGCAAGTCGGCAGGGTTGTCTATGGCAGTAAGTATATTGTTCTTTTTGTTTTCGTTCATGGTTGTATGTTTTTGACAACACTATTTGTTATCCTTTTCTCTCTTTTTGCTTTTGTAAATCGGGACAAAAACAATAATACCCGATGCTATGATTGTGAATATCGTCATAAGGTTTATTGGACTATATGCCAATACACAACCACATAAAATAACCCAAAGAGTTACCAAGCATATAATATTGAATGTCGTAAATTTTCTCTTTGCCATCTGATTTACAATCAATTAACAAAATGTTTTTAATATTCTGCGCACATTATAATGCAATTTACAAATGTAGCAAAAAAAAGTATTATCCCCAACTCTTTTCACATCTAAATTGCGACACCCTATCGACTATTTTTGTCAAGAACGATATTGGAATAAAAAAACCGTGCAGGAGATGACTCTGTGCACGGTTGATGTGTATAGCAATATGCAACTTATTACTTACTCAATGCTGCAATGCGCTCTTCGATAGTTTTTATTTTGCTTTCTGCATCGGCTTTTTTCTTGCGCTCAAGCTCTACAACTTGTGCGGGTGCATTGTTTACAAAGCGTTCATTGCCAAGTTTTCCCATGACAGTGCGCAAGAAACCTTGCATATACTTGAGGTCTTCGTTGAGTTTGGCAAGCTCGGCCTCTACATCAATATTATTGCCAAGGGGAACGGCATACTCGGTAGTACCCACGAGGAAGGCTGCCGAGTTGGCGTCTTTCTCGGTTACGACAGCGATATCGGATAGGTTGGTGAGCTTGACAATAACACAGTCGTTGGCGTTGTTGTGTGCGCCTACAATTTGCAAGGTGAGAGCCTCGCGGTTGGGGATATTCTTTTGCAAACGTACGGTGCGGATACCGGCAATGATTTGCTTGGTTGTCTCAAAATTGGCGATAAGTGCTTCGTCAACGGGTTTAGCCTCGGGCATGAGAGCGGTCATGATGCTTTCACCCTCTTTGCGCTCGGCAAGGTGTTGCCACAACTCTTCGGTGATGAAGGGCATGAAGGGGTGTAACAAGCGCAACAAAGCATCGAAGTAGTTGAGTGTAGCGCGATAGGTCTCGGCGTCGATGGGGAGTTGATAACCGGGCTTGACAACCTCGAGATACCATGACGAGAACTCGTCCCAGAAGAGCTTGTAAACTGCCATGAGAGCCTCAGAAAGACGGAATTTCGAGAATAGGTCTTGTACCTCGATGAGAGTCTTTGACAGTTGTGCATCAAACCAACGGACGGCAGTAGCCGCTGTCTCGGGTTGTGCAAGGCTTTCGTCTACAGTCCAACCTTTTACAAGGCGGAATGCGTTCCATATCTTGTTGCAGAAGTTGCGGCCTTGTTCGCACAACGAATCGTCGTAAAGGATATCGTTACCGGCAGGAGCTGCAAGCATGAGACCCATGCGCACACCATCGGCACCAAATTGATCAATGAGACCTAATGCATCGGGTGAATTGCCCAAAGATTTTGACATCTTGCGACCAATTTTGTCACGAACAATACCGGTAAAGTATACATTGCGGAAAGGAGGCAATTGGCAATACTCATAACCGGCCATAATCATACGGGCAACCCAGAAGAAAATGATATCGGGACCTGTTACGAGGTCGGCAGTGGGATAGTAGTACTTAAACTCCTCGTTGCCGGGGTTATTGATACCGTCGAAGAGTGATACCGGCCACAACCATGATGAGAACCATGTATCGAGGCAGTCCTCGTCTTGTCGTAAGTCGGTTGCTTGCAAGTCGGCATTTCCGGTTTTTTGGCGAGCCAACTCCAGTGCCTCCTCGGGTGTTGTCGCTACAACGTAGCCACCCTCGGGCAAGAAGTAGGCAGGTATGCGATGTCCCCACCACAATTGACGCGAGATACACCAGTCTTTGATGTTCTCCATCCAGTGACGATAGGTATTCTTGAACTTGGCGGGATGGAACTTGATATCGTCGTTCATGACAGCGTCGAGTGCGGGACGTGCCAAGTCACTCATTTTCAAGAACCATTGCATCGAGAGCTTGGGTTCGATAACAACGTTGGTACGCTCGCTGTAACCTACCTTGTTGTCATACTCCTCAACCTTCTCAAGCAAGCCAGCTGCATCGAGGTCTTTGACAATCTGGGTGCGTACATCAAAGCGATCCATGCCTATATACATGCCACCCTCTTCGCTGATAGTACCGTTGTCGTTGAAAATATCGATTGAGGGCAAGTTGTATTTCTCGCCCAACATATAGTCGTTGACATCGTGTGCAGGAGTTACTTTCAAGCATCCTGTACCAAATTCCATCTCCACATACTCGTCCATAATGATGGGCACTGTACGACCCACCAATGGAACGATTACACGTTTACCCTTAAGCCAAGCATAACGCTCATCGTTGGGGTTTACACACACAGCTGTATCGCCCAAGATAGTTTCGGGTCGAGTTGTGGCTACTACAATATAACGGTCTTCTCCCTCTACATAATAGCGCAAGTGATAGAGCTTGCTGTGCTCGTCTTTGTATATAACCTCTTCGTCAGACAAGGCTGTGAGGGCTTTAGGATCCCAATTGACCATGCGCACACCTCGATATATAAGACCTTTGTTATATAGATCTACAAATACACGCAATACACTCTCACTACGCGACTCGTCCATGGTAAAAGCCGTACGCGACCAGTCGCACGATGCTCCAAGTCGTTGCAATTGTTTGAGGATTATACCGCCATGCTCTTCCTTCCATTCCCAAGCGTGCTTGAGAAACTCTTCGCGAGTAAGGTCGTTTTTCTTTATGCCTTGTTGAGCAAGCTTAGCGACAACCTTGGCCTCGGTAGCGATAGATGCGTGGTCGGTACCGGGTACCCAACAGGCATTTTTGCCTTCCATGCGTGCTCTACGCACAAGTATATCTTGAATGGTATTGTTGAGCATGTGACCCATGTGCAGTATACCTGTCACGTTGGGGGGAGGGATAACAATGGTATAGGGTTGGCGAGCATCGGGTTTCGACTCGAATAGTTTGTGCTCCAACCAATAGTTGTACCATTTCGATTCAACTTCGTCGGGCATGTATTTTGTAGCCAGTTCTTTCTCCATAATTTTGAGATTTATATTTCGTATTATTTTTTCTTTTTTGATTTAGTTGATTTGGCCGGATATAAAACCGCGCAAATTTACAAAAAAAGGATTGAAATATCAATTATTTTAGCCAACAATATAGCAGTTCTTCATCCTACAACATTATAATTGCTGTATTTTGCTGTATTTCGATGCATCCTCTTACAATTTCTTGCATCTTGTGAAGTGATAAAAAAAATCTACCCCGAGTGTTATACTTATTTCTCGGGGTAGAATTATTGTATTGTGCATAACCCTCAAATAGAGGTTGCTGCCGCATCAATTATGACTTGTTCGACGGGTTGTGTATCTTGTGTAACAACTTCATTCGACAAGATACTATCTACCACAAATACACTGTGTCCGCGCCAAGGCAACTTGCCATGATACTCTTTGTATTGTAGTTCTACCTTTTGTCCGCTCATGCGCATGAGTTTCTGTGCAAGTTCTTTATCTTCTATCGAGAAGGTAAAGTGGTTGGACTCGATTTGGCCTGCACCCGACGATACAACACCCTCCATGATGAGCTTGCCTTCGTAGGTCTTGAAAATATCGCCTTTGAGAACAACAAAATTCAAAGTACCACTTTTCACACCTTCACCAAATACCGAATAGTATTTCCAATAGAAATATCCGCCACCACACAGTATGAGTAGAAGCAGTATGCTACAACCTATGTTTCTCATCCACTTCACAATGGGGTTGGTGCTTTTGGTAGTAGGTTTGCTATTGGGAGGTGTATTTGTATTTGTACCTGTATTTATATTATCGGTATTCATATCTATTATTTATCAACAGGAATATTCTCAAGGGTTGCACAGAGTATCTTCCAGAAGTTCTCAACCGATGCAATATTTACTTGTTCATCCGGAGAGTGGGGGAACTTGATGGTAGGACCAAACGAAATCATATCCAATCCGGGATAAGCAGCACCAATGATGCCGCACTCAAGACCTGCGTGCATCATCTTCACCTCGGCCTCAACGCCCAATACTTTGGGGTACAAAGGTCGCATTGTGTGAAGTATGGGCGATTGGAGATTGGGTTCCCAACCGGGATATGCGCCATCAAAGATAACTTTGGCACCGGCAAGGGCAAATGTGCTCTCGATCTCTGAAGCAAGTGTATATTTTTGAGTTTCGCTTGAACTGCGTGCCAATATCTTTACCTCGGCAACGCCATCATTTGCGGTAACGATTGAGAGGTTTGAAGAAGTCTCTACCACCTCCGGAGCGTCGGGTATCATGCGGTATACACCATTGTGGCATGCTACCACTGCATTAATGAGGTCGTCTTGTGCAGGCTCGGGCATGAGCTTCTCAGGCATATCGGTCTCGGTTGCATCAAAGATAATATTCTTCTCAATAAAGCCATATTCGTGTTGCAATGTATGCTTAAACTCTTCAACAAAAGCAAGGAATTTCTTGGCACGAACTGCAGGCAATACGATTACAGCCTCGGCCTCGCGAGGAATGGCATTGCGCAAAGTACCACCCGAATAGGCAGCCAAGCGTGCACTGTGGCAACCAACTGCGATTTTCAAGAAGCGGAACATTGCCTTGTTGGCATTGAGGCGTTCAAGCTTGATATCAACACCCGAGTGACCACCCAACAAACCACCTATAGCAACTTTGTAGGCAACATAGTCGTTGAGTTGTGTGCTCTCCTTTTCTTGATAGCGGAATGTTGCTTCTATATCCAATCCACCGGCACAGCTCATATACAATTCACCATCGGCTTCCGAGTCGGTATTCAATAATATCTTACCTTTCAATATGCCTTGTTCTATACCTTTTGCACCATACATGCCGGTCTCTTCGTCGCGAGTGATGAGAGCCTCAATAGGACCATGTGCAATATCTTTCGATTCGAGAACAGCCAATATTGCTGCAACACCTATACCGTTGTCTGCACCCAAGGTTGTGTCGGTAGCCTTTACCCACTCACCGTCGATACGAGGCAAGATAGGGTCGGTCTCAAAATTGTGATTAGTAGCTTTGTTGGCTTGAGGAACCATGTCGTAGTGGGCTTGAAGAATAACCGGTGTACGATTTTCCATGCCGGGTGTTGCAGGCTTGCGTATTATGTCATTGTCGGCCTTGTCGCGGTATGTTTCAAGTCCGAGTTCTTTACCTGCTTCCATCAAGTAATCGGCTATCATAGCGGTATGTCCCGAGGGATGGGGGATGCTACATATTTTTGCGAAGTATTTCCAAATCGCTTGAGGCTTGAGGTTGGTGATTTCTTGTGCCATAATCATTGTCTCTTTAAAATTGTTTAGTATTTAGTTGTTAAGGTTGTTTATTTCGTTGTCGCTCACACAAGATAGCTATGGTGGTATATATACCCAACAATATAGTCACTATCATCTGTGAGCCATGTGCTATCAATGCAAATGCTCCGGCTTGTTCCTGGGTAAAGCCATAAAACATCATGCCAAATATTACAGCCGCATGCCATGGACCTATACCTCCCTGTACAGGAACTGTCATGCCTATGCTACCCAATACAAACAGCACCAATGCTTGTATGAGCGTCACGTGGCTCATCCAGTCGAATGCAAATATACAAATATATAATTGTAAAAAGTAGCATCCCCATATAATAATGGTATAAAGGAGGAATAAAAATTTTCCTCTCTTCATGGATAACACCGAGTTGAACCCTTCGGCCATCTTGCGAAGAGTCTCTCGCATCTTATTCAATAACTTATTGTTACTCTTATACTTAAATATACACAAGAGCACACCTACAACAATTATTAAGGCTATATACAACCACGGTGTAGTGAGTAGATTATGTATATTTTGTTGCATATTGGGATTTTGTCTCAAAAATGTAGCGGCCACACCCATTTGCGATAAAAACACTGCGCCTACAATGGTAATGGCTGTGATACCATCGACCACTCGATCGCTCAACATCGAGCCAAACACGCGGGAGAAAGATGCTTTTTCGTGGTTGGCCATATAGGTGCAACGCCACAATTCGCCAAATCGTGGCAACACCAAGTTGAAGGCGTATGTACCGAATATGGCATTACATAATGTACCAAAGGATGGCCTGATATCGAGCGTACGCAATTGCAGTTGCCAACGCAAAGCACGAGCTATATGGCTTACAACTCCCACAAGCATCGATATGACTACCAGAAAATAATTCATATCCTCACTGAGAAGAGTCATAATTTCGCGCCAATCAAATTGTCGATACAACAACCAAAATATACCTATACCCAACATCATAGGCAAAAGGTACTTGGTAATATGAGAGAGTATTTTCTTCAAAATTCGTAAAATCCAAAATTTAATTGTAAATTTGCGCAATGCAAAGATAATTCTTTTCTTGAAATTGTAAGCACTCTTGAGCATAGATTTTATAAATATCGTTAATACACAACATAGATGTCGGTACAAAAAAAGTTACATACCGTAAAGCCAAAGAAGGCATTGGGGCAACATTTCTTGAAGGATGTAGGCATAGCACAGCGCATAGCAGCTACGCTCGATGAATACAAGTCGATGCCTGTATTGGAGATAGGACCCGGTATGGGCATGCTCACACGACCTCTGCTCGACAAAGGGCACAACCTCACGGTGGTAGAGCTGGATGTTGAGTCGGTGGCATACTTATCCATACATTTTCCCGAATTGAAAGGTCGTATTCTTGGAGAGGACTTCTTGAAGTGCGATTTATCGACTCTTTTTCCGGATAAATTCTGTGTAATAGGTAACTATCCATATAACATCTCAAGTCAGATTTTCTTCAAAGTACTTGATTATAAGGACAACATACCTTGTTGTAGCGGTATGATACAAAAAGAGGTTGCCGAGCGATTGGCGTCGCCTCCCGGCAGCAAAGCCTATGGCATATTGAGCGTCTTGTTGCAGGCTTGGTATGACGTGGAGTACCTGTTTACAGTATCGGAGCATGTTTTTGACCCGCCACCAAAAGTTAAATCGGCAGTAATACGTATGACTCGCAACAATGTTACTTCACTCGGATGTGATGAGGTGTTGTTTAAGCGAGTGGTGAAGACAGCCTTCAATCAACGGCGCAAGACATTGCGCAACTCGTTGCGACCGTTGGTGGGTGAACATGCCGCTGAGATGACCGATGATGTATTCAATCGTCGTCCCGAGCAATTGTCGGTAGCCGAATTTATAGAGCTTACCAAGCGCATAGATGAAATGCTGCAACCTAAAAAGTAGTGAGTATCAACAGCCTGCAAAGGCATAATAAATAAGACAATGGAGCAATTTTCACAAGAATTTTACGACGAATTTCGCTCGATTATAGAAAGTAAGGACAAGGATAAGGCATTGGAAATACTCAATGACCTTCACCCTGCCGATATCGCTGCACTATATCAGGAACTTGATTTAGATGAAGCAGAGTTTGTCTATTTGTTGTTAGATGCCGATAAGGCCGCCGATGTGTTGCTTGAACTCGATGAAGAGGAGCGACGCAAGATGCTTGAGCATCTGCCGGTTGATGTGATTGCCAAGCAATTTATCGATCACATGGAAACCGACGATGCGGTAGATGTGATGCGCGACCTTGACGAGGATGTGCAAGAGGAAATTCTCTCGCATATCGACGACGTTGAGCAAGCCGGCGATATTGTCGACCTGTTGAAGTATGACGAAGACACTGCCGGTGGTATCATGGGTACCGAGATGGTAATCGTCAACGAGAATTGGAGTATGGCCGAGTGCGTAAAAGAGATGCGTTTGCAGGCCGAAACAATGTCAGAGATATACTATGTATATGTAGTAGACGACGATGAACGTCTCAAAGGTATCTTCCCTCTGAAGAAGATGATTACCAATCCGAGTGTGTCGCGCATCAAGCAGGTTATGGAGCAGGCTCCCGTAGCGGTTAAGACCGATACCTCTATTGAAGAGGTGGCACAAGTTATCGAGAAGTATGATATTGTGGCTGTTCCGGTTATAGACAGCATAGGTCGCTTGGTGGGTCGTATTACTGTCGATGACGTAATGGACGAGGTACGCGAGCAATCGGAACGCGATTATCAATTGGCATCGGGTATCTCGCAAGACATCGAGAGTACCGATACCGTATTTGACCAGACAAAGGCTCGCTTGCCATGGTTGTTGATAGGTATAGCCGGTGGTATTGCAAGTGCAACCATCTTGGGCGGATTTGAAGGCAGCTTGGGCCGCAATCCTGTGTTGGCTCTCTTTATTCCACTTATCGGTGGTACGGGTGGTAATGTGGGTATCCAGTCGTCGGCCCTTGTTGTGCAAGGCCTTGCCAATGGCACTCTCGACATAAAGAATGCCATGCAACAGGTATTCAAGGAGAGTGGTGTCGCTTTTATCAATTCTACCATTATATCGTTGCTTGTATTTGTCTACAATATATTTTTCTTGAACAGCATGGCCATTACATTGGCTGTATCACTATCTTTGTTTGCTGTGGTGATATTTGCTTCTATTTTTGGAACTATTGTTCCGCTGACATTAGAAAAATTCAAAGTAGATCCGGCTCTTGCAACAGGACCTTTTATCACCATTACAAGCGACATTATAGGTGTGCTCATTTATATGGGTATTTGTGAGATACTTTTGTAATAATTTTTATCCCGATGAAAAAAACTGTATTGGATGCACAAGACGTAAAGTCGCTGGCTCCTTGGTTAAAGAGCGAAAAATTTATCAATGCCATATTGCGTTGGCTCAATGTCGAGCGCGTCAATAAATTGCATTGCGATAATTGTCACATGCAAGGTGCCGACTTTACCGATGGTATATTGCACGACCTAAACATAAAACTCGAAATTGAGGGCGAAGATGTGTTGAAAAATCTCCCGGAGGGCTCATTCGTTACTCTATCCAACCACCCGTTTGGCGCACTTGACGGTGTCTCTATCATTTCATTATTTGCACGTTACAGGCCCGAATATAAAGT
Source organism: Bacteroidaceae bacterium (assembly GCA_017522135.1). GTDB lineage: Bacteria > Bacteroidota > Bacteroidia > Bacteroidales > Barnesiellaceae_A > Barnesiella_A. The sequence goes on from JAFXAB010000050.1 coordinate 47,791, forward strand.
AATGGTAAATAAAATATTGATGATGATAAGCGCATTGGCACCCAACTTTATATCGGTACAACCTCACTCCAATACCGAAGAGGCTCGAAAGGCCTCGATGAACGGTATCAGAGAGGCTATGCAACATGTGCGCAATGGCTATCCTATCGGATTTTTCCCGGCCGGAGCTGTATCAAATTTGAAGCGAGACCTTACCACCGAAGACCGTGAATGGCAACCGAGTATCATAAAACTTGTCAAGCAGTTTAAGAAACCCGTTGTACCGGTTTATTTCTACGGACGCAATACTATTATGTTCTATTTCATGCGCGGTATAACATATATACTCAGTTCGTTGCGTCTGCCTACCGAGGTAATGAAAAGGTATGGAACAACACTGCGTGTAGCGGTTGGCCGACCTGTTATGCCCGAGGAGTATGCGCATATTGACGATATTGAAGAACTTGCTCGCTTCTTCAAAGCCAAAACTTATGAACTGAAAAAAAAGTAATATGATTGATAGAACAACGCGAGGGGGCATCTATGAGATGCCCCCTCGCGTTGTGTATATAGCAAGTATCAAAAATCTTATAACAGCGTGCCGACTATGGTTATAACCACTTGCACTGCAACAAAATATACTATTGCTTTGCTACCTTTTACATTGCAACTTATAGAAAAGGCTTGATAGTTCCAGATGTAAAAGAGTACCAGCAATAGTGTCGACCATATACCATACAACATCACTGCCATTAAGTCGCCGGTTGCAGCATCGGCACCTTGCAATAAATCTTCTACTACGCGCAGGCTACCATCCTTTACGACAGGAAACAACAACGGAGCTATCATGGGTATTAACAAGAGTTGCGAGAAAGCTGTTGTGCCCAATATGTCGATGATGCGAATTTGTGATTTTGTGAGTAGCAATCCTCCTGCATACAATAACATAGCAGGTACTATCCACCATGCAAATTGCACCAATATTACTTGCCACAAGGCTACATCGGCCAATCCGAGATGTATATAACTATCTTGTATCATATCGTTGCTGTACAGCAGTAGGGCCGATGATATGATAAATATGACACCCAATACGAGGGCTTTTGTTCCGGCAATGTAGCGGAAAGGGTTAAACACTCTGTTCATGATTCTCCAATTTAGTGAGTTTGTTAATAATATCGTCCAATAAGTTACGTACAGTGGGGTAGCTCAGCCCCATGTCATTGGCCATCTGCTTCAATGAGCCACTGCACTTGATAAAGTTACTTATAAAAGTCTGTTCCTCGGCACTTAGTTGCATAATGGGTGGTATGTCATAGGCACCGGTTATGGTTGTGCCACACTCATTGCAGTGCAACGAGTGTACTTGTGTATATCCTCCACATGAAGGACATCTCGTCGGTAGTTTTTTCTTTATAGTCATATCTGTTTTATTTAACAATACCACCACAAAGTTAATACAAAAATTAATAAAATACAAGCAAAATTCAAATATTTTTATTGCACAATAAGAAAAACAAAACATTGCATTGAAATAAATGTAGGTAATGATAAAATTTAATTTGTTTTTTTATAGGTATCAATGCAATATTGTTTGTAAAATTTTTACTTAAAAGCATCTGTTTGTACCACTTTTTTTGTAGATTTGAAGATAATTTTTTGCAATAACCAATTCAATAAAAATATGTATACATCTGACGATCGTAAAGTATTTGCCTCAAGAGGCATTTCGGAGGAAAAAATCAACGAGCAACTACGCTGTTTTGCAACAGGTTTCCCGTTTCTTAAGTTATCGGCTTCGGCCTCTATAGATAATGGTATATTGGCCGTGAATGAGTCGCAAGCCGATAAATATCTTGCAGAGTGGAACGAATATCTTGCCGGTAATCATCGCATTGTCAAGTTTGTTCCGGCCTCGGGTGCTGCCAGCCGTATGTTCAAGAATTTGTTTGAGTTCTTGGATGCCGATTATGATGCACCTACGACCGATTTTGAGAAGAAATTCTTTGACAACATCACTCGCTTTGCTTTTTACGATGCTCTCAACGATGCTTGTGTAGTGTTGTATGGCAATACGATTGACGACCTCACCGATAAGGGCAACTACAAAGAAGTTGTTGCAGCTCTTTTGGGTGAAGATGGACTCAATTACGGTGCATTACCCAAGGGCTTGTTGCAATTCCACACTTACGAAGATCAAGTGCGTACTGCGATGGAAGAACATCTTGCCGAAGGTGCACTTTATGCAGGCAATGCCGCTCACGATGTCGATGTACATTTTACTGTATCGCACGACCATTTGGCTCTGTTCCAAGACCTTGTAGAGCAAGTCCGTGGGGAGTATGAGCGTGAGTATAATGTGCGTTATCACATTTCTTTCTCAGAGCAAAAACCCTCGACCGATACTATTGCCGCCGATATGGACAACAAGCCATTCCGCGATAGCGACGGTTCTCTTTTATTCCGCCCCGGTGGTCACGGTGCACTTATTGAGAACCTCAATGATATAGATGCCGATGTTATCTTTGTGAAGAATATCGACAACGTCGTGCCCGACCGCTTGAAAGAAGAGACGGTAAGATACAAGAAGATAATAGGCGGAGTCCTTATTTCGCTCAAGAAGCAAATCGATGCTTATATGGCACAGCTCAAGAGTGGTAAATATACAGCCAACGATTTGCAAGAGATGCTCACCTTCCTTGAGAAGTCGCTCTACACTCGCAATGAGTCGGTTGCTACACTCGACGAGGCACAATTGGTCGCCTATTTGCTTAAGAAATTCGATCGCCCCATACGTGTGTGTGGTATGGTGAAAAATGTAGGTGAGCCTGGCGGTGGCCCGTTCTTGGCTTACAATCAAGATGGTACGGTTTCGTTGCAAATTCTCGAAAGTTCGCAAATTGACATGAACAATGCCGAGGCCAAAGCTTTCTTTGAAAAAGGTACGCACTTCAATCCCGTCGACTTGGTATGTGCCGTGCGCAATGACCGAGGCGAGAAATACAACCTTACCGAGTATGTCGACAAGAATACGGGATTTATCTCATATAAGTCAAAGAGTGGCAAAGAGTTGAAAGCATTGGAATTGCCCGGCCTATGGAATGGCGCAATGAGCGACTGGAATACTCTCTTTGTGGAAGTTCCTATTGCTACATTCAACCCCGTAAAGACTGTCAACGACTTGTTGCGTGAACAACATCAGTAACATGTGCAACTACTGATATAGAAGGAACTTTGGTCTCCGGTGTGATTATTTACACAGGCGATCGAAGTTCCTTGGTGTAATTTTCCTGCAAAAACCTGATTGAATGAAAGTAGCAATAATAGGAGCCGGCAACATGGGTGGTGCTATAGCCCGAGGACTGTGTAAGGGTACAATCATAGCTCCCAAAGATATTGTATTGAGCAATCGCACAGTGGCAAAACTCGACATAATCAAGTCACAACATCCGGCCATCGGTATTACATGCAACAATCGTGAGGCCGCACGTGATGCCGATATGATAATCTTGGCAGTAAAACCTTGGCTTATCAAAGAGGTGATAGATGAGGTAAGACCCTCATGTGAGCAAATTGTAGTATCGGTAGCGGCCGGTATCGACTGTGACTCGATCGATAAGATGTTGCCTCAACAAGGAAATACCATATTTCGCCTTATCCCCAATACGGCCATATCTCTGCAAGAAAGTCTTACACTCATATCTTCGCACAATGCTACTGCCGAGCAAGAACATTATATGCTCGATATGTTCAACGAAATGGGTGTGGCAATGCTCATTCCCGAGAAACAAATGTCGGCAGCTACGTCAATGACCTCGAGCGGTATAGCCTATGCGCTCAAATATATACAAGCCGCCATGCAAGCCGGTGTAGAGATGGGCATATATCCGCACAATGCCATGAAGATGGTAGCACAGTCTGTAAAAGGCGCAGCCGAAATTATCTTGCAAAATGATACCCACCCATCGGTAGAGATCGATAAGGTGTGCACTCCCGGAGGATACACCATCAAAGGTATCAACACCCTTGAGTCGCATGGCTTTACCACAGCTGTTATTGAGGCTATAAAATCATCTTGCTCATAACATTATGAAACGAAAAACAATAGAGTTGACCGATGCCTCGGGCTTGATACTCGAAGGTGGTGGCATGCGAGGTGTCTTTACCTGTGGTGTGCTCGATAACTTTATGGAGCGAGGTATACGCTTCCCATATACCGTGGGTGTAAGTGCAGGTGCTTGCAACGGACTATCGTATATGTCTGAGCAAAAGGGTAGGGCAAAGTATAGCAACATAGACCTGCTCGACAAGTACCATTACATAGGTATCAAGCAGCTTCTTCTCAAGGGTAATATCATGGACTTCGACCTACTGTTTCATACCTTCCCCGAGCAGATTATTCCTTACGACTACGCAAAGTATGCCCGTTGTAGCGAAGTATATGAAATGGTGACAACCGATTGTCGTACAGGCGAGGCTTGTTACTATAATGAAAAGAACAACCCCCGACGTATCATCGAGATTGTAAAAGCATCGAGCAGCCTGCCATTTGTGTGTCCTATATCGTATGTCGATGGGCATCCCATGCTCGATGGTGGTATTGCCGACTCGATACCCTTGCTACGTGCACGTGAATTGGGATATGACAACAACGTCGTTATCCTTACTCGCAACAAAGGCTATCGAAAGCCCTCCAAACCTACTACCGTTCCGTTTTTCTTTTATCGCAAATACCCCCATTTGCGTCACGCCATAGCCGGCCGAAATACTCTGTATAACAGCCAGCTTGATATGGTGGAGCGACTTGAAGAGAGTGGCGAAATAACAGTAATCCGCCCCGAAAAGCCTATTGTGGTAGACCGCATAGAGCGCGATACACGTAAGCTACTCGACCTGTACAACCAAGGTTACGAGATTGCATCGTCGATAGATTTTACACACGCCTAAAGTCAGATATCAGTGAACAGAGGACATCAATATGATATATCCTATTGGTTGCAAAAGGGAGAAGCGTTGTATCGCCAAGGGCGATATAAGGAGGCTGTATCATATTTTCGTCAAGCAGCGAGTAGAGGGTATCCTACACATCAAGCCTGTGCTTATCTGGCCTACTGTCATTACAAAGGTCTTGGAGTCCCGGTCAATCATTATGCGGCATTTCGTTGGCACCAACACTTAATAGCAAAGAAAGATGGTATAGCGACTGCTCGACAAGTATATGGAAGTGACTTTGATAGGATATGTGCATTGCGCGTGGCTCGTCCGCAAGGCGATAGTAGCGAGTTTGACGATTATCTTATAGGGCGTGTAGTACTTCGTTCCGACACAAGATATGAACGTGTTAGATTTTATGCCGACAAAGTAGTGGTCGAGTTAGCGGGTTTAGATTCTTGCTACGACAATTATTATGCTATAGGTATGATAACCAATGCGTATGAATTTCATAACCTACCATCGAACTTAGACGAGAGTTTTACACGCGATTATGAGTTTTACTCCTTGCGAATAAAGCCGGGTAATGTAGCGAAAGTTACACATGTAGCCAATGGCGATATTTACACCATTGTTGTACCTAAGGAAATGCGGTTTGACCAGATTGTTACACAAGTCGCTATCTTAATGGAGAGTCGCAAGGTGACAAAAAAGGTGGCACAAAAGTATCTGCCTCTCCGTACAGCAGAACTATCGAAACAAACAGGCTTGAAGTATACCAAATGTACGATAAAAAATATAGACGATTACAGTGGATATCATCTGCGTTCGGGCGAAGTGATATTGTCGCCCTATGTAATAAAATGGTGCTCAAAGGAAATAGATGCACTCATTATTCATGAATTGTGCCATTCGCTTGTTACGGGCCATGAACAAGACTTTTATGATACCCTGCTCAAGTATGGTGGTGAAGAGATATTCGAAATAGATAAAAGATTACCTTGCTTAGATATTGGATTGATATAAATTAAAAATATAGTAATATGATAAAACACATTGTTATGTGGAAACTGAAGCCCGAGGCTGAAGGCCACACAGCTTGCGCAAATGCACAATGGATGAAAGAACACCTCGAATCGCTCATGGGCGTAGTCCCCGAGCTGTTATCGTGCGAGGTGGGCATAAATGTTGTTGATGGAAACTACGATGCCTGCCTTATTGCTACATTTGCATCGCTCGAAGACTTGGATGCATACAAAAAACACCCTGCCCACGTCGCTATCTCGACCTACTGCAAGAAAGTGCGTGAGAGCCGTGTGGCATGCGACTTTGTGATTGAATAAATAACAATAATAAAAAAAACAAGAAAGAGTATGAAACGATTTTTCAGCTACCTAACACTATTTACCATGATTGCAATGTGTGTAGGATGTTGCGCTACGACCGATGGCGACAACAACAACGTAGACGCGCTCGTTGCCGAGATGCAAAGTTTATATCCCAATGCCAACTACGATACCATGAAGCGTGGTATTGAGCAGGCTGCAACTCTGTGGCAGGAGCAAGACGGCACAGCCGAAGAGTTTGCACAATTTGTCAAAGAAAACTATGTACCCGACTGTGAAGGTCGCAAAGTGTTGTTTGACAAGCTGTCGAAGGTGTACGAAGTGTTGCTGGGTGCACAAAACCAAGTGGCTGTAGAGCTGAACATACCCACCATGCTCACAGGCCCCGAGCTTATCGACCTCGACTATATCATGAGTGCCTTCAATCCCTTCTCGCACATGACTACCGACTTGTATGAGAATAAGGTGGCTTTTATTACCATCCTCAACTTCCCCAACTATACACTTGATGAGAAGAATGTATTGGGCAAGGAGTGGAGTCGCGAAGAGTGGGCATACGCTCGCATGGGCGATATGTTTACCTCTCGTGTACCTGCCGATATCAACAAGCAGATAGGTCAAGCCAATGCCGATGGCGAAAACTATATAGCCGGATACAACATCATGATGGGACATCTGCTCAACGAAGAGGGTAAGCGTCTATTCCCCGACGATATGGTTTTGCTCTCACACTGGAACTTGCGCGATGAGATAAAGTCCAACTATGCCAATGTACCCAATGCTCACGAGAAACAAGAGATGATATACCAAGTAATGCAACGCATTGTCGATGGCTCTATACCTCAAGCCGTAGTCAACAATGCCGAGTACGATTGGGCTCCTTACAGCAACCGCACTTGGAAAGGTCAAGAGGAGGTAACACTTGCCGGTGAGGAGAATGGTCGCTACGACATCATCTTGTCGCACTATGCAGCCATGAAAGCCGCCGATAAGTACGAGACTCAAGCCCCCACAGGCATTATACGCAACTTCGATATTGCCATGGAGATGACTTCTCAAGAGATTGAAGAGTTGTTTGTCAATCTTGTTTCGTCACCCCAAGTGAAGGCCGTAGGCAATCTTATCAAGGAACGATTAGGTCGCGATTTGCGCCCGTACGATATATGGTACGATGGCTTCAAGAGTCGCAGCACAATCTCCGAAGACCAACTCACAGCACTTACACGCAGCAAATATCCCACACCCGAGGCATTTGAGGCCGATATGCCTCGTATGCTCGTTGCATTTGGTTTTACACCTGCCGAAGCCAACTATCTGGCCGATAAAATTACCGTTCAAGGTGCTCGTGGCTCGGGTCACGCCTGGGGTGCTGTAGGTCGTTGGGAAAACTCATTGCTCCGCACCCGCATCGGAGGCGAGGGTATGGACTACAAAGGCTACAATATTGCCGTGCATGAGTTTGGTCACAACGTAGAACAGACTATCGACCTCTATGATATCGACCACTACATGATGCGCGGTGTGCCCAATACCGGATTTACCGAGGCTTTGGCATTTATCTTCCAAAAACGCGACCTGCAATTGCTCGGTTACAAACAACAAATAGACGACAATACAACACTCGACATCTTCTGGGGATTGTATGAGATAATGGGAGTATCGTTGGTAGACATGCGCATGTGGCAATGGCTCTACAAAAATCCCAATGCTACAGCCGCCGAGTTGCGCGAGACCACTCTTGCCATTGCTCGCGATGTGTGGAACAGCTACTACGAACCTATATTGGGCGAAAAAGACTCTCCTATATTGGCTATATATTCGCACATGGTCAATTCGCCCATGTACTTGCCCAATTATCCCTTGGGACACATTGTGGAGTTCCAACTCGAGGAGCACTTTGCGCAATTTACCAATCCTCGCGATTTTGCCACCGAGATTATGCGCATCTATCGTTTGGGCCGTCTCACACCCAACCATTGGATGCAACATGCCGTGGGTAGCAACTTGAGTACAACACCCATTCTTAATGCTATAGATGCTATCGTGAAGTAGGGGGTATATATAATTATAATATGTATAGAGGGTGTCTCTCATGTGAGTGGCATCCTCTTGCTTTTTTTACGAGCCTCTTACATAGAGCCAACACATCGGTTTGAGACACTCTCCTTGGGGTGGTATCTCCGAGAAACAAACCACAGCACACTCCATGGTGCAATGCTTTCTCTTGTAGAGCCTTGCCCAACAACAACAATAGGGCTGCCGGCACATAATGCCGAATTTACACAATCTATATGATATATATTCTACAACTTGTTACTACCACACACTCTTTCAGTCATCAAAATAGTTAATATCAGGGCATATAATTAAATCAATTTATCTTAATATTAACACATCATCCACCACCAGCACTCCAAGCACACTCTTTTGAATATGCAAAACACAACAATATTATAGCAAACAACAACAAATCATAGAATATTGACAGAATAACACAGACATACCAATTCAACAATCATATTTTTTCCACCAATACATTCACAAATGCAATTATTAACAAATGTAAATCAAACACACCTAAACAGCCATTTTGTTAATTAGTGTTAACCCCCCCTATTAATTAACATTTATTATATCAAATTGTGTTAAAAATACGACTTATAAATGAAATTTTATTCTTTAAATTTGATTTGTATAAACACATCAATACTTAACTTTGTAAAATTGCGAAGTACAAAAAACGCCTTATAGAAACACCAAAGACAGAAAATAACAATTTGATGAGAGTGCTTAGATACATAACGCTGATAACAACGTTGATTATTGCAATACCCGCAATAGCATCATTGCCACAAAGCGTTCACAACACCGTTTCGGAAGATACGGCGACGACAGCACACCAAGTTGTTTCGGAAAAGTTTGCCATAGACTATCGCTTCGACCAGATTGTAATCGACTCGATATACCTCGACAATAAAGAGGAGATAGACTACATCAAATATTACCTCAATCACACACCACGCATCGACAGTATCACCATCTACGCATGGGCATCGCCCGAGGGTGCAACCGGCCACAACGAATGGTTGGCTCAGGAACGTGCCTTGGCTGCCAAGCAATTTTTGATAGAAAATTGCCCCGACACTGCCAAGCTCAATGCCGACAAGATAAAGATACAACCTTCGGCCGAGAACTGGCCGGGGCTGATACAACTCGTAGAGCAAAACTACCACCGCAAAAATCGCGATTTGGTATTGCACATCTTACGCAACCCACGCCTGAGCAATGCCACACGCAAGTGGCGTCTGCAACACATCGACGACGGCACAACATGGCGTTACTTCCTGCGCCACTACATGCCACACTTGCGCTATGCCACATGGAGTTGCACATGGATCAAGCTCGACGACCCCTTATTGCCTTCGCCTGCATTTGAGGTATCGGTGGTCGATGAGATGCCGGCTACCGACAAGTATACACCCGTAGAGATTGTCAAGCCTCAATTACGCACCATCATGGCAGCCAAAACCAATCTGCTATACGATGCGGTAACAGCACTCAACTTTGCAATAGAGTTTCCAATAGCCGACCAATTCTCACTTCTTGCCGAGACACACTTCCCATGGTGGCTCAATCGCGACAACCGCAAGTGCTTGCAACTGCACACCTACGGGGGCGAGTTTCGCTGGTGGTTTTTGCCACAACCCACCAAGGCTACCCCCAAGCGACAAAAGCGTGATGTGCTCGTGGGCCACTTCATCGGCTTGAACGGGTGGGGCGGTTATGGCGACATCCAGTGGGGTCGCGACTTCGGTTGCTACCAATTCGACTTCTGGAGCGTTGGCCTGTCGTATGGCTATGCTATGCCCATAAGCCGCTATCTCAACCTCGAGTTCTCCATCTCGGGCGGATATGCCAACATTCCCTATCAGCACTACATTCCTACCGAAGATTGGATGCACCTCATACGCGACGATAAGAAAGCCGGTACATTGCATTATCTCGGACTCACCAAGTTGCAGATAAGCCTTGTATTCCCCATAATGATTAAGTATTGATACAACATGAGACGCGCTATATACATATTATTTATGTTAGCTACACTATTGTGGTGTGGTTGCGAACGTCGTCCGCTTGAGGAGATGAGCAACACGCACTACATGCGCGTCTATATCGACGAGGATATCCCCAACGTCACCACCGGACTATACAACGCCAACTACAAGCGTCCCCGATACACGCAGCCCGAGGTGTTGCGTGTTATACTCACCGATCTCACAACAGGAGAGGCTGTTGCCGAGCGTTTCTTGCGCCAACGTGGCGAGGACGAGCGTGGCACATACTACGAGGGATGGGTAATTATAGACCCGGGTCGATATGGTGTCATAGCCTACAACTTCGACACCGAGACTACCATTGTCAACGACAGTTACCACTACCACGACGCCAAGGCCACAACCAACGAAATTGCCTATTATCTGCGCGACAAGATTATAAGCCGTGCCAACACCGATGTAGCCGCCAACGAACGCATCGTGTACGACCCCGACCACCTATTTACTGCATCGTGTGGCGAGGTACATATACCCTTCGTCAACCACATCGACACCATTACCACGCTCGATGGCGACTATCTCACAGCACACACCCTTGTCAAGACCTACTATATGCAAGTGCGTGTACAGGGCATACAATATGCCACATCGTCGGTAGGATTGCTCACAGGCATGGCAGGCTCATCGTGGCTCAGCACCCGTACCATGGATGCCGATGACAATGTCACCCTATACTTCGAGATGCAACCCGGCATATCTACCCCCACCGGCATAGTACGTGGCGAGAATGAAGATGTAATGACCATATACACATCGTTCAACACCTTTGGCAAACTGCCCAATGAGCAGAACAAACTGGAGATTACGTTCGACTTCCTCACCACCTACGGTGTACCCTATAGCGAGACTTTAGATATCACCGAGCTATTCCACACCCCCGAGGGTCGCGACAACCAATGGTTGATTATCGACCACGTCATCAGGATTCCCGACCCGCCACCACCCACCGAAGGCGGAGGTGGTTTTGCTCCCTCGGTTGACGAATGGGAGGATGTGCACACCGACATTATTATATAACGATAGACGAAAACAAGAAAATAATTAAAATATAGTACTAACACTAAAATCTTTTTACGTATGAAAAAGTTATTATTTTGGACAGCATTGGCAAGTGTAGCACTTACCGGCTGCGTAAAGAACGACGTGGAGCCCAATCCAAGTTTGGGACAAGATGTTGAAATTACTTTCAACCAACCTGTTGTAGGTAAGATTACTAAAGCTCATATTGGAGAAATTAAGGATGCTCAATATCCTACAACAGAACAATTTATTGTTCATGCATGGGCTCACGAAGGTTATTTTAACCAGGCTGCTTCGCCTGTGGTTTATATCGATCAACAAGGAACTACCCATTTTGATGGACAAGGCTTAACAGGTCCTGATGGAGATACCGGAACCTATGGTACTTGGCGTATAAACCCTACCTATTACTGGCCCAAAACACACTATCTTACATTCTCTGCTTTTTCACCCGCAAAATTAAAAGACAACCCAACATATGCAGATACAACTAAGATAGATTTGGTTAATGGTATTACATTGACCAATGTAAAAACGCCTACAGATATTGACGATCACTATGATTTGCTTTATAGCGACCGTGTATACAACCAAAGAGAGAGAGAATATACCCATGATAACGACAATTATTATGGTGTAGACGTTCTTTTCAACCACGCATTGGCTTCAGTTAATGTACAAGCCCAATGGGCTAAAGATTATAATGAAGGTATTCTTAATGGCGAAAACAAAATCGTCATTACAGATATTCATTTTGAAAACGTATGTTTCCAAGCTACATTTAACGAGAATGTAGGTGGTAATCGTGCATTGGTTAACTCTGATAATAGAAACAATGCTACATGGAACAATCCCACCAATCCTCAAAGCATTTCTATTAAAGCTAATAATTCTAATAACCTCACATTAAATACAACAGCACAAACATTCGGTGTTCCCGCATTGTTTATTCCTCAAAATCTTACAGTGGGTGGTAATACAAAACTTGTTGTTGACTACACAATTACTAACACCGGTGGTGCCGAGTTAAATGAAACTATAACATTTGACTTGTCTGATATTGAGTTCACTGATGATGACGACGCTGATGGTGTTTGGGAAATTGGCAAACGCTACACTTATACTTTGACATTCGGTCTTAATGAAATCCACTTGGCTCCCTATGTTGATTCTTGGGATCCTGTTGATACAGGTTTTAACGACGTAATTGGTTCAATCTAATCCTTATACAAGAGAGCGTGCCACGCCACGTGTGTGGCACACTCTCTACTTTTTTCACATAGAAACAGACAAAACAAAGAGTAATGAAACGAAGCATATACATACTTGCAACGGTGTTGACTGTGGGTTGCGCCATAGACATGCCCGACGTGTATGACCCCGAGTTGCGCATATTGTTCCAGCCCGGTGTATATAGCCACATTGAGCAAGTAGAGAGCAATCGTTTCACACCCGACATGACCATGGGCGTGTGTGCATGGCTATTGGGCGAGGACGAGTCGTGGCAACAGAATGCCGGCAATGCAACGCCTTATCTGTCGCTATCGGAGGCTTACAGCCAAGATGTTACCGTGCAGAAGGGCGACTCGAACATCACACACACCGATACGTATTGGATGGTAAGCGACTCGACACTGTGGCCTGCTACTACCGAAACTCTCACATTCCTTGCTTATGCCCCATACGAGGCTCACTGCGGTTGCGATGCAGTGAAAGGGGTGACGTACACAACAAACACACTCGACTCGCAAGTCGACTTGTTATATACGACACCACACACCGAGAGATACAAGAGTAGCAATGGTGGTATCGTGCAGTTGCTGTTCGACCATGCACTGTGCTGTGTCAATTTCCGCGTAAAAAATCGTGTCACCACCGACGAGAAGATAACCCTCAAACGCATCACCATCGACAAAGTGCATTACAAAGGGTCGTTTGCCTCGATGTGCACACCGCAATGGCAACTCGACGAGGCTACTACCTCGCTATGTTTCTACGAGGGTGCACACACCACCCAAGGTTTGCCCGAAGAGGTGGGAGAGAGCTTGTTGCTGCTACCGCAACAACTCGACACACAGATGACCGTAGAGTGGGAGTATACCACTGCTGCCGGCACATCGATAGAACAACGCTTGCAAACAATTCCTCTCAACATGGTATTAAATGCCGGTTGGGGGTATACATACACACTCTCTATAGGCATAGACGATGTCAAGTTCCTGAAAGAGATAGTTGAGCACCGTTTTAAATAGTGATAAGATGAAAAAAAACCACACATATATATGCCTCGCAATCATCATGGCAACACTCAATGCCTGCAAGAGCGATGAGCCACCGGTGATAGTCGAGAGTCAAAATCCTATCATGCTCGGAGTAGGGCATAAGCCCACACGCGCCACTATAATTGAGCACGACAGCATGCTCATCAAGCACGACATGGGTGGTGGCAACTACACATTGGACAGCTATGTAACAGGCACAACCACACAATACCACAAGGACAATTGGGTATATTACTTCCCCGACGGCGAGCGTTGGTGGTTTCGCACAGGCAATACCATGTACAATACCTATTGGCCCAAAGCCAATAATCTCGATTTCTTGGCCTACATGCCACACAAAGAACGACTTGCCCAAAGCACATTTGAGCCGGAGCCATACCAGCCGACCATAGGGGCATCGTTTTCTTGTACTCTGCCATTGGTATACAACGGTACAACACCACCCGCCGGTGTAGTGACACAAGACAACGTGCAGGAGTTTGTCTATGCCTATACCTGCAACAAAGGCTACGACGACCAAGTGGCCGCCGGTGGTGCAATACCACTGCAATTTGTACACCCTACGGCTGCCATATACCTCAAGTTGGCACAATCGTACCGCATGACATTGAGCTCTATAAGTTTGGAAAACATCTACAACCAAGGCACTTATAGTTGCACCAACGACACAGGCGACCCGGCATTTGAGTATGGCACATGGAGCCACCATGGCGACAAGACAGGCAATGACCTTGTGCTCAACTTCAACAAGAAAGTGCCCGAGGATATCAACTACAACACCGTGTTTGCAGGGCCTATATTGGTATTGCCCCAAGCGCTCGACAACGTCATCCTCGACATCAAGGCGCAACGTACCGACGGTACGACGTATAACAAGGCGCTCAACTTCAACACCGTCGATGCGGCCTATCGCAAGTGGGAGTGCGGCAAGAAATATACCTATACACTCCAGCTCGACGATAACAATGAAGAGATACTCTTCAAGATAGAGGTAGAGCCATGGACCGATGTAGAACACGAACACATTGTAGACGTAGAATAAGATGAAAGAGAGAAGATATTATATAATATTATGTATATTGGCTCTTTTCCTCACCGCGTGTGAGAAAGACAATTTGTTGCAAAACGATAGCGACACAGGCAAGTTTTACCTGCAAGCGACCATCGAGAACAGGGTTGTAACACGCAGTCCTTATACCTTGACAGCACCTACAGTCGATTACCCATTGCATGCTACAGTATATGCCTCTACCCACAACAATGCCTATCCCAACAGTGGCGATAATGGTCAGGGAGGAAGCGAGACGGTGGCCATACACACTACAGCCAACTTCCAGAACAGTGGGCCGCAACTGCTCAACGGGGCTATTTATCCCAAGAAGAGCAACGGCGACCCGTACGATGTAAATTTTGTAGCTTTCTATCCGCAAACACCATGGACAGCACAAGCCGACGGCACAAAGACTGAGTTTACATTCGACGGCAGTCAAGACGTAATGTTTGCCCCCCAAATTGTGGGTAGATATGGTGCAGGATACCCTACCATCAGCTTCAAACACCTGCTCACATGGTTGCGCATAAGCATCATGGCCGAGAACGAAGATGTGAGCATCGCTTGGGGTAAGATAAAAAGCATCAAGATAAAGAGCAAAAACCACGTAACGGTAGACTTGTCGCACACCGACAGCAATGTAGCCAACTTGGTGACATACGACAACGATACCCCCTTGCCATTCTATGCCACAGGCAGTAATAACACGATATTTCCCAATGCCTCGGGCTACACATTGCCCTACGACAAGTTTCACGAAGTAGCCTATGTATTGTGTGCACCGGTTGTAGCTCCCGTAGTAGAGGTTATAGACGGCGTAGATACCGAGGTAGGAGAGTACTTGCTATATATAGAGTCTGAGAAACGCAACGCATTGGTACCCATATATCTATATAAAGACGCAACGACACGATTTGACAAATCGACAAGAGCACACCGTTTTGACATCAAGTTACTCTTCCACATGGGTAGCAGCGTGAGCGCGTCGGGTGCTGTTGTAGACTGGTTTACAGGCGGTATAGGATATGGCGGCCTTGACGAATAATATAAAGGAGGTAAAGATGAAGTACAGATATATATTAGGCACTATACTGCTGACAGTGATACTATCGGCATGCGAGAAGCCTCATCAGCCAGGCGATAACAACATACGACTCAATGCCCGGGTGTCAAATCCCATCGAAGTCATTGTGCGTGCGCAAGTGGATGAATATCGAGGCATATATCCCAGTATCGACAATCCGCTGTATGCCGATGTATGGTTCTCGCTCGAGCCCGGAGTATTTCCGCACAACCCACAGCCCGATACTAACATTCCTTGTCACTCGCACATCAAGTATGAAGGCGAGATAACCGACCCTATATCATCCGACGCGTCGGGCGCCGACATTCAACCGGCTTATCCCACCGACGACAGCCCCGTGTATTGCGTAGGATTTTATCCGGCAACTACCCCCAACAGTAGCACCGAACAGTCGTGGACATTAATTGACGAACAGTCGACTATAGTGTCACGCAACATCAACGGATATGAGGACTTGATGTTTGCCCCCCAAATAAGCGGCACATGGAGCAATCCCATGCGTTTTCAGGACTTCAAGCACTTGCTCACATGGGTGCGTGTAGTGGTAAATGCCACAAGTGTAGAAGCACCCGAATCATGGGGCGACATCAAGAAAATATCGATTGTGGGTAAAGAGAGTGTCGAGATAGAGTTGGGACGCGGCAATATCAGCTACACCGGCAACGAGAAAGAGTTTGATGTATTATCGCCCAACGACCCCAAGATAGAGCTAACCACCGCCCTGAAAGAGGTGGGTGAGATATTGTGCAGCCCGCCACACAAGACCTACTCGGATAGCGACGACACGATGGTGTACACCGTGCGTGTAGAGACTGAAAACCACACCAAGGAGATAGACGTAAAACTACAAACAATGGATGGCACACCCATCACATCGAGCTCGAACATACGAGCACAACTCATTATTATCAACTTGCAATTCAGCAAGTTCAATATCATCGATGGTGTGTGTACACTCAATACGTTTGAAAACGAAAACAACAATATCTATTTGCAATAAAATATGAAAAACACAATATACATACCGTTCTATATCCTCCTGTTTGCCATAGGGCTATCGAGTTGTACGGACGATTTTGTAGTTCCCGACAGCCCCTCGCACATGAGCGAATATATCACCTTTGCTCCGCGCCTCAATGCCGTAGGAACAGCACAAACACGCGCTTATGTGGCACACTTGGGCATCGAAGAGGAGTGCCGGGCACTGCACGCCACCGAGGCATCACATAGACAAGTGACACGCTCGGCACCATATTATCAACTCAGCGGACAAGCCGGAGTGGTGTGTGTACACGATAACAATACGGCACGCATTATCGACAACCAAGTATATACATTCGACGGCGACCTGTTGAAATCGGTCGAAGGAGACACACGCTGGAGCACTGTTGTAGGTAACACAATGTCGGTATACACCTATGCACCTTACAGCGAATATATAGCCGTATCGAATACAACAGTAGAGCCAACACTCAGCTATACCGTACCACAACAAGCCCATGAACAGTTGGATATACTCACCGCATCGAAAACGGTAAGTGTCAACCCCGATAGCAAGCTCAATGAGAGTATCGCACTCACATTCGACCACGCACTTACTGCCATAAGGTTTAAGATGGGCTTTGCCTGTAAGCTGAAGTCGATAGCCATTACACATGTGGCTACAACCGGCACATACGACTTTGCCGACGGATGGGGTAACTTAAGTGGGGACAACACCTACAGCATCACATTCGGCCAAGGTCGTGACTTTGCCGAGAATGACTTCGTAAATGACTTTGACACAAGCGACAACATCAACGACGAGCAAAACACCTTCATGATGTTGCCGCAAACCTTGTCGGGAAACTCGGAAGTGATTGTTACATACGACGACAATGGCAGCGACAAGATAATAAGAGCACCCATAGGCAATGCCGTGTGGAAACCCGGTCGACTCATCACCTATACACTATACGAGTCGGCAGTTCCACAATATATATACTTCGACCTTGCCGCCGGAAAGATAACCCTGAAATCCAATGCAAGCGGTACACTTACTTACTCGGGCAAGGTATTTGTAAAAGGCAGCAACGGCAGCACGACAAAAGATATTACCGGCAGTGTGGTTAAAACCGAAAACCCACAGTTCTATGTATATCAATCCATAACCGAAAACCGCGATACAACAGGTTATGACAACACAACCGGCACATACACACTGCCCACTTACCAACCAGTGACATGGAATGGTGTGTCGTGGAGCGACTACATCACCAACAACACGGTGGTAGAAGACGTTATAGAAAACTGGGTGACAGCCGTAGCACAACCCACATGCAAGCGCGAAGCTACAAACAATTGGATAGAAATAGACGGCGCCAACAGAAATATCTACCTCAATATCGACAATGTATTCTCGAAATATCAATCTCAAAATGACGTAGCGCGCACTGATGGAGGTATATCGTATATACCTGCAGGAAGTAATGGCAAACTACATATCAATATCATCGGAGATAATAGGTTTGGAAACATTTTCTACAGCAATAATGTTGCAAACAACGGTAGTGAAATAATCTTTGAAGGAACCGGCTCACTTACCATAGCCGATGTAAACGGTTATCAAATAAATGGAGACCCAAACGATGCTTCAATTATAGGTATACCCAATGGAAAAGGCTATTACAGCAACCACTGGTGCTCGGCTATAGGAGGTAATGATAGTAGTTATGGACATGCGAGAGGTATTGTAATAAACGGAGGTATAATATATGCCGGAACTACCAAGGCCGAAAACTGTAGTGCCATTGGAGGTGGAGGTAATGACTACGGAGAGATAACCATTACCGGTGGAGTAGTGACAGCTGTAGCCACAACTACAGGTACAGCCATAGGTGGTGGTATCGGATACAACTCGACAGGAGGCGTGGGAATTGTACGCATCACCGGTGGAAATGTCTATGCCTACAACCATGCCAACAGGTGGGCAATACCCAGTAGTGCCATAGGTGGCGCAGGCTCTCGAAAGGAGTCGGGTAACACCGGCAATGTATATATCAGCGGTGGTAACGTGTACGCTCAATCGGACCTTGGCACAGCTATAGGTGGCGGTAGCAGTATGAACAAAAATGGTGGTAGCTCACGAGTAGAAATATCAGGAGGCGTAATTGTTGCCAAGAGTCTTGCAGGAACCAGCATTGGTGGCGGTAGTGCATGTACCGGCGGAGCAAACTCAAGCAGCACAAAATATAACGGCGGAAATGCCACGGTTATCATCTCGGGCAATCCCATTATCCGTACCGGCTCTATTGGTGGCGGATTGAGTAGCGACCCCAAAGGCGGAACGATAGGCAAAGCCGATATCACCATAGGTGGTGGTGACATCCAAGCACAGTTTGTAATGTCATCAGGTTCATCAGAGGCGTCAAACTTGAAGATGACAGGTGGTACTATCCGCAACAGCGATGTAAATGACGAGGATTACTACCACGTAAGAAAAGACGGTGGAGCAGTGTTCCTCGAATATGGCACAATGACCATGAGCGGTGGTACAATACGCAACTGTTATGCCAATAACGGTGGAGCGGTATTTATTCAAGGCGAATCGAACTCATCGTTTATCATGAGTGGCGGTATTATTGAAGACTGCACTGCCAACGGACATGGTGGCGCTGTATATCTCGAAGGCAACGGAGTGGAAATGAGCGGTAATGCACAGATTATCAACAACCTCACCCAAGGCGGTAATGGTGGAGGTATATACATCCGCAAGGGCGACTTCAGCATGCAGGGTAATGCCCAAATATCGGGAAACTCGGCCTACAGCGACAACAATATTGGTGGCAGTGGTGGCGGATTGTATGTATCGACCCTTAACAACGACCTTAGTGTCAACATATTGAGCGGTACTATTGCCAATAATACCTGCGACCGATACGGCGGTGGTATAAATGTCGACATGAAAGGCTCGAGTAATCGTGCCAACGTAGTAGTGGGTGTAGAGGGTAATGGTGATACCAACCCCGATATATCGAGAAATATGGCAGTAATGAATGGTGGCGGGCTCTATGCCGAAGGCGAAAATGCAGCCGTTACCATCAACAGCGGTCGCATTATGGACAACATGACCATGTCGTATGTGCCTAATCCCAACGTTGCCAACGAAGGCGGTACTGTTACCTTGAAAGGTGGCGATGTAACACATGTGGTAATTACCTACGACGGTAATGGTGGCACACTAAAAGATAGCGACATAACAACCGCCACACAAAAAATAGTAACACAAACCAACAGCCGTCTGGAAATACCTACGTTTGAGCGTTTTGGTTACATATTGGTAGGATGGAATACCCGCCCCGATGGCATGGGTACAGACATAGAGATAACAGAATATATGAATACCGACCAAAATATGACTCTTTATGCCCAATGGGTATTGCAACAATAAAAAAAATTTAGGCCACACTATATTGCAGCCTAAAAGATAACGAAGTAATAGAGCAACCCGGGGAGAAGAACCCGGATTGCTCTATTTTTCATTAAAAAGCCTTATTTGTTGTTGTACCGACTCCTCATGTATGGCCTCAAGTATACTCTTCATAAAATGGGTACTCATACCCATTTTTGCAGCTTGTTCCATACGCTTGGTGAGTATTTCGTCATAACGATGAGTCTGGAGTACAGGCATATTATTTTCCTTTTTATAGTGTCCTATCTCACGCGACACACGCATGCGCTCGGCAAGCAGAGAAATAAGGTCGTTGTCGAGATTATCGATGCGCTGTCGCAAACGCGACAATGTCTCGGTTATAAGCGATGTATTGCGTACTACGATAGAGGAGAGTATATTGGCAAGCTCATCGGGGGTAACTTGTTGCGAAGCATCGCTCAGAGCATCGGTCGGATTGCAATGCGACTCAATGATAAGACCATCATAGCCCAAGTCCATGGCTTGTTGAGACAAAGGAGCTATAAACTCACGACTCCCCCCAATGTGACTCGGATCGCCAAAGATAGATATGTGAGGCAACCTGCGACGCAACTCGATGGGTATGTGCCAATGCGGCAGATTGCGATAGAGATGCTTCTCGTACGTAGTAAATCCACGATGAATGACACCAATCTGCTTAAGACCGGCATTATAGAGCCTTTCGAGAGCACCTATCCACAATTCCAAGTCGGGATTGACAGGATTTTTGACCAATATAGGCACATCCACACCCTTGAGAGCATCGGCAATAAGTTGCATAGAAAAGGGGTTGGCCGTAGTACGAGCACCTATCCACAACACATCGACACCGGCTTCAAGAGCCTCCTCAACATGCCTAACCGTAGCCACCTCGGTAGCAGTGTACATACCCGTCTCGGCCTTGACACGCTTGAGCCAAGGCAGCCCCACAGAGCCTACACCCTCAAAACTACCGGGCTTGGTACGAGGCTTCCATATACCGGCACGGAATATCTTAATACCCATAGCCGACAAGCGATGTGCCGTATCGAGAGTTTGTTGTTCGCTCTCGGCACTGCATGGGCCGGCAATAATTATAGGGCGTTTATTCTCGACACCCGACAAGGAGATAGGTACAATATCATTCATACTGTCAAACTGCAATGTTGTGTTGTAAAACTAATGCGAAGATAGCAGAAAAATATTTACTGTAAAAATGAATGGCATATATTTGTAACTATTGGTAAAAAAACAGTATCTTTGCCGTAGACCGCAAACATAGTATACTACATAAGCTGTGAAAAATCAGATATTACTGTAGCCGGTTTGAGACTATCATTTGTAATAATAAACCTAAGTATGAATAGATCACAAGAGATATTGAGCCATTCACTACACGATGCCTTTGTAAGTGTATTGATGAAAGTGCGCTCGCTCGACATGCAATTAAGCGACATGTATGTACGCTTGGATAATGAAGATGAAGTATCATTGATTGTGTATGATGATAACGACAACATCCTGCACACCCTTCAGCTGGATGCATGGGAAGAGTGGATTGCCAATATATCACCGGAAGATACCGAGCAACAATTTATTGCATTGCTCGGCGACGTGGTCAACCGCGAAGAACTCTACAACTTGTTTAATGAAACCGAATACAACGGACCATTCTCATTGCTGTATGTCGACAAACAGATGAATGTATTGGCCGAACTACTCACCATAGACCAAGAAAACATCATGATAGGAGACGATTTTTGGGAGAAAATGGATCGTGAACTGGATGAATTTTACGAAAAACTGATGAGTGACATTCGATTCAAAAAATAAAAAGTAAAGCAAATAATAATTTTTTCGCACCATAGAGAGTGAAAAAATCGTTATAATTGTTTGAATATCGAAAGATAAGCACTAATTTTGCACACTCTTACCGAATTACCCCTCAACCGAGGGGTTGTTTGCGTAATAAAAAGTATACAGAAAATAAAATATTAACTAAAAATATCGCTTGAAATGAACGTTTCACACAGCAACATTGATCAGATGAATGCGGTAATCTCAATTGAGATTGAGAAAGCCGACTATGCAGACAGAGTAAAAAAATCGCTTCGTGCTTATGGCGAGCGCGCCAATATTCCCGGTTTCCGTCGTGGTCACGTACCTCAAAGTGTATTGGTAAAAATGTTTGGCAAAGCCGTTAAAGCCGAGGAAGTAAATCGCCTCATCTCTGAGTCGCTCTACAACTATATTAGCGACAATAAATTGAACATCCTCGGTGAGCCCATGACTGCCGAAGATCAAACTATCGACATCGAGAAAGACGACAACTTTACATTTAAGTTTGACATCGCCATCGCTCCCGAAATCAACGTAACAATCGACAATAATATCACCGTACCTTACTACAACATTGCAGTAACCGATGATATGGTAGCAAAACAAGACGAAATGTTCCGTCAACGTCAAGGCAAACAAATCACCGTTGAGGCTTCGACCGAAGAGCGCGACCTTATCAAGGGCTCGATGGTAGAGCTTGAAAATGGAACTGCCAAAGAAGGTGGTATGGTAGTAGAGAGCACAATACTCTCGCCCGCATACATCAAAGAAGAGAAAGAAAAATTCAATGGTGTAAAAGTAGGTGACAAAGTTATTTTCAACCCCGCCAATGCATGTCAAGACTCAGTTGGCGAATTGGCATCAATGCTCAACGTTGACCGCGAGGTAGCTGCCAACGTCAAAAACGACTTTGAAATGACAGTTACCGAAATAACACACTTGCAACCCGCCGAGCACGACCAAGAGTTCTTCGATGGCATCTTTGGCAAAGATACTGTAAAGAACGAAGAGGAGTACACTGCCAAGGTACGCGAAATGATTGCAGCCCAATTGGCTCCTGAGAGCGACTATCGCTTTGGCATTGATGCACGCAAGGCTATTGAGGCTGCTGTTGGCGAGTTCGAATTGCCCGCTGAGTTCCTCAAACGCTGGTTAGTTGCTACTAACGAGAAATATACTGAAGAAAACATCGCCGAAGAGTATGGCAAAATGGAAGCCGACCTCAAATGGCACCTCATCAAAGAGCACATAGCAAAGACTTTTGAGGTAAAAGTTGCCGACGAAGATCTCAAAGCACTTGCAATAAACGTTACTCGTCAACAATTTGCCCAATACGGTATGAGCAACGTTCCTGACGAACTCCTTGAGAACTACTCACAAGAGATGCTCAAGTCGAAAGAATCTCGCGCTCAATTGATAGACCGTGCTACAGAGGCTAAGATACAAGACGCTATCAAAAATGCTGTAAAACTCGATGTAAAAGAGATCAGCACTGAAGAATTTGGCAAACTCTTCCAAGCATAATAACAACCCACATAAATCACCCAACAGCCCGACCATAAAATCGGGCTGTTTTTTTATGTTTACTACATATATAATATAGCCACATTGCAATGCGACAACGCAGCAATTAAATTCTAATAAAATGAGGTAAAAAAAGTTGTACAACATAAGAGAGATAGTGCAAAAACCCAATTTTTCACTATCTTTGAATAAGATAGGATGCAGATAGAAAAAAACTTTGGGTAAACTTGTTTTTTTTCGCACACCTTTCACTATCTTTGTAAAAGATAGGCACAACACCGACACACACCATTAGAAGAATAAAAACATTATATAACATGAACAAAGATTTCAGAGACTTTGCTGTAAAGCATATGGGAATGAACGGATTGGCATTTGATCAGTACTCACATTATGTCAACAGCAGCTATCTATCGCCCTCTATTATGGAGGAGCGTCAATTGAATGTAACTCAAATGGATGTATTCTCACGCTTGATGATGGATCGTATCATCTTCCTTGGTACACCCATCGACGACTATACAGCCAACGTAATACAAGCACAATTGCTCTACCTCGATAGTGCCGACCCTGGCAAGGACATATCTATATACATCAACAGTCCCGGAGGATCGGTATATGCAGGATTGGGTATATACGACACCATGCAATTTATAGGTAGCGAGGTATCAACCATCTGCACAGGCATGGCAGCATCAATGGCAGCAGTACTGCTCGTTGCCGGCGAAAAGGGAAAAAGATTTGCCCTCAAGCACTCTCGCGTGATGATACACCAACCTATGGGTGGTGCTCAAGGTCAAGCATCGGATATAGAGATAACCGCTCGCGAAATCCAAAAACTGAAAAAAGAACTATATACTATCATAGCCGACCACTCGGGCAACGAATATGACAAAGTATGGAATGACTCGGATCGTGACTACTGGATGACAGCCCAAGAGGCGTGCGAATATGGTATGATAGACAAAGTACTCCTAAGAGAGAAAAAATAAAACATGGCCAAAAAAGAAGGAACAGAAAAATGTTGTCTCTGCGGAAGGGGAGAGACCATCTCTCGCCCTCTACTCACCGGACGTAATGGCTCGGTGTGCTCTGAGTGCATACAACAGGCCTACAACCTGTGTAAAGATGCAGGATTGGTAACAGACGCAAACAGCAAAAACAAGAACAATAATAAGGACAAATGGGCTATTGACTATGAAACATTGCCTCGTCCTACCGAAATAAAAAAGTTTCTTGACCAATATGTTATTGGTCAGGATGATGCCAAACGCTACCTTTCGGTAGCCGTATACAATCACTACAAGCGATTGTTGCAACCGGCAGCAGACAAAGATGATGTAGAGATAGAAAAGTCAAACATCATATTGGTAGGTCGCACCGGCACAGGCAAGACACTCTTGGCTCGCACCATTGCCAAGATGCTGAAAGTACCCTTTGCCATTGTAGATGCAACAGTACTCACCGAGGCCGGATACGTGGGAGAAGATGTCGAAAGCCTACTTGTAAGATTGTTACAAGCCACCGACTACGATGTTGCAGCTGCTGAACGGGGTATTGTGTTTATTGACGAGATAGACAAGATAGCCCGTAAAGGCGATAACCCCTCTATCACTCGCGATGTCAGTGGCGAAGGTGTACAACAAGGTCTACTCAAGCTACTTGAAGGATCGGTCGTAAATGTACCACCACAAGGAGGTCGCAAGCATCCCGAGCAAAAGATGATATCAATAGACACCAAGAACATATTATTTATATGTGGTGGAGCATTTGAGGGTATCGAGCGTAAGATAGCCATGCGCCTCAACACACACGTTGTAGGCTACAACAACGACGCAAAAAATCAGGTAGACCGCGACAATCTGTTACAATACATTGCACCGCAAGACCTTCGCTCATTCGGGTTGATACCCGAAATAATAGGTCGTCTACCCATACTCACACACCTCGAGCCACTCGACCGCAGTGCTTTGCGTCGTATCCTCACCGAGCCTCGCAACTCTATTATTCGTCAATATGAGAAACTGTTTGACATAGACAACATAAAACTCTCTTTTGATGACGATGTATTGGACTACATAGTAGATACAGCAATAGAATATAAACTCGGAGCACGAGGATTGCGCTCGATTGTAGAATCTATTATGATAGATGCGATGTACGAAGCACCTGCATCGGGCATAAAAAAGTTGCATATTACGCGCCAATATGCAAGTGAAAAGTTTGAAAGAAGTAGTAGTTTGAAAATTTCTTAATTTTTTTTCCAAAAAAATTGGTAGAGTTCGCTGGTTATTTATAAATTTGTTTTGAGTAAATTTTTACTCATAAAAATTAGGTATCATCACAAATACTACAATATGGCATCAAAGAACAAATTGGTCGAAGCTCTCAAAAAAAATTTCGGATTCGACACATTTAAAGGCAATCAAGAAGCAATCATCCGTAATCTACTTAACGGAAAAGACACCTTTGTGCTTATGCCCACCGGTGGTGGCAAATCATTGTGTTATCAATTGCCCTCACTCATGCTTGATGGTACAGCCATTGTTATATCGCCTCTTATTGCCCTAATGAAGAATCAAGTTGATGCCATGCGCCACTTCAGCGAGGAAGATGGTGTCGCACACTTTATCAACTCTTCACTCAATAAAGCCGCAATAGACCAAGTGAAGACCGATATACTCTGTGGTAAAACCAAGCTGCTATATGTAGCACCCGAGTCTCTTACCAAAGAAGAAAATATCGATTTTCTCAAGCAAGTAAATGTGTCGTTCTACGCAGTCGATGAGGCACACTGTATATCGGAATGGGGACACGACTTCCGCCCCGAATATCGTCGTATAAGACCCATTATCAACGAAATAGGAAATCGTCCTGTTATAGCCCTCACAGCAACAGCTACACCAAAGGTGCAACACGACATACAGAAAAACCTCGGCATGATTGATGCAACAGTCTTCAAGTCGTCATTCAATCGTCCCAACCTCTACTATGAAGTACGTCCCAAAACAGAAAATGTAGACAAAGACATCATCAAATACATCAAACAGCAAGAAGGTAAGTCGGGTATCATCTATTGTTTGAGCCGTAAAAAGGTTGAAGAGTTGGCCGAGCTACTCAGTGTCAACGGTATAAAAGTATTGCCCTACCATGCAGGCATGGACTCGGCAACACGCACCGAAAACCAAGATGCCTTCTTGCTTGAGAAAGTAGATGTGATTGTTGCAACAATAGCTTTCGGCATGGGTATAGACAAGCCCGATGTAAGATATGTCATACACTACGATATACCCAAGAGCCTCGAAGGTTACTACCAAGAAACCGGTCGTGCAGGTCGTGATGGTGGAGAAGGTCAATGTATTACATTCTATGTAAACAAAGACCTGCAAAAGTTAGAAAAATTTATGCAAGGCAAGCCTATTGCCGAACAAGAAATTGGCAAGCAGTTGCTGATGGAAACAGCAGCCTATGCCGAGTCATCGCTTTGCCGTCGCAAGCTACTCCTTCACTACTTTGGCGAAGAGTACAAAGGCGAGAACTGCGGCAATTGCGACAATTGTTTAAACCCCAAGAAACAAGTGGAAGCTAAGGATCTTTTATGTGCCGTTATAGAAACGGTAATAGCACTCAAAGAAGAGTTTAAGACCGAGCATGTTATAGATGTTATTATGGGCAACAAGACCAGCCAAGTTACCGCCTATCTACATGATGATTTAGAGGTATTTGGCTGTGGCCAGGGTGATGATGAAAAGACCTGGAATGCTGTAATACGTCAAGCTCTCATTGCCGGATATTTGATGAAAGAGATAGAAAATTACGGCTTGCTCAAGGTTACACCTGCAGGTCGCAAATTTCTTGACAAGCCACAGCCATTCAAGATTGTAAAAGACAATGACTTTGAAGAAATTGAGGAAGAAATACCCATGAAGGCCGGTGCATCATGCGCTGTAGACCCCGAGTTGTTCTCTATCTTGAAAGACTTGCGTAAGAAGATGGCCAAACGCTTGGAATTGCCACCATACATTATCTTCCAAGACCCCTCTTTGGAGGCTATGGCAACAACCTATCCCATCACCATTGAGGAGTTGCAAAACATCCCCGGTGTAGGTGCCGGCAAGGCCAAACGTTATGGCGAAGAATTTATTAAAGTCATCAAATTGCACGTTGATGAAAATGAGATAGAACGCCCCGAAGACTTGCGCGTGCGCACAATTGCCAACAAGTCGAAGTTGAAAGTATCTATCATTCAAGCCATAGACCGTAAAATTGCACTCGACGAGCTGGCCGAATCGAAAGATCTCGACTTTGATGAGTTGCTCGACGAAGTAGAAGCTATCGTATATTCGGGTACAAAAATCAATATTGATTACTTCCTCCACGAAATTATGGAAGAAGACCACATCGAGGAGATTTTTGAATACTTCAAAGAGAGCGAAAGCGATAGCCTTGAAGAAGCAATTAATGAATTTGGCATGGACTATACCGAAGAAGAGATACGACTCATACGTATCAAATTCCTCTCGGAAATGGGCAACTAAGAACTTACTACAAACCTATATATGAATCATATACGTAATTTTTGTATCATTGCACATATCGACCACGGCAAGAGTACACTTGCCGACCGTCTGCTCGAATATACAAAAACTATTTCTACAAAGGACTTGCAAAATCAAGTGCTCGATGATATGGACCTCGAGCGTGAGCGTGGTATTACCATTAAAAGCCATGCCATACAAATGGAATATGTGCATGAGGGTGAAAAATATATACTCAACCTTATAGATACTCCGGGACACGTCGATTTCTCATACGAGGTATCACGTTCTATTGCTGCCTGCGAAGGTGCACTACTCATTGTCGATGCCTCACAAGGCATACAAGCTCAAACCATATCCAACCTTTATATGGCTATAGAGAACGACCTTGAGATAATCCCGATTGTAAACAAAGTAGACCTCGACAGCGCAATGCCTGAGGAGGTCGAAGACCAAATCATTGAACTTCTGGGTTGCAGTCGCGACGAAATTATACGTGCCAGCGGTAAGACCGGTATTGGTGTTGAAGATATTCTCAATGCCATTGTCGCCCGCATCCCGGCACCCAAGGGCGACGTCAATGCCCCCTTGCAATGTCTCATATTCGACTCGGTATTCAATCCGTTCCGTGGCATTATTGCATACTTCAAGATATGCAACGGTACGATTCACAAAGGCGATATGGTTAAATTTGTGGCCACAGGCAAGGAGTATGATGCCGATGAAATAGGCGTTCTCAAACTCGATATGGTACCACGCAACACCATGAGTGCCGGCGATGTAGGATACATTATATCGGGTATCAAAACATCGAAAGAGGTAAAAGTGGGAGATACCATTACCCATGTCAATCGTCCTTGCGATGCCGCAATTGATGGCTTTGAAGAGGTAAAACCAATGGTCTTTGCCGGTGTTTATCCTATTGATACAGAAGACTTTGAAAACCTAAGAGCTTCACTCGAAAAGTTACAACTCAACGATGCATCTTTAACATTCCAACCCGAGTCTTCGGCAGCATTGGGTTTTGGTTTCCGTTGCGGGTTCTTGGGCTTGCTACACATGGAGATTGTACAAGAACGCCTCGACCGCGAGTTTGATATGGACGTCATTACGACCGTACCCAACGTATCGTACATGGTATATGACAAGAAAGGAAATAAAGCCGAGGTACACAACCCGTCAGGATTACCCGATATTACACTTATCGATCACATCGAAGAGCCATACATAAGAGCATCGGTAATCACCGCCACCGACTATATAGGCCCTATCATGTCGCTATGTTTGGGCAAGCGTGGCGAACTTATCAAGCAAGAGTACATCTCGGGCAACCGCGTTGAACTTATCTATGATATGCCCTTAGGCGAAATTGTAATCGACTTCTACGACAAGCTGAAGTCGATATCAAAGGGCTATGCCTCGTTTGACTACCATATACACGACTTCCGCGAGAGCAAGCTCGTAAAGCTCGACATCCTGCTCAACGGTGAGAGTGTCGACGCCTTGTCTACACTTACACATATAGACAATGCCGTAACTTTCGGGCGTCGCATGTGCGAGAAGTTGAAAGAGTTGATACCACGTCAACAATTCGACATTGCCATTCAAGCTGCCATAGGAGCCAAAATCATTGCTCGCGAAACAATCAAAGCTGTGCGTAAGGACGTGACAGCCAAATGTTATGGTGGCGATATAAGTCGTAAGCGCAAACTATTGGAAAAGCAAAAGAAAGGTAAGAAACGCATGAAGCAGATAGGTACAGTAGAAGTACCGCAAAAAGCATTCCTTGCCGTATTGAAACTTGATTAATAATAGCATATAATATGAGCGATCAACGTTACAATCTGCGTGGTGTATCGGCATCTAAAGAAGATGTGCACAACGCTATTAAGAATATCGATAAAGGGTTATATCCCCGTGCATTCTGTAAAATCATACCCGATATATTGGGTGGTGATGCCGAGTACTGCAACATCATGCACGCCGACGGTGCTGGTACAAAATCGTCACTTGCCTATATGTACTGGCGCGAAACAGGAGACTTGTCTGTGTGGAAAGGTATTGCTCAAGATGCCCTCATCATGAACATCGACGACTTGTTGTGTGTAGGTGCTACCGACAATATCCTGGTTTCTTCTACCATAGGTCGTAACAAACTACTTGTTCCCGGTGAGGTTATCTCGGCCATTATCAACGGTACAGAAGAGTTGCTTGCCGAATTGCGTAATATGGGTGTTAATGCCTATGCAACCGGTGGCGAAACAGCCGATGTTGGCGACTTGGTGCGTACAATCATTGTCGATAGCACAGTTACATGTCGCATGCGTCGTAGCGATGTGATAGATAATGCCAATATTGCCGCAGGAGATGTTATCGTGGGTATGGCTTCGTATGGCAAAGCCAACTACGAGAAAGAGTATAATGGCGGTATGGGTAGCAACGGTCTTACTTCGGCCCGTCACGATGTGTTTGCCAAATATCTGGCTCAAAAATATCCCGAAAGCTACGACAACGCAGTGCCCGACGAGTTGGTATACTCCGGTGCATTGAAGTTGACCGATACTGTAAAGGATGTAGAGATTGATGCCGGCAAATTGGTACTTTCGCCTACACGCACCTATGCTCCTGTCATCAAGAAATTGCTCGATGCCATGCGCCCGCGTGTACATGGTATGGTACACTGCTCGGGTGGCGCACAGACCAAGGTTATGCACTTTGTTGAGAACAAGCGTGTTATCAAGGACAATCTTTTCCCCATACCTCCTCTGTTCCGCACCATTCAAGAGCAATCGGGTACCGACTGGAAAGAGATGTACAAGGTATTCAACATGGGTCACCGAATGGAGGTGTATGTTTCGCCCGAAGATGCCGCACAGGTTATTGACATTGCACAAAGTTTTGGTATAGAAGCCCGTATTGTAGGACGTGTTGAAGAGTGCGACCATAACGAGTTGATTATCGAATCGGAAAAAGGTCGATTTGTATACTGATTGACATAAAAAAAACAAGCCTTATGATTGTCATTGGAATTGCCGGAGGAACAGGTTCGGGTAAGACCACCGTTGTACGCAAGATTGTAGAGAGTTTCTGCGAAGGAGAGGTGGCCGTCATACCTCAAGACTCATATTACCGCGATAGCAGCCATTTGCCGTTGGAAGAGCGTCTCAAGCTCAACTTTGACGAGCCAGCAGCTATCGAGTGGGAGTTGCTTGTAGAACAACTCAAACAACTCAAATCGGGCAAAGCCATCGAACAACCTACATACTCCTATCTTACTTGTACACGACAAGCCGAAACCGTACATGTAGAGCCTCGCGATATAGTTATTGTCGAGGGTATTCTTATCCTGTGCGATGAGCAACTACGCAATATGCTCGACATAAAGGTTTTTGTCGATGCCGATAGTGACGAGCGTCTCATTCGTGTCATCAATCGCGATATTATCGAGCGTGGTCGTACAGTAAATATGGTTATAGAGCGTTACGAAAGAGTATTGCGCCCCATGCACCTACAACACATTGAGCCTACCAAGCGTTATGCCGACTTGATAATACCTCAAGGCGGGCATAATAAGGTAGCCATAGAAATGATGAAAGACTATATATCGCATAAGCTCAACCGGTAAGACTTGTACCTGACAGAACAAGAGTATATAAATACAGAGGGATGCGAATCAACACTTCGTACTCCCTCTATGTTTTTTATAATAAAACGATTATGAAATATACATCTATCATACACACCATCATAGGCATCACAATAGCGGCAACATGTATTGCTATGTGCTCATGTGGCAACAGCCAATCGGGCAAGCAGCATAACAACGACCTCGACACAATCATAGCTCAAGGGGAATTGCGTGTGCTCACCATATCGGGCTCTACCAGCTACTTTTTCTACAAAGGAGAGGAGATGGGTTACGAATATGAAGTTATCAAGCGTTTTGCCGATGATATGGGTCTTAAATTGCAAGTTATTGTTGCTCACAATGTTGCACAACTCACTAAGATGCTCAACGATAGTGTCGGTGATATTATTGCCTACGACATTCCCATAATAGATAATGCTCAAGACGAAGTAATGCACTGTGGGCCACTGAGCATTACCGAACAAGTACTTGTACAACGCAATGAAAATCCTATTGCCGACGTGGTAGAATTGGTAGGAAAAGACGTATATGTAGAAAAAGACTCCAAGTACGAAAAAAGACTTATAAACCTTAATAAAGAGCTTGGAGGTGGCATAAACATACATTATATAGAGCCCGACACAATAACGACAGAAGACCTTATCGAAAAAGTTGCTCAAGGAGAAATCGACTATACACTCGCCGATGGCAACCTTGCACGCATCAACAGTACCTATTACAACAACCTCGATATATATATAAAAGTAAGTTTTCCACAACGCTCACAATGGGCTGTTCGCAAGCACTCCACACAACTTGCACAGGCTATAAACCAATGGACATCGGAACATTATGAGAGTGAAGAGATAAAAGCGATAAACAAACGATATTTCGAGTCGAGCAAACGTATGGAGCAACATGCCATACTCTCAATAACCGAGGGGCGCATCTCGCCTTTTGATGAGATTTTCAAGCAAGAAGCCCAAGCCATCAATTGGGATTGGCGATTATTGGCAGCCATGGCCTACATCGAGTCGCGATTTGACACAACCGTTGTATCGTGGATGGGAGCAAGAGGGCTCATGCAACTCATGCCCAAGACAGCCGAGATATTTGGACTGGGCATGGATAGCATAGACATGCCACAGCCCAATATCAGAGCTGCCGTACAATCATTATCAAGCATCGAAAACAACCTGGTGAGTGTCGAAGACCGAGCCGAGAAGCTCAAATTTACCATTGCAGCCTACAACTCAGGATTGGGACATGTTTTTGACGCAATTGCCATAGCCAAGAAATACGACAAAAACCCTCAAGTGTGGTATAATGAGGTAGAAGAAGCCATGAATATGAAAGCCAACCCAGAGTATTACAACGACGAAGTGTGCCGCTTTGGCTACTTCAGAGGGAGACAAACAACGACCTACGTGAGAGATGTAATGTCGCTATATAATTATTATTGCAAAAAAATACCTCAATAACCCACTAAAAATTAGCCCCAAATATAGTTTAAGTCGAAAAAAATCACGATATTTGCATCCGTTTTGCAGATATTGAGAATGAATAATAAAATCGATACACGATTTTTTAGTCATTAAGCCTTTGAAATACAACAAAAAAGCTATATCTTTGCAATTCAAAAATTTTAGAAAAAACATATTAATATAATCGTAAAACGTTACAACAATGACAAAAGCTGACATCGTAAACGAGATTTCGAAAAGCACTGGTATTGAGAAAACAGTAGTTCTTGAAACAATTGAGAAATTCATGGAGACTGTGAAAGACTCATTGGGTAAAGGCGAAAATGTATATTTGAGAGGATTTGGTAGTTTCATCGTAAAACAACGCGCTCAGAAAACAGCTCGTAACATCTCGAAGGAGACAACAATCATCATCCCCGCTCACAACATTCCTGCATTTAAACCCGCCAAGGTTTTCATGAACGAGGTAAAATAATTGAATTTGAATTTTAATTTTTGAACACTTTAAATATACTACTATGCCTAACGGTAAGAAAAGAAAAGGTCACAAGATGGCCACACACAAACGCAAAAAAAGATTGAGAAAGAACCGTCACAAAAAGAAATAATATATTTCTCTTTTGATTGACTAAACTTTCAAAATGCAATCGTCGAAAAAGAACAAACTTATTGATAGTTTTGTCATTAAGTTTGTTCTTTTCTTGATTTACTACATTGGCTCAATAGGGGAGAGCCTGCAACAACACCCCTAAGAAGTAACCCAAATACAAATAATATGTCATCGGAACTCGTAATTGACGTACAACCCAAAGAGGTTTCCATTGCACTACTCGAAGACAAGCGTCTGGTGGAGTTGCAAAAAGAGCCGCACAACACATCGTATGCGGTAGGAAACATATACCTTGGACGTGTCAAAAAGTTGATGCCGGGTCTCAATGCAGCATTTGTCGATGTAGGTTACGAAAAGGATGCCTTTCTGCATTACCTCGATTTAGGTCCATGCTTCACAACCTCAGCGGTATATACCAAGACCCAACGAGGCGAGGGTAAAAAGAGCATTGCCTTGTCGAAGTTTACCATGCAGAAACCACTTGAGAAAGAATCGACTATAGCCGATGCACTCAGCGTAGGACAGGAAATATTGGTACAAATAACCAAAGAACCTATCTCTACCAAAGGTCCCCGACTTACAGCCGAAATTTCGTTTGCCGGTCGTTTCTTGGTTCTCATACCATTTGCCGACAAAGTTTCGGTATCGCAAAAAATAAAATCGAGCGAAGAACGCGCCCGACTGCGACAACTCATTCAAAGCATCAAGCCGAAAAACTTCGGTGTTATCGTGCGCACTGTTGCCGAAGGAAAGCGTGTTGCCGAGCTCAACAACGAGATGAAGTCGCTCGTAAAGAGTTGGGAAGATAGTATCGAGTGTGTTCGCAAAAAAGAAAAAGCTCCGGCTCTTGTCTACGAAGAGACAAGTCGAGCTGTAGGTATGTTGCGTGATATATTCAGCCCATCGTTCGAGAGTATCTATGTCAATGATCGTGCGGCCTATCAGCAAATACACAACTACGTAAGTATCATTGCCCCCGAATTGGCCGGTATCGTCAAGCAATACGAAGGCGAACTACCCATATTCGACAACTTTGGGCTGACAAAACAAGTAAAATCATCATTTGGTAAGACAGTATCGTTCAAGAGTGGTGCATACATCATCATCGAGCACACCGAGGCTCTACATGTCATTGACGTGAATAGTGGCAATCGATCAAAGAATGCCACCGACCAAGAGAGCAATGCCATAGAGGTAAACCTCAACGCCGCCGAAGAGATAGCACGACAATTGCGTCTGCGCGATATGGGTGGCATTATCGTCATCGACTTTATCGACATGGCCGATGCCGACAACCGTCAACGCCTATACGATCGCATGCGCGAACTCATGGCCAACGACCGCGCACGTCACAACATCCTACCGCTTACCAAGTTTGGTCTTATGCAGATTACTCGCCAGCGTGTACGACCCGCACTCGACATCACTACAAGCGAGGAGTGTCCCACATGCCATGGCAAAGGTATTATCCAGCCATCGATGCTATTTACCGACCGCCTCGAGGATAAGATAGCATACATGGTGCTCAAACTCAAGAAACCCGACTTCACGCTACATGTGCATCCTTATGTAGCAGCCTATATCGACAAGGGTGGATTGATGTCTCTTAAGTGGAAATGGAAAACCAAATATTCATTCCGCTTCAAAATCATCCCCGACCAGTCGCTCGCCATGCTCGAATATCGATTCTTCGACCGCGAGCGCAACGAACTCGACATGAAAGAAGAGGTAGAGATAAAAGCCTGATAAGGCACAATACAAGCTACCTTATTCCTTAAAACGTACGCACGCGCGATAGACCAATGTGTAGAGTCTATCGCGCGTTGGCGTATATATCAGGACGGGTAGGGCTATGCCGAGCGTGAGCAACTTGGGCGATAGACAACTGTCACGCAAGTGACTGAAGGGTTAATTGAAATTTTTTACTTTCGGTGATATCCTCCAACCCCCTCGGCTTACAGCCACTCCCCCTATATTTTACGTGCGTAAAACACATGGGGAGAAAAGGTTACCATGTGCCCACGTTATCCAAGGCGAGGTAAAAATACGTGCGGAGCACGGGTTGAGGGGTGTGAGATATCCTCTCACGTAGGGCACGCAATTGCATTGCGTCCGCATACCCGACAAAAGGGTAATTTATTAAGACATAAGGACATAAGGAACATGTTTTTTTGTGGGTGAAATTCTTTTGTATCTTTTGTCCTTATGTCTATAAAAAATCCCATGGCGAGGTCTCTTTTTCTGCCCCTGCGAGCGTTAGCGAGATAGGGGAAGTCCGCGCAGCGGGAAGGGGTTAATTGATATCCTTACGTATGGTGCTATCCTCCACCCCCTCGGCTTTCAGCCACTCCCCCTATATTTTCTGTGCGGAAAACACAGAGGGAGAAAAGGTCACCATCCGCGTGGTTACCATCGCGAGGCAAAAACTCGTGCGAAGCACGCACGTAGGGCACGCAATTCCATTGCGTCCGAGTAACAGATATAAGGATAATTTATTAAGACA
>JAFXAB010000051.1 GCA_017522135.1 Bacteroidaceae bacterium
GCAAACATAATAATAATATTTGTAAAATCCCATTAAACTTTATCTATTAACGCGTTTAAAGGCACTTTGTTTCAGTGTAGTAGTTATTGGGAATGGTGTTAGCCCTGTATTGATTATTTCCAAATCATCGGGATTATGCTCGAATTGGTCGTCGCCACACATCTCTACCACGCCATCATTTTTGATAATTAAGCTACCTTTGTTGCGGATATATCCGTTGCGTATCGTACCACCATCCAATACCAACTTGCCGCCTTGTATCAAGATTTTAGCATCGGGGTGCATAGTTAGATATGAAGTTATAGTAAGTGTTGCTCCGGATGTTATGGTTATATCTCTGTCAATTATCTGTGGGGTTGTAAAAGCCCTGTCTTTACTTACATGTAACGGTGATTTATTGTGAGGTCCTATCTCTTGTAAGAAACCATATTCATCCATAGCACCGTATAGCGGGTTACTATCATCACCATCGGGAGTGTCGGGTGCCCACACGGGACAGTGTGCAGGTTTATCGCCTATGCCCCAAAAGTAATATCCGTCATTATCTGCGTCGGAGCAGATAATATCATTGTCTGATATTTTGTTACAAAAAACTTTGCCTGTAAAATTTGAAGACCTATTATATAAATGGTTTTCACTAACGATCATATATCTGACACCGATAGAATCAATTATTGGCCAATCGCCATCTTTTGTTTGATACCACCACCAGCTATTTTTTAAAAGCCAAGCTGTCTGACCTATATACGGATTATTGTTTGTTATTATGTCGGCAGGATGAAAATACCAATTACCATCTGTATATATAGTATCTCCTACTTGGACTGTTTTGTATCCAATACAAGATAATACATGTTGCATGCCCATAACATCCATAGAAAAAGGTGATTTTAAAATCCAGTCTTTAGCCTTCTGGGGTTTGTTGCTATCACCTAATGTTGACATCACTTCAAACCTAAAAGTTGTATCTGGATTTTCGCACTTTGTGTAATGTACATAGTTAGTATCTATTCCATTTACATATGATTCAAAACCTTTGTATCTATAAGGAAAACAAGTCTCTGTTACTAAGTTGTTTTGGGTCATGTACTCATGTGCATTGTTAACATAACCACCTCTTGCAAAAGTTGAATACAGAACAACCGAATCCAACTGTTGTTCGGATAAATCTATATTTTTTATATCATTGTAGTAAAGATTTATGTATGATTCTCCAGTTGCAATAGCTGCAAAAGCCCAACAATCATTGTTCCATTGTTGTCTTGGTGCTGTTATCCAGTTTTTGCCATGGCGATTGCGCCAATCAAATTCTTCGACATAACCATCATCGACAGCTGTAGCTTGTGTTGCATCGAAAGCGGGGTCGACATAGTAGCCACCGATGTAGTACTCGATATTATAGAAAGGATTGTTATCTCCCAATATCGTACGACGTGCGTCATATGTAGCATCGGAAAGGTTGGTTGACCCTGCACGCCAAGGTATATCGCGAGCAATAAGATTACGATTGAGAACGGCAACAATGGTGTCGTTTTGCTCTTGCATGCGCAAAGCCCTTTGTTGAGGCATTGAATTGGGTAATAATTCCGTTACGGGGGTAATAGCATTAAGTGTCAATGTGGCGTTTTTCAGTCGCACCAAGAGCGTTGAGGCGTATATGGGATTATCCCACAATGTTTCACGCCCCACATCGGTTATGTCGAAACTGTTTGTATCAGCAAGTAATGAGTTTATTTCATACACGAGGTGTTGTGTATTGTCACTATCTATAAGTATTACCTTAACCGAGCTATTGGTTTCGGAAGTTAGAGTAACATTTCCCGATATGGCTAAAGCGTACAGCAAAGTGTTGCCAAGGTCTACCGTTGCACTATCTTGTGTAAAGTTGTGCAAGGTGTATGTCGATGGTGTATTTTCAGGTATTGGAATCCTAAAGCAAGGATTGTTCAACTGCCCCCAAGCACAATATGCCACAAAAGCACATAGTGCGGTGATTATATAACGTTTCATGGCTGTATCGGTATTAGTGTGCGAGGATAATCATTTGCTTGGTATCAATTTGAGCACCGTCTACGAGCAGTGTGTATAGGTACATACCGGGTGTATAGCTACCGGCTTGTATGGTGAGTGTGCCGGCTGTGGTGTTGACGGGCAAAGGATATGTTTGCAACATCTTGCCATTCATGTCGCATACCATAATCAGTGCAGTTGCAGCACCTTCGGGCAAGCGATAGCCTATCTCGGTGGCTTGGTTGAAGGGATTGGGTGTGTTTTGCATCAACATGGCTGTGTCATCGGCAATAGCATCTTGCACCGAAGCAGGGGCTTGTCGGCGTTGTGGTGTGTCGGCGTCCTCTTTCAATACATCAATCTCTGCTTGCAACTCTTGTATGGCACTTACCAATATGGGTATCAATTCTTGGTAAGCAATACCCTTTTCGCCATCCGACATGGTATAGACCACATTAGGGAATATTTCTTCCAATTCTTGAGCAATAAAACCATATTTAGGACGATTGTATTCATCGTTTATTGCGTTTGTTAGTTCGGGAGAATCAGCATTTACAACAGTGTCGGGTTGGAAAACGTCGTCAGAGTTATTTTCTTGAGCCAAGGCACGACTACGAGATTTAGTTGCATTTTCTTCTGCTCCATCTGTAAGTATATAAGAGACGGGATTTACCTCTCTGAGACCATCCAACGCATTGGTAACCGTTTTTATATTACGTTTATGGCTTTGATCGGAAAGCGATACAATACTACCTTTGCAGTTTACAACACCCTTGGCATTAACGCTATATACAGTTTCATACAATTGTATTCCGTTAAATACAAAAGTAGGCACAAGACCTTTTATAATGTATGCATTTGTGTCTTTTGAACATACTTCAATAGCCACATTGGCATTTTGTTGTTCTATACGCAATCCTACACCCGATTGGTTGTGAATGGTGAGCATTTGAGGTTTTGTATATGAATAACTGTTCCCTGTACTAAAGTCACCAATGCGTATATAACCGTTGTTGTTGATGGCAAAAGAGCGAATGCCCAACACCCCCGGGTTTGCTACCCACTTCATCCATGTGGCGTTGTTTTGTTGAAAAATGCGAAATGGGTTAATTATACCGTTTTGTTCACTGCGATATTGCAATTCGATGCCGGCCATATTTGAAGGTTGGCCATTTTCCATAACAGTGGGTGTAAAAACCATTCTATTTAAAGAATCGATAACGATATCGGCCTTTGCCGAAAATGTAGCAACAAGTGCTATAAATAGGAGTGTAAACTTTTTCATGATTTTGTTTTTTTATGTTAATGAATTTTGTTGATAATCACCCCAAGAGGTCGTTGAGGCCTCTTGGGGGCATGGAGTAGAGCTAATTATAAAGATAATATGCCTTGATATACCGCCCCGTTGTCGGTGGTGCAGGTAATTTGGTACTGACCCACGAGGTAGGGAATGTCGCAAGCCGGGGCATCGGCTGTAACAAATCCGCTCCAGATAGTTACCGCTCCGTCGCTGATGGTAATGTCCATACTGTTGACATCGGCGGGGAACTCGACCTCCAAGCACTCATTATTATAATAACAAGTGACAAACAGATCGCCCAATGTGCGAGGTGCTCTTTCGGGTTCTTTCTCAATCAGAATAAGCTTCTCGGTCTTTACCGGTTTGGGACTTTCATCTGCCTTTAAACAAAAGGTGAATAGACTTGCTAATAGCAAGGAAAAGAATACTAAGTTTCTCATAACTTTATGTTTTTATTATTTGGTTTCAACAAATTTAAAGCTATGAGAAGGGTGTTTCCAAAAAATCGGGCGATTTTAATTTGTTTTTTATGTTTTGTAAAGTGTTGAAAAACAATGAAATAGAAGCGGAAGAAAATAAAAAATTTGTCTTTTTACTAACTATCTGATATTCAGTGGTATAGGTTGGTGTAGATGGTAATAACCTGTGTAACAATACTTTATTATAGATAACTCAGATATTTGGCTTGTATGTAGGGGTCGAGTTGTTTGATTTTGTTTTTCAACCGAGCCTTGCGATTGTATACCGCTTCGGTCTTTTCTTCTCCAAGAAGTAGGGTTATGGCCGTGGTGGAAAAACCTAAAATAGAGTATAGGAAGAGATTATAATCGGGCTTTTTCAGTAGTGGCAGGTCTCTTTTGAAGTCGGACATGATATGATTGAGATGTTTGTCTACTTGCTGGTTGAGTATTTCTATTTGTTTATCGGAAGCGAGTTCGCGGATGAGATTTTCGACTTCGGTCGAAATCTTTCTTTGGGCTTTGCCTGATTTTTTGTTCTCGAAGTATGTAATGCAAAGGTTGTTGATGATGTTATATTTGGTATTGATAAGATTGGTAATTGCTTCTTGCGCACTCGAAAGGCTGTTGTTTTTGACGTTGATAATTTCTTGTAATTCCTGTGCTACGAGTAAGTATTTATTGAGTTTGTCTTGTTGCTTCCTATACTTGACTGTAAAGAAATATAAAAGAATAGTGATAATGAGAGCAAAACATGTAAGGATAAAAAGTCGACTGTACTTTACCCTTTGAAGATTTTCTTCAATGAGTCTGTTTTCATGTTCATAGAATTGAGAGATTGCGGTTGAGAAATTTTGGCTTAAAGAGGTGTTGAAATGACTTTCTAATTCATTGTAGAGAGATTCAAGAACAGTCAAGGCATTAGATGTGTCGTTATTTTTATGGTATAGTTTATATAGTAAGTGCTTGGATACGTGTGTAGTGTCACTTTTTATCTTGTCGTAAATTTTGGATGCACCGAGCAGGTCGTTAGTTTCGTAATAACAAATACCTAATAGGCATAGTAGGTCGTTGCTCAAATTGCTGTTTGACTCAATTTGCTCAATTGTTTCGATGGTGGATGTAAAGTCGCTGTAGCCAAAATATGATTTTGCCAACACACGCAGTGCGTGGTCTCTGAGATAAGTATTTTGATATACAGTAGCGGAGTCTAATACTTGTTGTGCTGTTTTGATTCCGTTTTCATAGTCATCGTTATTTAAGTATAGTCGGCTCAGTCTTAAGAGGGCATAATTGATGTATGGTTGTTTCTGCGATTTGCATAGACTTTCGTAGGAATTGATTGCATAGTTTATGGCCTCGGTATGATGAAAATTAACATCGTAAATGTTGGCAATCTGTTCATCTGCTCGTCCTATCCAGTAATGGTCGTTTAACTCGATAGCCACTTTTTCGGCCTTAAGGAGCGATACGATACTGTGGGCATAGTCGCAGGCGTTGTAGAGGATGCGACCGTGATAGTAGTGCGCCAGCATCTTGTAGTGGTGGTCGTGGCGCGAATGGGCATAGTACGACACGGCAATGTTGATGAGGGAGTCGTTGGCGGTGTCGATATAGTTTTTGTCTCGGGCTTGAGTGAGCAGGAGGGCATATCGGGCATTGTCGGCGCGCAGGAGTCGGTGCGAGTCGACACTATCAAGCAGGGAGAGGGCCACTTCGGGCAGCGAGTCCATCACCGCCTCGGCGCGGTCTATCAGCTCGACCTGTCGCGGGTCGCTGTGGCAACCAACAAGGAGCAGTGCAAGGGCAAGTATGATGTGCAGTAGATAGGGCGCGTGTTTCATGTGAGCATAAGTGCTGTAGTTGCAATTGTAGCACTTTGCACCGATATAGGCAAGGAGATCCCTCCCCTTGTGTGTGTAGGTTTTTTATGATATATTTTTGCCTTGAAGATGACAAGATTGGTTATTTATCGTTACCTTTGCCGTATATACCTTTATTGCAAGGGTGCATAGGCACTGTATGCAACGTAGAGTAGACGTCATAGTGACACAAAATTTATAAGGATGGTGAAGAAATACGACTTTTTGGTCATTGGCTCGGGCATTGCCGGTATGAGTTTTGCCCTCAAGGTAGCCGATAGAGGAACAGTGGCATTGGTATGCAAGAGTGAGTTGGAAGAAGCTAACACCTACTTTGCACAAGGAGGAGTAGCATCGGTAACCAATATGCTTGTAGATAACTTTGAGAAGCATATAGAAGATACGATGATAGCAGGCGACTACCTGAGTGACCGAGCTGCAGTGGAGAAGGTTGTGCGAGAGGCTCCGGCGCAGATAGCGGAGTTGATAAATTGGGGCGTAGATTTTGATAGGAATGAGAATGGCGAGTTTGATCTACATCGCGAGGGCGGTCACTCGGAGTTTCGCATATTGCATCATAAGGACAATACGGGAGCGGAGATACAACGAAGTCTTATAGAGGCCGTGAGACATCATCCCAATATCACCATTTACGACAAGCATTTTGCCATAGAGATACTCACTCAGCACCATTTGGGTATAACCGTTACGCGCCAAACGCCCGATATAGAGTGCTATGGAGCTTATGTGTTGGATCTTGCTACGGGCAGTGTAGATACATTCTTGTCGCGAGTGACTGTGATGGCTACCGGAGGTGTGGGAGCTGTGTATAAGACTACGACCAATCCGCTTGTCGCTACGGGCGATGGTATAGCCATGGTGTATCGTGCCAAGGGAACGGTAAAGGATATGGAGTTTGTACAGTTTCATCCTACAGCTTTATATCACCCGGGCGATCGTCCCAGTTTTCTTATTACCGAAGCGATGCGAGGTTATGGCGCGGTGTTGCGCACATGCGATGGTAAGGAGTTTATGCACAAGTAT
Organism: Bacteroidaceae bacterium; assembly: GCA_017522135.1. Lineage (GTDB taxonomy): Bacteria > Bacteroidota > Bacteroidia > Bacteroidales > Barnesiellaceae_A > Barnesiella_A. The sequence continues at coordinate 6,675 of JAFXAB010000051.1, forward strand.
GACGAGCGACTGTCGCTTGCTCCACGCGACATAGTGGCACGAGCCATAGATAATGAAATGAAAAATAGGGGAGAGGATCATGTGTACCTTGATGTAACGCATAAAGACCCCGATGAGACCCGTGCTCACTTTCCCAACATCTACGAGAAGTGCAAGAGCTTGGGCATAGATATCACACGTGACTATATACCGGTAGCACCGGCAGCGCACTATCTGTGCGGCGGTATATTGGTAGACCTTGATGCCCGCTCGTCAATCAATCGCTTGTATGCGGTGGGAGAGTGCTCTTGTACCGGATTGCACGGTGGCAACCGTTTGGCTTCCAATTCGCTTATAGAGGCTGTTGTGTATGCCGATGCTGCTGCCAAGCATGCCATGGAAAATATGGGCGACTACGACTTTTGCTACGAAATACCGGAGTGGAACGCTGAGGGTACTGTGCCCAACGAGGAGATGGTGTTGATAACACAAAGTGCCAAAGAGGTGTGTCAGATAATGAGTACTTATGTGGGTATTGTTCGCTCCGACTTGCGACTGAAGCGTGCATGGGTGCGTTTGGATATACTCTACGAGGAGACCGAGAGCCTCTTTAAGCGTAGTAAGGCTTCGAAGGAGATATGTGAGTTGCGCAATATGATAAATACCGGCTATCTTATCATGCGACAGGCTATGGAACGTCGTGAGAGTAGGGGATTGCACTACAATATAGACCACATGAAGAAAAAGTAACGCATACTATATGTTATAAAGAATCCACCATTACCGCAGCTATGTATGGTAATGGTGGGTTGTTGTATTTTTTTTGAAAGGTTATCGCGCTTATAAAATCACGCCAACGCCAATAGTGATAGAGTGGCGAATATTATTATCGGCGATATCGTGACCACCACCGGGAGGAAACAGGCAGGGCGTACCCTTGATTTGTTGCAGGTTGTAGGCAACAGTGTTGAAATATTCAAGTCTGCTTTAGAAATCGCTCTTTTGGTTGTATCTTTGAGATAAATCTCGAAGATGTACTGCACTCGCAGTAAAAAACATTGAAATAAATTTCATGTTTCTTGCTCGTTTGATTGTATCTTTGTACCATAAATCTAAGAATTATGGCAAAGTTTAAAGTTCCCAACACTTACGTTATTATCTTCTCTGTTCTCATTCTATGTGCGATAGCAACATGGATTATACCCGGTGGTAAACCGCAGACCTGGCAGTTGTTCTCGGCGTTGTATGAAGGTTTCAGCCGTCAGGCCGGTATCATAGCCTTTGTGCTGATAATAGGAGGAGCATTTTGGGTTATAAACAGTACCAAGGCTGTGGATGATGGTATCATGAAGTTTATAGCGCAGGCGCAACGTCTGGAACGGTATGGGGTAGTGCGCAAGTTGGGTGTGGGTAATATAGTGATAGTGCTCATAATGTTGTTGTTTGGCCTGTTTGGAGCCGTATTTGGCATGAGCGAAGAGACGATAGCCTTTGTGGCAGTGGTGATACCTTTGGCTCGCTCGTTGGGATATGATGACTTTGTGGGTGTGTGCATGGTGTATGTAGCAGCACACGTAGGTTTTGCCGGAGCTATGCTCAATCCATTCACAATAGGCATAGCGCAAGATATGTCGCAGTTGCCCCTCTTCTCGGGCATAGAGTATCGCACGGTGTGCTGGGTAGTGCTGATGACTATTGCCATAGCCTTTGTGCTGTGGTATGCCAATAAGGTGAAGAAAGAACCTGCAGCCGATGTTGTATCAAAACAAGAAGATGGCATAGCCGTAGTGCGTGGCGGAGGTAAGCGTGCTTGGATATGCTTTGCTGTGGTAGAAGCAGTGCTGGTTCTTTTCTCGATATACTATGCGGCCGATTGTGTGATAAAAGTGGGGCAGAGCGAGTTTGCAACGCCCTATCTGATGTGGATATTGACAGCCATGTATGCCGTTTTGTCGGTAGTTTCGTTGCGGTCGTCCGACAAGATGTATATACTCAATATGTTGCTCTTTGCCATTGTGTTTCTGGTAGTGGGAGCGATGGGATATGGCTGGTATTTGCCCGAGATATGTGCGCTCTTTATGGCGTTGGGCATAGCAGCCGGATTTTCGGCCGGTTACTCGGCCGACGATATAGCCAAGGAGTTTATAGCCGGAGCCAAAGATATATTTTCGGCGGCACTTATCATAGGTTTTGCAGCGGGTATTATCGTGATATTGGAAAACGGAGATGTGATAGATCCCATGCTGTCGGCAATGGCATCATCGCTTGAAAATAGTGGGCGAGAGGCAGCACTTGCTATGATGTATGGAATACAGACATTTATCAACCTCTTTATCCCATCGGCATCGGCCAAGGCTGCTGTAACCATGCCCATCATGGCCCCATTCTCGGATATGATAGGAATAGCCCGACAAACTACCGTGATGGCCTTCCAGTTTGGCGATGGCTTTACCAATATGATAACCCCCTGTTCGGGTGTATTGATGGCTGTGCTCTCAGTAGCCAAGATACCCTATGAGGCATGGGTGAAATGGATATGGAAGTTTATTTTGCTGATGCTTGTTGTGGGCTTCTTGCTCTTGTTGCCTACACTCTATATACCGCTACCCGGATTTTGATGTCTATCGAGCCAAATAGTGTGCACGCATATTGGCAGGAAACTTCTCGATAGCGTATCGTAGCAGAGTGCGGGGTAGAGTGGTGTAGTGCTCGTCGAGAAAATCGGTGAGGCGTTTCAAGTCGCGTTTACCTACTTCGCGCAGTAGCCAACCTACGGCCTTTTGTATGAGGTCGTGCGGGTGGTGGCACAATTTCTCGGCAATTTTTATTGTATCGTCATACTCCCCATGTCGTATAAACCACATAGTAGCCACGATAGCCATACGTTGCTCCCATAGAGACTGACTGTCGGCCCAACGATATAGAAGTGAACGGTCGCGATGTAATAGGTGTGCCCCGATGATGTTGTACACAGAGAGGTCTACCAAATCCCAATTATTGATGTAGTGGGTGTTGGCAATATAGATGTCGACAATCTCTTGTCGCTGTGCATCGGATGTGTGGCGCGACTTGTATAGCTCGACCATGCCTATGAGAGCCGATAGCCTTACTTCATGTATTTCGCATTGAAGTAACATGGCGAATTGAGAAGAGGGAAGGTGAAGGTAACGTCGAGTGATAGCCCTGTTGTCGGGAACGGTAATGCCTATAAACTTGTCGCCCTCGCCGTAGTTGCCCTTGCCGGTCTTAAAAAATCGCGATAGCACAGCAGCCTTTTGTATATTGCCGGCGGCTATAAGTTCGGCTTTCAATTTTTCTATGCTCATAGGTGTTGTTTATTCTTTTTCGACTAAGGTAAGATAAAGTTGCGAAAAAAGGTGCAGTCTGAGTGGTTTTTTTGTGAGCAGGTGTACGGGTCGAAAGAAATATCAAATTCTCATGAGCTTGAAATGTTGTATAAGTCGTTGTTTAATAGTTGTATAAGTAGTGTATTTTCTCATAGAAATATGTGGGCAGAAAAATAGAAAGTGTTTATAAATCTTAAAAAATAATTGTTCAAAGGCTTTTATCGTCAAAGACGGTGTCAATAGCAATAAAATTTTTAATTTTGGTCTTGAAATGAAAAATCGTGTATCAAACGAGAAAATAGAGATATGGTACTTAATTATATTTGGGTTGCTTTTTTCATCATAGCTTTTGTTGTGGCGTTGTGTCAGACAATCTTTGCCGGAAACATGACTATATGGTCGGATATTATGAATGCATCGTTTGCGTCGGCCAAGAGTGCATTTGACATATCGATAGGACTTACCGGAGTGCTTACTCTGTGGTTAGGCTTGATGAAGGTGGGCGAAAATGCTGGGCTTATAACGCTGTTTTCGCGAGCGATGAGCCCACTGTTCTCACGCCTCTTTCCGGGTATACCCAAAGGTCATCCTGCGCTCGGCTCGATGTTTATGAATATATCGGCCAATATGTTGGGTCTTGACAATGCCGCTACTCCATTGGGGCTGAAAGCCATGCGTGAGATGCAGGAGCTCAATGAGCAAAAAGATACTGCTACCGATGCTATGATTATGTTCTTGGTGCTCAATGCGTCGGGGCTTACATTGGTGCCTATCGGAGTCATGACCTATCGTGCGCAGATGGGAGCTGTCAATCCGTCGGATGTATTTATACCTATTCTTTTGGCAACATTTATAGCCACATTTGTAGGACTTACGGCACTGTGCATCAAGCAACGTATAAAGATAGATCGTGTGCTTGTGGCATGGGCCCTGGGGTTGGTGGCTGTGGTAGGAGGTATTATGTATTTCTTTTCGCAATTGCCTCAGGATAAGATGCAGTTATATTCGACATTCGCAGCCAATGCGCTCTTGTTTACCATTATAGTCTCCTTTGTGGGAGTAGGTGTGGTGAAGAGGATAAACGTGTATGAAAGCTTTATAGAAGGCGCAAAGGAGGGCTTCAAAACAGCGGTAATGATAATACCTTACTTGGTGGCAATTCTCGTTGGAATCGGCATTTTTCGAGCTTCCGGAGCGATGGATTATGTGGTAGATGCAGTGCGCTGGTGCGTTGCGGCGTGTGGTCTCGATACGTCGTTTGTAGAGGCATTGCCTACAGCACTGATGAAGCCGTTGAGTGGTAGTGGCTCGCGGGGTATGATGGTGGATTGTATGGCAACCTATGGTGTAGACTCGTTTGTGGCTCGAGTGGCGGCTACTGTACAAGGCTCTACCGACACCACATTCTATATATTGGCTGTATACTTTGGCAGTGTAGGTATCAAGAAGACTCGTTATGCAGTAGGGTATGCTCTTCTGGCCGATGTTATAGGGGCTATATCGGGTGTCTTAGTGGCATATTTCTTCTTCGGATAGATGTTATTTATAAGATAAATTTTACCTTTGCATCAGTAAAACAAACTATTGGAATATGCCTATAAGTTTTTCAGTCGAGAATGTTGCTATGCCCGATATAGATAACCGCAAAGTTGTAGATTGGGTGCACAGGGTTGCTGCGCGTTATGGCAAGCGTTGTGGCGATATAGCTTACATATTTTGTAATGACGAGCGTATACTTGAGGTGAACCGAGCCTTTTTGCAGCACGATTATTACACCGATATTATCACATTCGATTACTGTACGGACAATACCATTTCGGGTGATTTGTTTATAAGCCTCGATACCGTTATGACCAACTCTTATTTGGTGGGAGAGCCCTATGAAAAGGAGTTATACAGGGTCATAATACATGGAATATTGCATCTGTGTGGCATAAACGACAAAGGTGAAGGTGAGCGAGAGATAATGGAACGTCATGAAAATGAGGCACTTGAACTTATTTTGCTATGATGTCGAGTTGCCCTGTTGCAATACTCTTTGCCTTGAATGAACAGAATAATTATTTATGAAAATAGTATCGTAGAACGATGAATTTTGAATATGATGTAATAGTTGTCGGAGCAGGTCATGCCGGTTGTGAGGCAGCATGTGCTGCGGCCAACCTGGGCTCTAAGACACTCCTTATTACCCACGACATGAACAAGATTGCGCAGATGAGTTGCAATCCTGCTGTTGGTGGTATTGCTAAGGGTCAGATAGTAAGGGAGATAGATGCTCTTGGTGGTCAAATGGGCATTGTTACAGATATGACAGCTATACAGTTCAGAATGCTCAATCGCTCAAAGGGTCCTGCCATGTGGAGTCCGCGCTCGCAAAGCGACCGTGCTCGTTTTATAGAGCAGTGGCGTTCTATAATTGAGAATACAGACAATCTTGATATATGGCAAGACTTTGTAAAACAGCTTGTTATAGATAATAATGAGGTTGCCGGTGTTGTGACCGGTATGGAGGTTACATTCAAGGCACGCAGTGTTATTCTTACCAATGGTACATTCTTAAACGGCCTTATGCACATAGGTCGAACACAGTTGCCAGGTGGACGTGTTGCCGAGCCGGCTTCTTATGGTATATCGGAGCAGTTGGCTCAGCTTGGTTTTACCGTTGGTCGCATGAAAACGGGAACGCCTGTTCGCATAGATGGTCGCAGTGTACATTTTGACGAAACCATCGAACAAAAAGGTGAGAATGACTTTCATAAATTTTCCTATCTCGACTTTGTACCCCGTCCCTTGCAGCAACGCAGTTGTTGGACAGTGTACACCAATGAGAGTGTGCATGAAATATTGCGAAAAGGACTGCCCGAATCGCCACTGTATAATGGACAGATACAAAGTATAGGACCGAGATATTGTCCGAGTATAGAGACAAAAATAGTCACCTTTCCCGATAAAACCGAGCATCAGCTCTTCCTTGAACCCGAGGGAGAGACTACGCAGGAGTATTATCTCAATGGCTTTTCGTCGTCGTTGCCCATAGATATACAATTGGCGGCGTTGAAGAAGATACCAGCCTTCCGCGATGTACGAGTATATCGCCCGGGATATGCCATAGAATATGACTATTTCGACCCGACGCAGTTGTTGCATACACTCGAAACCAAACTCGTAAAGCGACTCTTCTTTGCCGGACAGATAAATGGAACAACCGGCTATGAAGAAGCCGCCGGTCAAGGCCTTGTAGCAGGTATCAATGCCCACATAGCGTGTCATGGAGGTGAGCCTTTTGTGTTGGCGCGTAATGAGGCCTACATAGGCGTGCTTATAGATGATTTGGTGACCAAAGGTGTTGACGAACCTTACCGCATGTTTACTTCTCGTGCCGAGTATCGCATCTTGTTGCGACAGGATGATGCCGACATGCGCCTTACCGAGAAGTCCTATAAACTCGGGCTTGCTACAGCGCACAGATACGAGCTGTTGCGCACGAAAAAAGCCGCGGTGAACGATTTGGTAGAGTTTGCACAGAACTACTCAATCAAAGCCGCACTCATCAATGATAAGTTGGAGCAAGCTGGCCATCAACCACTCCGTCAGGGAGTCAAACTCTATGATTTAATAGTACGTCCGCAGCTCGACATCAACACACTTGCACCCATGGTACAAGCCTTGCAACGCAAGATAGATGCGATACCTTCGCGTCGCGAGGAGATTGTCGAGGCAGCCGAGATAAAAATAAAATATAGCGGTTATATAGACCGCGAACAAATGATAGCCGATAAAATATCGCGTCTCGAGAATATTCGCATCAAGGACAAGTTTGACTATATGAATATACAGCAAATTTCAACTGAGGCGCGACAAAAGTTGGCGCGTATCAATCCCGAGACTATTGCGCAGGCTTCTCGTATACCGGGCATTTCGCCCAGCGATATAAATATATTGTTGGTGCTTATGGGACGGTAATGTTTCACGTGAAACATTGTGCTTGTGTGTGCTGCTAAATTGCTGAGAAAGAATACAAATAATAACTAATATTGCTAATAAAAATGATGACAATTGAAGATTTGAAAGCCCTTGTGCGTGACGTACCCGATTTCCCTCAAAAGGGTATCTTGTTTAAGGATATTACTACTATGCTTAAGGATAAAGAGGGATTGCGTTTTGCCTCTCAATTGCTATGTGAGCATTATGCCGACAAGGGTATAACCAAGGTTGTAGGTATAGAGTCGCGAGGTTTTATTATGGGACCTATCGTGGCCGAGAAAATTGGTGCCGGATTTGTCCCCATGCGTAAGCCCGGCAAATTGCCTGCCAACACCGTGAGTGAGAGCTATACCAAGGAGTATGGTGTGGATACTATCGAGGTTCATGTTGATGCTATTGACGAAAACGATGTAGTGTTGTTGCATGACGACTTGTTGGCCACCGGTGGCACGATGTATGCAGCTTATCTCTTGGCCAAGCGTTTCAATCCCAAAAAGATTTATATAAGTTTTATTGCCGAGCTGGAGTTTTTGAAGGGTCGCGAGCTTTTCCCATCAGATGTCGAGGTAGAAGCTTTGATTAAATATTAATTGAATATTGTCCGATATCAGTAAATATATAAAAGATATTCTTGCCCTCTTGCCCGAGAGTCCCGGTGTGTATCAGTACTTCGACAAAGAGGGCACGATTATCTATGTAGGCAAGGCAAAGAACCTAAAGCGTCGTGTATCGTCATACTTCAATAAACAGCATGACGATGCACCCAAAACGCGCGTATTGGTACGCAACATTGCCGACATCAAGTATATTGTGGTAGGGAGTGAGGAGGATGCTCTGCATCTTGAAAACTCGCTCATCAAGAAGTTTCGTCCGCGTTACAACGTCTTGCTCAAAGATGACAAGACCTATCCTTGGATATGTGTTACCAAGGAGAATTATCCGCGTGTTTTCTTGACACGCAGGGTAGAGCGTGGCAGTGGGGCGAAGTATTATGGCCCATACGCGCACACGCATGTTGCCAAGACTGTTTTGGAACTGATACATGACTTGTATCCATTACGTACGTGTCGTCTTTCTCTTACAGCCGATGCAGTTGCTTCTCATAGGCACAAGGTGTGTCTGCAATATCATATCAAGCGTTGTCGTGGGTGTTGCGAGGGATTAATATCGCCCCAAGACTATGCCGTGTATATAGATGCAGTCAAGCATATACTCAATGGCAACACCAGCCGATTGAGTGAAATGCTTGTGGATGAAATGCGCGATTTGGCATCGCAATTGCGATTTGAAGAAGCTCAGGTGGTAAAGGAACGATATGATCTTGTCGAGCGATATCGTGCCAAGTCGGTCGTTGTGAGCAGTGTTATCAATAATATCGATGTATTCTCGTATGAAGAAGATGATAATGCCGCATTTATCAATTTTATGCATGTAAAGGGTGGCTCTATCGTGCAATCTGTTACCATCGAATATCGCAAAAAACTCGATGAAACGGCTTCGGAAATATTGGCTTTGGGTATAGCCGAGTTGCGTGCACGATTTGAAAGTGCTTCTCGAGAAATCATTGTGCCTTTTGAGCCCGAGGTGACATTTGAGCAATTAACTATTACCATTCCCGAGCGCGGCGATAAACGCAAACTATTGGACATCTCCTTGCAAAACGCCCGACAATATAAAATAGACCGCTTGAAGCAAGCCGAAAAGCTCAATCCCGAACAGCGAGCAGCCCGCATACTCACTCGTGTGCAGAAAGACTTGTACTTAGACGAGTTGCCCGTACACATCGAATGTTTTGATAACTCCAATACACAAGGAACCAATCCTGTTGCTGCATGCGTGGTTTTCAAGATGGCCAAGCCATCGAAACGCGATTATCGACATTTCAATATAAAGAGTGTTGAAGGTCCCGACGACTATGCGTCGATGCGTGAAATTATATATCGCCGTTATCACCACCTTTTGGAGGTGGGCGAGTCATTGCCACAACTTATAGTTGTTGATGGAGGTAAAGGACAACTCAGTGCAGCCGTTTCGTCTCTCGATTCCTTGGGGTTGAGAGGTAAAATCGCAATTATCGGTATAGCTGAACGCTTGGAGGAGATTTACTTCCCAGAAGATAGTACGCCTTTGTATCTGGATAAAAACTCCGAGTCGTTGCGACTTATTCAGTATCTGCGCGACGAGGCACACCGTTTTGGCATCACGCATCATCGCAACAAGCGTAGCAAGCAGCAAGTTGCCTCTGCTCTTGATGATATAAAAGGTGTAGGGGCACATACTCGAGATGCTCTATTGCGACACTTCAAGAGTGTAAAGCGCGTGCGCGAGGCTTCGCTTGAGGAGTTGACTTCTGTTATTGGTGCACATAAGGCTCACTTGGTTAAGGAAGCATTTGATACACAATCTAAATAATTTACACAAAAAAGTTATAATTATAAACAACTGCTAAAGTATTGATATTTAGTATACTTACATAGTTATCTCATCTCTTTTGGGGATTATTTAACTTAAAAATAGTAATAAATAGTTATTGCCATAATCCTCACTGTGTTGTATCTTTGCACCGTGAAAAAAACACAAATCGCTGAAATATAAAATTATATACGCTTGAAAAGGAGAGATTTCATATATGCTGTTGTTATGTTGTTGGCGTTTCTGCCGGTGACAGCAGTAAAATGTTTTGACATCCACTCCGATGCAAAATTCCATGAGTTGTACCCCGATGACGAAGAACGGGCACATCGTGAGGCTGCAGCCGCAATGGAAGATTGCCCCTTTTGTAATATACAGCTTTCGCAGTTTGTCGTTTCATCGCAATGCTCTCTGCCTGCAATTCCTTATACCACGCTGAAAGAGAGTGAGAGCGAAGTTGTTGTACAACCAATTCTGCGCAGCTATAGCTGTTGTTTGCGAGCCCCACCTGTTTTTTCTTGATATACAAGCCCTCTATGGGATATATGTGCGGTGTTTGCCAACACTGTGCACATACAATTTCTGTGATTTATCAAAAAAAATTATATCCAATTATTGCACAACAGCATGTGTGCAAAAGACTGTGTATCAATGAAAAAAATTTCTATACTATTAACTTTTATATTGCTATTTGTTACAGCTCAAGCTCATAATCGCACGGAAAATAAACCTACCGATGCGCACCTGCATGGTCACGTAACCGATAAAACAACCGGCGAGCACATGGCCTACATCAATGTACGCCTCGAAGGTACAACTCTCGGTGTGATGACTGATGCAACAGGACACTATTTTATAAAGAACATTCCCGAAGGTACATACAACGTGATAGTTACCACTCTTGGCTATGCCACCTTCGAACGCGAGGTAACTCTATATCCCGGCGAGACTTATGAACTCAATTTCGGTCTTGTACCAGAGCATTTCTCTCTTGACGAAGTGGTAGTTACATCCAACCGCAATGTTACCACTCGTCGTATGGCTCCATCGTTGGTCAAGGTGCTCGATGTATCAACTCTCACGAAGGTCAATGCAGCAAGTATCGCCGATGGCCTAAACTTCCAGCCCGGTGTGCGTGTTGAGGATAATTGCCAGAACTGTGGCTTCCAACAAGTGCGCATCAACGGTCTTGATGGCCACTATTCGCAAATTCTTATCGACTCGCGTCCTATATTCAGTGCCTTGTCGGGCGTATATGGATTGGAGCAGATTCCTGCCAATATGATTGAGCGTGTCGAGGTTGTTCGTGGTGGTGGTTCGGCTCTTTTTGGCTCGTCGGCTGTGGGTGGTACAGTCAATATTATTACTCGTGAGCCTTTGTACAATTCGGCTTCAGCCTCTCACACATCTACCAACTTTAGCGGTAGCAATGCGTGGGACAACAATACCATGCTCAACGCTTCGTTGGTAACTGACAATGGCAAGGCCGGTGTGTATATCTATGGTCAACACCGTCAGCGTGATGCTTACGACCACGATGGCGATGGCTTTACCGAGTTGCCTATGTTGCGTGGCATTACTATTGGTACACGTGCTTATTATAAGACAAGTCTTTACTCAAAACTTACCTTCGAGTATCATGGAATAAACGAGAAGCGTCGTGGTGGCGATAACTTGCACTTGCCTCCTCATGAGGCGATGATTGCCGAGCAAACCGAGCACTCTATCAATGGCGGTGGTATCAACTTTGACTATTTTACCCCCGACTATAAGAACAAACTTAATGTCTTTGTATCATTGCAAAACACCAATCGCGATAGCTATTATGGTGCCGGTCAAGACCTCTCGGCCTATGGTTTCACTCACGACCTTACAACAGTTGCCGGTGCACAGTATATGCACAGCTTCGATAAGTTTTTGTTTATGCCTGCCGAGATGACCGCCGGTATAGAGTACAACTATGATGCCCTATCGGATGATGCTCCCGGATATGACCGTTATATCGACCAGAAAGTACACATCGGTAGTGCCTATTTCCAAAACGAGTGGAAAAATGAGCGCTGGGGTTTCCTCATCGGTGCTCGTCTTGACAAGCACAACTTGGTGAAGAATCTTATCTTCAGCCCTCGTGTCAACTTGCGCTACAATCCCACAAAGGATATCAATATCCGCTTGAGTTACTCCGAGGGTTTCCGTGCACCTCAGGCCTTTGACGAGGACTTGCACATCATGGCTGTAGGTGGCGAGGTGTCGCTCATTGTGCTCGACCCCAATTTGAAAGAGGAAAAATCGCGTAGTGTGAGTGCTTCGGTCGATATTTACGAGACTATAGGTAGCGTTCCCACCAACTTCCTCTTGGAAGGTTTCTTTACCGACCTTAGCGATGCGTTTGTTATGGAGCATATCGGTTCGGATGCAACCGGCAATGCTATCATCCAACGTCGCAATGGTGGTGGCGGACAAGTGTTCGGTGTAAACTTTGAGGGTCGTGCCGCGGTATCTTCATGGCTCGAGGCTCAGTTGGGTCTTACTTGGCAACGCAGCCTTTACAAAACTCCCGAGGTGTGGAGTGAGGACCCCGATGTCGAAGCAGCACACGAGATGTTCCGCACCCCCGATTGGTATGGCTTCCTTACCTGTACTTTCAAGCCTACACATCACTTGGCTATCGACTTGTCGGGTACTTATACCGGCGAAATGTGGGTACAACACTTGGCCGGATATATCGAGAAAGATCGTCTTGAGCGTACCCCCGATTTCTTCAATGCCAATGTCAAGGTGGCATACGACTTCGACTTGTCGAGCGAACTTACCTTGCAATTACATGCCGGTGTACAAAATATCTTCAACGCCTATCAAAAAGATTTCGACAAAGGGCCCAATCGTGACTCGGGTTACATATATGGCCCTTCTACCCCGCGCAGCTACTTCTTTGGTGTGAAATTCGACTTCCGTTAATAGTCTCATACAATCATAAGAAAAAACCGATATTCACAGCGAATGTCGGTTTTTTTTATTTATTTTGCACTGAACACAAACTGATAACAATGCGTATAGTAATACAACGAGTTAAAGAGGCTTCTGTTACCATAGCCGGCGAGGTACACTCGGCTATAGGTCATGGTATGCTCATCCTTGTAGGCGTCGAAGATCGTGACAGCGAAGAAGATGTCGAATGGCTTGTCAAGAAAGCCGCACAACTGCGCATCTTTGACGATGCCAATGGTGTGATGAATTGTTCTATTACCGATGTGGGCGGACAGGCCTTGGTAGTGAGCCAATTCACGCTACATGCCTCCACCAAGAAGGGCAATCGCCCTTCGTATATAAGAGCATCGCGCCCCGAGCATGCTATACCCTTGTATGAGTTGTTCTGCAATCGTCTTTCACAAGCCATTGGGTGCACGGTGGGTACAGGTGTATTTGGTGCCGATATGCAAGTGGCTTTGATTAATGACGGGCCGGTAACAATATGTATAGACTCTCAAAACCGTGAATAAATGACTATTGAAGAGGCTCAAAAAAAAGTCGATGAATGGATAAAGACTTATGGCGTGCGCTACTTTAGCGAGTTGACCAATATGGCTATACTCACCGAAGAGGTGGGTGAGGTGGCACGTATCATGGCTCGCAGTTATGGCGACCAATCGACCAAGCCGGGTGAGAAAACCAATCTGGCCGATGAGCTTGCCGATGTAATGTGGGTACTTATCTGTATTGCCAATCAGACAGGCATAGACCTTACAGAGGCATTTCGACGCAATCTCGAGAAAAAGACAACAAGAGATAAAGAAAGACATGTAAATAACCCCAAACTCAAATAGATATGAATAAATACGAAGAAACCTTGGCTCAATATTTTACAGAGCTTGACGATGCCACTGTACAAATGGAGGTGGAGAAAATTGTACGCGAAAATTACGAAAAATATAATAACGTAGCAGTGTATAAACAAATCTTCAATTGCATCGACCTCACAACATTGCGTAGTGAAGATTATACAGAGAGTGTTGCCCGTTTTACCAAGCGCGTCAATGACTTTGAAAACGAGCATGGCGATATGCCCAATGTTGCGGCAATATGTGTTTACCCCAACTATGCCGGCACTGTGCGCATGAATCTCGAGGTGTCGGATGTCAATATAGCTGCTGTGTCGGGTGGTTTCCCTTCTTCACAAACATTCACCGAGGTAAAAGTGGCCGAGACGATGTTGGCCGTAAAAGATGGTGCCGATGAAATAGACATTGTTATCAATGTAGGCGATATGTTGGCCGGTAATTACGAGGAAGTTTGTGATGAGATAGCCGAGCTTAAGTGCGCATGTGGCGATGCTCACCTCAAGGTTATTCTCGAAACCGGAGCACTCAAAACAGCCTCGATGATAAAGAAAGCCTCGTTGCTTGCTATCTATTCGGGTGCCGACTTTATCAAAACATCTACCGGTAAGCAAGAGCCTGCCGCTACCTTGGAGGCTGCCTATGTAATGTGCCAAGCTATCAAAGAGTATTACGACAAAACCGGAACGATGATAGGATTTAAGCCTGCAGGTGGTATCTCTACAACTGCCGATGCTGTCAAGTACTACTGTATCGTAGCTACTGTATTGGGCGAGGAGTGGCTCAACAATCGCTATTTCCGTTTCGGAGCAAGTCGTTTAGCCAATAATTTGCTCAGCGACATCTGGGGCAAAGAGGTGAAGTATTTCTAATATCTGCGATTGGAATATCGTGTTATGAAGTCATTATTCATCAAATCAATTGCTCTCCTTTCTTTGCTTTTAGCACTTGTGGCTTGCGAAGGAACGGGTACGGGCGATTCACCATTCAAGCCTCAAAATTACACCGTGGGAGGTAAGGTCGAGAAAGGTCCGTTTGTGAGCGGCTCTACCATTACCATGCAGCTTCTCGATAGTGATATGCAGCCCTTGGGTAGTATGTTCAATACTACTATATTGGATGATGAGGGTAGCTTTACATTTGGCTCAAAACAATTCGACACGCCTTATGCCGACCTGAGTGCCAATGGTTATTTCTTCAACGAAGTGCGTGGCGAACTCTCGGCCGGTACGCTCAACCTGCGTGCCATCGTCGATATATCGGATGCTACTACCATAAATGTAAACATTCTCACGCACATCAAGTATCAACGTGTGCTCAACCTTGTTGCATCGGGCAAGAGCTTCAAGGAGGCCAACCGACAAGCGCAGAAAGAGCTTTTCGAGGCCTTTGGTTGTCAACAAATTGCCGATGTCGATGCCTCTCTCTTCTCAATCATCGGTGGCGACGATAAGGCAGGTGCTCTCATTGCTATCTCGTCGCTGTTGCTTGTAGAGCGTAGCGAGGCCGAGTTGACCGAATATTTGGCAAGACTCTGTCGCGAATTTGCCACCGATGGCAAGTTTTCAGCCGCTACACAAGAGATTATTCGCGAGGATCTCAATGAACTTTCGTATCGATTGGAAGATATTAGTCGCCACATCGTCAGTCGTTATGCCGACTTGGGCATGACTGTAGAAGTGCCCGACTTGAGAAAATATCTCGACTGGGATGGTGACGGCATTCCGGGCAATGAGGAGATATCAACTCCCGAGGTTGTTGTACCCGAGAATACGATTGCCAACCTCTATCACGATAGCGAGGTGAATGCCAATGGTGTACCTTTGTTGGGTTCGGAGGGTAGTGCTATTGTTGCTTCCATGGCTGTGGACTTGGCCAAGTCTATATCTACTTTTAATCTCGTGCAGCAGTATTATCACTACAACACCACGGCAGGTAATCTTGTATCGCAATATATTTACCCCTCCAATTCGCTTATCAGCGATTGTTGGCAGGCTATCTATAAGTCGCAACGCACCGGCCTACTCATCCAATATGCCGATGCCATGAGTAACAATGTTTATCAAGAGTATAGCTGTTTCTTTACAGCATTGCGCTATTACTATATGACAGCCATGTGGGGCGATGTTCCTTACATTACCAACTACGAATGGTATAGCAGTGGTCAATGGCAGATAGAGCGTACCGATATGCGCATGATACTTGACGAGCAAGCGCGCCTCTTGCGCGAAGGTATGGAGAGTCTCTTTGAGGATAAGAGAAACGAGTCGCTCAAGGATATCAACAGCTTCTTCTTTGTGTCGAAAGACGCAGCGCGTGTACTCCTTGCCGAGATAGCACTCACTATGGGCGATTGCAACATGGCTCGTGAGATGCTCGATATGGTTATTCACAATGAGTTCTATACGCTTAGCGATGCCAACTTTAGCGACCCTGCAACCATAGACAATCTCAAGGAGTGTGATGAGGTGATATTTGCTCTTGACAACACATCGAGTGTGGTAACTCGCAACAATATTACTATTCAAATATCTCCTTTCACGCCTGTACAAACATTTACCGAGGTGATGCTTTTGTATGCCGAGGCTTGTTATCAGATGGGAGACCGTGCAAGGGGCGAGGAAGCCCTTCTTCAGTTGGCTCAAGCCAAGGGTATAACCATCGATACCGACAATATGCTACAAGGCATCACCGACGCACGCAAGCAATTGTTGCTCTATTCGGTAGGTAACTTTGCCTATATGAAACGTAACAACCTCCTTATGCAAGAGTATGGAGTAAGTGAGCAGTATGAGCTATTGCCCATACCGCAACAAGAAGTAAATGCTAATCCTCTGATGTATCAAAATCCCGGCTATTAAAAGGGTAGTAGTCTGGTATATATATCATAATGAGAGGTTGTGCCATGAATTTCGCTATGGTACAACCTCTCGGGTTATGTCAAAGAAAGTATCTCTTATTCAGTCAAATTTTGATTTCTTTCTAAAATTTATGCCGTAAACAGCATATACAATTGATGCTGGTTGTGAAATTTATAAGCAAGCATGTTAATATTTTGTTTGTTTGTTTATTTGTTGCTATCTTTGCACCATCAGATAGGAACATCTAAATCTATTAGTATATGAAAAAAATTACTGCTTTTTTGCTGACAGCTATTCTTACTATCAGTGGTGTATTGGCTCAGCCGCAAGTGTTGGAGTACAACTTTAACGATGGAGATAAGACCGGTATTGCTTTCTATGATGTAGACCAACTTACCCCTTCATCTTTTATGCAGAGCATAGGTTTTGCAGTAGACAATCCTTGGGTTCTTATAATGGATAGTGCTACAAGCAAAGATATGTTTATAGGTAGTACTTCGCAGTATACTCCTGCCGGACAAGCCAACGACTGGATGGTATTGCCCGCTGTGGAAGTTCTTAACGAAAACATGATGCTTGAGTGGAAGTCTCAAGCCTTTATGGCCAATAAACGCGACGGATTGAAAATATTTATCTCTACAGAGGGCAACCAACCGAGCGATTTTCCTGCCGACCCCGTTTGGGAGATAGAGCAAGAGGAGATAGGTGCAACAGAAGACTACTTTGAGGGTGAGTTTATCTCACACGAGTTGTCGTTGGCCCAATATGTCGGAAAGACCATTTATATAGCTTTCGTAAACCAAAGCTACGATAAAAGTATCATTGCCATAGACGATATAAAGGTGTATAGCAACGATAAGTTTGCCCTTAACCTCAACTTGGGCAATGTTGTCAACGAGGTTGATGAGGTTGTATTCGAGGGAGAGATTATCAACTATCAATATGACAAGCTTGATGAAGTGGCTGTCACATTGGAGTATGACGGTGTGAGTGTAAGCGAAACTTTCAGCAACCTCAACATTGCACGTGGCGAAAGTGCCCCCTTTAAATTGAACCACAAAATGCCCATTGATTTAAATCAAACTATCCGATATGAGATACATGCCTTTGTAGGTAGTGATAAGTTTGACTACGCATCGTCGGTAACCAACACTTTCCGTCGTCGTGTCGTTATCGAGGAGCACACCGGTGTGCGTTGTGGCTATTGCCCCTTGGGTACTTGGGCTATCGACTCTATCAAGGAGATTGCTCCCGACAAGGTTGCTCCCATCGCTGTTCAATGCGCTCAATTGGGTAGTGTCAATCTTCTTGTCGAGGACTATACCGGAGGTCTTTTCTCAAACGGCCTTACAGCCTATCCTATCGGTTGGATAGACCGCACGTATGCTGCAACACCCAATGGTAATGCCAATGGCTATCACTTTGATGATGAGGCCTCTTGGATATCACTCTTCAATAAGCAACTTAACGAAGTTCCCGAGGCCGGTGTTTCTGTTACAGCAGTATTGAGCGATGATAAAACTTCTATTATTGCCGAGACCAAGGTGCGTACGGCTGTAGATAAAAACAACCTCGACTGGCGAGTAGTGTATGTACTTACCGAAGATAGCGTTACCGGATATTTTCAATCAAACAACTATTCGGGTCACAACGGATATGTAGGTGGATGGGAGAAAAAACCCAAGAGTGTCGAAGTGGAGCTCCACGACCTCGCACGCGGTATATACCCCAACTTCTACGGCTTGGAAGGTAGTATGCCCTCTACCATGAGTGCCGGTGTAGAAGAGAGATACAGTTACACTTTCGATATACCCTATACCAAGGTGTTGGGTGAGTCTACAATCGATTTTGTGCAAGACATCAAAAATCTCAACGTTGTGGCTATGGTTGTTGATGGCAAGACCAAGCGCGTGATAAATGCCGATATGGCTCGTGTCAAAGACCTTACTGCAATAAAGGGTGTCACCAACAATGCCTTTGATGTAACATGTGTGTCAATGAATGGTGCAGTGAGAGTGATAGCCGACCAAAATGTTGCAATGACTGTATCGTTGATTGCTCTCGATGGTCGTGTACTTGCTACAACCGAAGCCCGTGGCACAGCAACACTCGATGTTGCAGGATACCAAGGCATAGCACTTGTGCAAGTGGTTGCCAATGGTGCTGTTGAGGTAACAAAAGTTGTCGTGCGATAAAACAAATTTTATCCATCACTTCATACAACAAGCGAAGTCCCTTAAAGAAGGCTTCGCTTGTTGTATATACATATAATCATAGTGAGGGTCAGAAGTTATATTGTATCATGGTGTTGATACGATGTGCACTGCCCGAGATATTGTTATAATTATGTCTGTTGCCATAGAGATATTCAATACCTATCTGACAATTGGGAAAGGGTGAATAAAAAGCGTTGGCTACAACATACTGTGCATAGCGATAAGCCGTAGCCGATAGAGAAGGCTCATCGTAGAGTCGGCATTGGCTATATGCTGCCGAGACAAACAATCCCGGACGTATCGTGTACTGCACTCCACCCACCAAGCCCAATGCGTAGGGTGCAACCATGGTACCGTTGTGTTCACCCGGTATAAGGTCATATCCGTAGCCGCTAAGGTCGTTGAGGTAGTCGCCATATCCACGACCGTATGCACCTTGAAGATACAATGTAAAGTGTTGTGATGCCCGAATAACGCTACTCAGTTGGGTTGCCCAGCAGATGCTAAATTGGTTCTTGTCGCTTACCAGATTGCGATAGGAAAGCATGCGCAAGAGGTTGGATAATCGAATGTGGCTTTGCCCATTGTCCCATTTAAATTGTATGTATGAAGGAATATCGGGTACACGCTGTGATATGGCATCACAGTAATGGGGCAGAGTGGTATAGGTGGCAGACGGAGTCTCTACAGCCATAACCATTTCCCAATTTTTGCCCATTGGTTGTATATATTGCAATACCGTGTTCATGGCAAGTACACTTCCCGAAGGACCCTGAAAATCGATGGTAGGAGGTGCGGCAATAACATCGCAAAAAGTACTCCATGTGCGACCCACCCTGAAACGCCACAACTGTATGTAGGCTTGTCGTAGGCGCATACCATAGAATCCTGCCGATGTTCCTCTAAAATCACTCTCTATATATACCGTAAACTCACCTACTACTTTATTGCGTCCTACCAACTTGAAGAATAGTCGCGAGGTAGATGCATCCATGCGAAATTGGTTGCGCATGTCGGGTTGCGGAGGTGTAGGAATGGCTGCAGTAATAAAATCGGGGCTGTTGGCAATACCACCCATATCTACCGACATTGTCCCCTTTACATACCCACCTATACCCAATGCTACACGTCCCTTGCGGTCGAGAAACAGAAAGCGAGGAGCGCGAGGGTCTTGAAAGTGTCGGCCGTTGGCCTCATACATAGCTTTCATTATCTCATAGGCATTGTTCTCGGTATTGTTCTGCTCGGTACTTACCACAACTGCCGACCGATGGTGTATGGTGTCGTTGTATACTACCTGAGCCATACCGGCCACACAGCTTGCAACCACCAATGTGGTTGATAAAAAAACTTTTTTCATACTTAATAAATTGAATGATTTACATTCAAAACAAGAGACCCGTGTGTAAAGTTTAATTAAACCTTTGTCTTGCATCGTGCGTTATTAGGGGTAAACAGTAGAAACAATACTATGGCAAAAATTGAAAAAACCGCAAAGTTGAGTGTGGCAACACTCGCTATTATGAACGTAACGGCAGTTGTGTCGTTGCGCGGACTCCCTGCCGAGGCGGAGTATGGCATAAGCTCGGCATTTTACTATCTTTTTGCAGCATTGGTATTTCTTATTCCAACAGCATTGGTTGCTGCCGAATTGGCTGCTATGTTCTCCAACAAGCAAGGTGGCGTATTCCGTTGGGTAGGTGAAGCCTTTGGCAAGCGTATGGGGTTCTTGGCTATATGGTTACAATGGGTCGAGAGTACGATTTGGTATCCTACGGTGCTTACTTTCGGTGCTGTTTCGTTG
The DNA here is from genome assembly GCA_017522135.1 of Bacteroidaceae bacterium. Classification (GTDB taxonomy): domain Bacteria; phylum Bacteroidota; class Bacteroidia; order Bacteroidales; family Barnesiellaceae_A; genus Barnesiella_A. The sequence continues at coordinate 27,114 of JAFXAB010000051.1, forward strand.
GCCTTTATAGGCATGGATAGCAGCTATGATATGACGCTGGCATCCAACCGCATGTATACCCTTGTAGTTGTGCTTGTTATCTATTGGCTCGCTACGTTTATTTCTCTCAAAGGTATGTCGTGGGTGGGTCGTGTATCGAAGATAGGCGGACTGGTAGGTACGATTATTCCGGCCGGCTTGTTGGTGGTGCTGGCTGTTGTCTATCTGACTACAGGTGGCAAGTCTCAAATGGACTTCAGTGGCAGTTTTTTCCCCGACTTGAGCAACTTCAACAACTTGGTGTTGGCCGCCGGTATATTCTTGTTCTATGCCGGTATGGAAATGGGCGGTATACACGTTCAAGAGGTGGATAATCCTTCACGCAACTACCCCAAAGCAGTCTTTATAGGATCGCTCATAACGGTACTTATATTTGTGTTGGGAACATTCTCGTTGGGTATTATTATACCTCGCAACGAAATAAACCTGACACAGAGTCTGCTGGTAGGTTTTGATCGCTATCTGGCTTATATAAAGGCATCGTGGTTCTCGCCTGTGATAGCTGTAGCATTGGCCTTTGGTGTGTTGGCCGGAGTGCTTACATGGGTGGCGGGTCCCTCAAAAGGTATCTTTGCCGTAGGACGAGCCGGTTATCTGCCTCCATTCTTCCAAAAGACCAACAGTAGGGGTGTGCAACGCAATATCCTGTTTATTCAAGGTGGTATTGTTACACTTTTGGGACTACTCTTTGTTGTGATGCCTTCGGTGCAAAGTTTCTATCAAATTCTTTCGCAACTCACCGTGTTGTTATACCTCATCATGTACTTGTTGATGTTTGCTGCAGCTATCTATTTGCGCTACAATATGAAGACAGCCAACCGCCCCTTCCGTATAGGCAATAGTGGTAATATGCTCATGTGGGTAGTTGCCGGCATAGGATTTCTTGGTTCACTCTTGGCATTTGTGCTCAGTTTTATTCCACCCGGACAGATAGCCGTAGGCAGCAGTGCAGTGTGGTATGCCGTATTGGTAATAGGTTGCATTGTCGTTGTTGCAGCACCGCTCATCATATATGCCATGCGCAAGCCCGAGTGGCGCGATCCATCGGCAAACTTTGAGCCTTTCCATTGGGAAGAAACCCCCTCGACCGAGAATAAAAAGTGATAAGGCATTATTATAAGAAAGCATATAGATTAAGAAAGCCTCTTGCCGGAAGTAAATAA
>JAFXAB010000052.1 GCA_017522135.1 Bacteroidaceae bacterium
GGTGTGGCCGACGATGCGGCAGTACAGATATTTACAGCAGGCGGAGCTTTGTTGCACAGTACAACAGTGGCAGAGGTGTCAAACATTACACTGCCAAGAGGTGTCTACCTTGTGCAAGTATCGGGCGTAACCAAGAAGGTGATGTTGTAGGAGAGTGGAACAAGACGGGGTGAGATGATGTTTACAGTCCGCCACAATATCCGACTTCTATACCGATAATGTTTTTTTAACATGTCACAAAGAACAGGTACAGTATAGGGATATAAAAAAACTTGCTAACTTTGCCATGAAACTTTAACAAAAAGATAGAGATGGCAGTAACGAAATGTATAGGTATTCTTACATCGGGAGGCGATGCACCCGGTATGAATGCGGCTATTCGCGCGGTAACGCGCTCGGCCATATATAATGGTATAGAGGTAAAAGGTATTTATCATGGTTATAGAGGCCTTATTACGGGCGATATCAAGCCGTTTAAGACCGAGAATGTAAGCAACATTATACAGCAGGGCGGAACAATACTCAAGACCGCTCGTTGCAAGGAGTTTGAAACCCCCGAAGGCCGTAGACTTGCCTACGAGACATTGCGCAGTGAGGGTATAGATGCACTTGTGGTCATAGGAGGCGATGGCTCGCTGACAGGAGCACGTATATTTGCACAGGAGTTTGACTATCCCATTATCGGCCTGCCGGGTACAATAGACAATGACCTCTATGGAACCGACCTCACCATTGGCTATGATACAGCCCTGAATACAATTATGGAGGCGGTCGATAAGATACGCGATACGGCCTCGTCGCACGAGCGATTGTTCTTTATAGAGGTGATGGGGCGCGATGCGGGTTTCTTGGCTCTCAATGGTGCTATTGCCACCGGATGTGAGGCAGCGATAATACCCGAGATTTCGACCGAGATAGACCAACTCAAAGAGTTGGTGGAGAACGGATTCCGTAAGTCAAAAAACAGTAGTATAGTGCTCGTTGCCGAGAGTCCGACAACGGGTGGAGCCATGCAACTTGCCGAGCGTGTCAAGAACGAATATCCGCAGTATGATGTGCGAGTAACAATCTTGGGACACATACAACGCGGAGGCTCACCCTCGGCACAAGATCGCATACTTGCCAGCCGACTCGGTGCCGCTGCGATAGATGCATTGCTCGAAGGCCAACGCAACGTGATGGTGGGTATACGCAACGATGAGATAGTGTATGTGCCATTCAGCAAGGCTGTCAAGTATGACAAACCTATCAACCGCGAGTTGCTCGAGACATTGCGTCGATTGTCGATATAATTATACCGACATGTATATTTCTATTGAGGCAATACTGTTTTTTTATGCCGGTATTGCCTCTTTTGTAATGTTTTGCCTTTAAAATGTGTCGAGTGTGGTAAAAAAGTCCTATCTTTGCACGTAATTCTATGCTATGAACGATAGTAGTGGAGAATCTTGATTTTGAAACTTGAGAAAATCTAAAACACATCATATAACATTAATATGAATAAAATTGTAAGTAAGGAGTATTTCTCCGACAAAGTAGTGAAGCTTGTAATAGAGGCTCCGCTTATAGCGAAAGCACGTAAAGCAGGTCACTTTGTAATTGTGCGTGTAGACGAAAAAGGCGAGCGTGTTCCCTTGACAATTGCCGGTGCCGATGTCGAAAAAGGTACAATAACTCTTGTTGTACAAACAGTAGGTAACTCAACCGTTAAGTTGTGCAACCTCAATCCCGGCGATTATATTGCCGACGTTGTAGGTCCTCTCGGTCAAGCAACGCACATAGCAAAAGTAGGTACAGTAGTGTGCTGTGGCGGTGGTGTAGGTGTTGCACCGTTGTTGCCTATAGTACAAGCCATGAAAGCAGCAGGAAATCGTGTAATAAGTGTATTGGCTGCTCGTAGCAAAGATTTGATTATTCTTGAAGATGAGATACGTGCAAGCAGTGATGAGGTTATCATCATGACCGACGACGGCTCTTATGGAACCAAAGGCCTTGTTACCGAAGGTGTAGAGCAAATTATCAAGCGCGAGAAGGTTGACCAATGTGTTGCTATCGGTCCTGCTGTGATGATGAAATTTGTGTCGAAACTCACTGCACAATACAACATCCCCACAGTTGTGTCATTGAATGCCATTATGGTAGACGGTACAGGTATGTGCGGTGCATGCCGTGTAACTGTAGGCGGTAAGTTGCGCTTTGTGTGCATCGATGGTCCTGAATTTGATGCTCACCAAGTTGATTTCGACGAGTTGATGATGCGCTTGCGCTCGTATAAAGAAGTAGAATAAAGAAGGAGGCTCAAAAATGAATATGGAAGATATAACAGCTCGTCGTAACGAGCCGTGGCGCGAAGAATTGCGCAAAAGTATGGCTGCCAAAGATCGCACCAACATAGCCCGTGTGGTAATGCCCGAGTTGGATCCTGCATACCGTATCACTTGCAACGAAGAGGTAAACCAAGGTCTTACCGAGGAACAAGCCTTATTGGAGGCCAAGCGTTGCTTGGACTGTCCCGAGCCGTTGTGTATGACAGGTTGTCCGGTAGGTATCAACATACCCACCTTTATCAAGCACATCGAGAAGGGCGAGTTCTTGCAAGCAGCATCTACACTCAAGGAGACCAGCGCACTGCCCGCGGTGTGTGGACGTGTGTGTCCTCAAGAGAAACAATGTGAGTCGCAATGCTTCTACTTGAAGAAACTCAAGAAACAACCCGTAGCCATCGGCTACTTGGAGCGTTTTGCCGCCGATTACTCGCGTGAGCATGGTACAGGTGAAGTTCCTGCATGCGCTCCTGCCAATGGCATTAAGATTGCCGTTGTGGGTTCAGGTCCTTGCGGTCTTTCGTTTGCCGGTGATATGGTGAAATATGGTTACGATGTTACGGTATTTGAGGCTCTCCACGAGATAGGTGGTGTATTGAAATATGGTATCCCCGAGTTTCGCTTGCCCAACAAGTTTGTCGATGTAGAGATTGACACATTGCGCAAGATGGGCGTAACATTTGTTACCGACTGCATTGTAGGTAAGACCATTACTTACGACAACCTTCACGAAATGGGATTTAAGGGCGTGTTTGTAGCCAGTGGAGCCGGTCTGCCTCGCTTTATGAATATTCCCGGTGAGAATCTCATAGGTATCATGTCGTGCAACGAGTATCTCACTCGTGTCAATTTGATGGGTGCCGCTCGTAAAGATTGGGATACTCCCGTATTGAGTGGCAAAAACGTGGCAGTAATAGGCGGTGGTAACACAGCTATGGACTCGGTGCGTACAGCTCGTCGTTTGGGTGCCGAGCGTGCCATGATTATATACCGTCGTAGCGAGGACGAGATGCCCGCTCGTAAAGAAGAGGTAGAGCATGCCAAGGCCGAAGGTGTAGAGTTTATGACTCTTCACAATCCTATAGAGTATATAGGTGACGAAAACGGTAAGGTAAAGACTATGCGCCTGCAACGCATGGAACTTGGTGAGCCCGATGAGAGTGGCCGTCGTTCACCTGTGGAGATAGAAGGTGCTATCGAGGATGTTCCCGTAGATACTGTTATCGTTGCTGTCGGTGTATCGCCCAACCCCCTTATCCCCAATGCTATCAAAGAGCTTGAGATAAGCCGCCGTGGTACTATCGTTGTAAACGAGGAGACTATGCAATCGTGCTTGCCCGACCTCTATGCCGGTGGCGATATAGTACGTGGTGGTGCAACTGTTATTCTCGCTATGGGCGATGGCCGTCGTGCCGCTGCAGCTATGCACGAGCAGTTGAGCAAGTAATTGTTATAAAACGATTTATATCGCAATATGGCGCGACCGAATGATTGATTCGGTCGCGCTTGTTTTTATAACAGTGTGTGATTGGGTAGTAATATATATTGTGATATATATTGCACTCGTTAAGAAATATTCAAACAAGATTGATTTGTATCTTCACTCACCTTTCACTATATTTGTAGAATATAGGATGCGGTTCGGAAGAAAAATTCAAATAAATTTGATTTTTCTTCTCTCACCTTTCACTATATTTGCACATTAATATTAATTAGTCGATAATGACAAATAATACTGAACGAAAAAGTCTGTTGGTCTACAGCATGGAGGGAGGCGCATGGTTGGGCGCATATCTCATTGTACGTTTCTTTTGCGGAGTAGCCGGCATATATATACCGCTGCTCAATAGTGTGGCGATGCTGTTGTTTATTGGTACGCCTTTCGTTGTATATCGTATCATGCTGCAGTATCATAAACGCAATGGCTATGTATCGGGATTTTCGCTCCTGTGGATGATGGGCATAATGCTCTTTTTCTTCGCATCGCTCATCAGTTGTATTCCGGAGTATGTTTTTTACCAATATATAAGTCCCGATTATATTGCCAATGCTATAGCACAATCGCTCAAGCTTATTGAGGAGTTGGGGGTTATAGAAAATACTGCAACGCTCGATGAAATGCGCCAAATGCTACAAGGAGAGGCTGTGCCTACCTCTATGCAAATGGTCATGTCGTCTATGTGGTCAAATGTATTTTTCGGCTCATTGCTTTCTATTGTCGTAGCTCCCTTTGTATTGCGCAAGAAGAATAAGGAAAATATCAAATCATAGTTATATGGACATCTCAATAGTAGTACCCCTGTATAATGAGGCCGAATCTTTGCCCGAATTGGAAACTTGGATTGCCCGGGTAATGAAGGAGAACAATTTTAGTTACGAAATATGGTTTGTCAATGACGGTAGTACCGACAACTCGTGGCAGGTAATAGAACAGTTGCGCGAAAAAAACAGTTGTGTAAAAGGTATCTCTTTCCGTCGCAACTATGGCAAGTCGCCGGCGTTGCATGTGGGATTTGAACATGTGCAGGGCGATGTTGTCATTACCATGGATGCCGACTTGCAAGATAGTCCCGATGAAATACCCGAGTTGTATCGAATGATTACCGAGCAGGGATATGACCTTGTGTCGGGATGGAAAAAGAAACGTTACGACCCACTGTCAAAGACTATCCCTACCAAGTTGTTCAATGCAACAGCGCGCAAAGTAACCGGTATCAAGCTCAACGACTTCAACTGTGGACTGAAAGCATATCGTCGCGAGGTGGTGAAGAATATTGAGGTGTATGGCGATATGCATCGTTATATGCCATATTTGGCCAAGAATGCCGGTTATACCCGCATAGGCGAGAAAGTGGTGCAACATCAGGCTCGCAAGTATGGATCGACCAAGTTTGGCTTGGATCGCTTTGTAAATGGCTATCTCGACCTGATGACACTGTGGTTTTTCTCTAAATTTGCGGTTAAGCCCATGCATTTCTTTGGCTTGATGGGCAGCCTTGTGTTTATCATCGGATTTTTGGCCCTCATGGTAGTGGTGATAATGAAAATATGTGGTGTCCGTGCCGGAGTGACCGATTCACCCTATTTCTATGTCTCTCTCACATCAATGATATTGGGCACACAGTTGTTCCTCACAGGTTTCTTGGGCGAGCTTATCTCGCGCAATGCTACCGATCGCAACAAATATCACTTGGCCAAGGTCTTGGATTAAAATAGATTTTATTATATGAACGGCACACTCTTATCTTTGGCCCAACGTCGGCATGCTGTGCGTAGGTACACTTCGCAACCTGTACCTCACGACCTCTTGCAATACATCTTAGAGGTAGCACGTATAGCTCCTTCGGCTGTCAATTATCAGCCATGGACGTTTGTTGTAGTTCGTGAGCCGGAACTCATGCAACGCATGCGCGATGAGGTGTATAACCGAGAGTGGTTTGCCAATGTACAATGTTGCATAGTAGTGTGCGGCCATCATCAAGAGTCATGGCACCGAGCCTCCGACGGCAAAGACCATTGCGATATAGATATAGCCATAGCAACCGAGCACCTGGCTCTTGCAGCGGCCGAGTGCGGATTGGGAAGTTGTTGGGTGTGTAATTTCGATACCGAGGCATGTGCCCGACTCTTAAACATCCACCCCGATGTCGAGCCTATTGTGCTCATGCCTATAGGCTATCCGGCAACCGACGAGATACCCGTAAAGATACGTAAATCTATAGAAGAAATTGTTGTATGGCGATAAATAGCAGATGTTTATACCTGCTTGTTGCTTTTGTAGCAATGCTTGCAGTGGGTTGTAGTGAAGGATGCTTTGAAAATCGCACAAGCATCCCCAAAGCAGTTTTTTATGCCTATAATATGCCCGACAGAACCATATCAGTCGACTCTATATCGGTATATGGTGTGGGACAAAAGTCGGGAGCTATGATTGTCAACTGTGGCAGTCGTGTCACATTGCTGTCGTTACCCTTTCGCAATGATGCCGACACGACACAATATGTGTTGCGATACGATATGAAAACTCTTGCCCAATACAACATTTGCGATACGCTTACTTTTGTGTACACTCGTTATCCGCATTTCATATCGGCCGATTGCGGTGTTACATTCAACTATAGCATCGACCATTTTCAATATACAACCCACATGCTCGACTCGGCTGCACTTATGCTCGATGAGGTGACAAATATTGATGAAGAAACGTTACGACTCTACTATTATGTGGCACAATAAATATACGATATCGGTACTGCTCGGTATGGTGCTATGGTGTATTGCCGTCGTACCGGCATCGGCACAGCGTGTTGTGACACCTGTCGAGAGCAACGACCTGCCTATGGAGATAATGGCCAAAAAAACCGAAAAGGCACGTCAAGATACTATACCCACCGATACAGTAGCCGAGAAAAAACCTATACACAACGCCCCCTTGCTGGGAGGATTGTTGCTTACGGCCGATGTGTCGGCCCCTGTGATGAACTTGCTGGGTACGCAATATGGCAATTATGAGGTAGGTGTAGAGCTCGATTTGTATCACCGATTCTTCCCGGTCGTAGAGTTGGGTGTGGGTACTGCCAAGTATACACCTCTCGACAACAACTACACCTACAATTGTTCACCCTCGTTGTATGGCAGGGTAGGCCTCAATTATAATATCTTTTATAACAATGGGTCGGAAAGTTTTATCGGATTCGGCTTACGCTACGGACTCACATCATTTAAGTACAATTGGGACAACATCACACTCAGCGACAGCTATTGGGATAATTCTATTGTGACCTCAACTCCTGTCGAAACAGCCTTTGCCCATTGGGGCGAGATACTGGTTGTATTGCGTGTGCAGATATACAAAGGCTTCTATATGGGTTGGACAGGGCGATATCGCTTGTTGATAGATTGCGGAAGCTCGCCGTATGGAGAACCCTACTTTATACCCGGATACGGACCCCAAGCCGGAGGCTTTGGATTTACCTATACAATAGGATACAATATCCCGTTTGCAAAGAAAGAACAAGATAAAAAGGTAGTAGAATTGTAATAGTATGGAAAATTGGCGAACAATTATTTTGCAATGGTTTCATATTGATGCCGCAAATTTTACTTGGGTCGAACAGATTATTTCGGCAAGTATATTACTGTTGATTGTAGCCATCGTAGATAGGCTCACAAAATTGGCTCTCAATAAAGTTATACGTCGTCTTGTGCGAGTATCAAAGGCAAGCTGGGACGATGTATTGCTCGACCAAAAGGTGCTCGACAATATGATGGCTATCATACCATCGATATTGTTGGTAGTCTTTCTCCCCTTTGTGTTTGTAGGTAGCAATGCCCTGTACAACCTTGCTCAACGCTTGTGTTGGATATATATGGTATCTATAATATTGCGCTTTTTGCTTTCATTTGTGTCGGCATTTGCTCATATTCTGGAAGATACCGATTCGTTTCGTAATAAGCCTGTCCGAGGATTTTCGCAGATGATACAGGTTGTTATCTGTGCTTTGGCAATCATCATTATTATCAGCATCGTTGTCAATAAGTCGCCCGTATATCTGCTCACAGGTTTGGGTGCTTCGGCAGCCGTGTTGATGTTGGTCTTTCAAGACCTTATATTGGGGTTGGTTGCCGGAGTGCAACTCTCGGCCAATAAGATGATGAACGTGGGTGATTGGGTTGTTGTCAAGGACAAGGGTATAGACGGTATGGTAGAGGAGATAACACTCACTACCGTAAAGGTACGCAATTGGGATTATACTATTTCTACCATTCAGCCACAAGCCTTGGTCAACGGCTCATTTACCAACTGGGAGAATGTCTTTAAGTCGGGAGGCCGTCGCATAGCCCGGGTGCTCAATATCGATATCAACTCTATCCACTTCATGACCCCCGACGAGATAGCACATTGGCGTGACAACACCCTTGTGAAAGAGTATATAGCTACAACAGAGCAGCGCATAGCCAAGGCTCATGAAGACGGTGATGAATATACAGCCCAGTCATTGCGCATAACCAATCTTACACTCTTTCGCCTCTATACCCAGAGCTACATACAGTCGTTGCCACATTGTCACAAAGACTTTGTGTCGATGGTTCGCCTCATGGAGCCTACACCCCAAGGCCAACCCATGCAGATATACTTCTTCTCCAACGATACCGCTTGGGTACGATACGAAGATATACAAGCGCGAGTATTCGAGTACCTCTTTGCCATCGCCCCCGAGTTTGGCATCAAGATGTTCCAACTTCCATCGGGACAAGATATGCAACGAATGATGTAATGTAATGTATTACAACGCATTATAAGATTTTTCCCTGCAACAAACTGTTGTGGGGAATTTTTTTGCAATAACGGTTCTCTATTTCTTACCCGATATGCCGTAGGTACAGTTGCGTGAAGGTATTTCCCTTTGGCGTGATAGTATATTTTACCTCCCGATTTTACCATGCGTGCATATTGCGGACGCAATGAAATTGCGACCTTACGTTTATGATGGTATTCCCCCCTCTTGCGGGTGGTATATTTTTTCTACGTTTATGTGGTATTCCCTTTGTGGGGGATGGTATATGACAATCACCTCAAGGCAATATGTTTCTACCTCCTTATATCACAAAAATAACGCCATATTGCAAAAAGACAAAAGAAAACAAACGTGCATTTTGGTATAGATATATTCTTTTGTTTCTTACCCTCTTATATCTAAAAGAAATGCACGCGATGATAATCTATCTATCTGTTTTTTTACCAGAGCGTTATACAACTTTATATTATTTACACATTTCTTGCTTTTGTTACCAATAATTAATAAATTTGTAGGATGCTGTGTCCGTATGTTGCGACTACAGTTGGTTTTTAATAAAATTTTGCTAAAA
>JAFXAB010000053.1 GCA_017522135.1 Bacteroidaceae bacterium
CAGGATTTGTTTGGTATTATACGGGCGAAAGTGTATCTTTGTATACATTTAATTTGTTGTATATCACAAAGATAATATTTTTTTGTGATATGGCAAAGCCCCGGCTTGTGAAAGTCAGGGCTTTGTTCGTTTTTTTACAAATTGTTTCTTACGAAAAGAGGATGCCTCGTTTTGAGACACCCTCTTGTTATGCTGTTCGGTACTATGGATAAGTACGAAATTATTCAGCACTTTCAGCAGGAGCTTCAGCAGCTTCTTCTGCGGGAGCAACCTCAGCAGCAGCCTCGGCGGCAGCGCGAGCAAGCTCAGCTTTCTTGTTAGCTACGCGCTCGGCGATAGCTTTGTTTACTTCTTTCTCAGCCTCGAGACGAGCAGCGGCAAGGGCCTTGGCAGCCTCGCGATTCTTGTTCTTCAAAGCCGAAGTGGCGTTAGCTTTGCTATCTTTCCAAGCTTGGAAACGTTGCTCGGCAACTTCCTCTGTGAAAGCACCTTTCTTAACACCACCCAAGAGGTGTTTTTTCAACAATACACCCTCGTGTGAGAGAATACTACGTACAGTATCGGTGGGTTGAGCACCTACATTAAGCCAATACAAAGCACGATCGAAATTCAAATTTATTGTAGCAGGATTAGTGTTCGGATTATAAGAACCTACCCTTTCAATAAATTTGCCATCACGTGGCGCCCTGCTATCAGCTACTACGATTTGATAAAACGCATAGTCTTTGTGACCGTGGCGTTGCAATCTGATTTTTGTTGCCATTGAAATTTGTTTTTTAATTGTTTTTTTGCATTAGCGGGTGCAAAGTTACACATTCTTTGTGAGTTGCACAAATTTTTACACCTGTATTTTCACAATTTTCGGAAAATAATCGATGAATAGTCTTCTTCTTAAATTCGGTCTAAGACTTTGACAACGAGATCTCCAATAGACGACTTATAATCGGTGTTGGAATGATGTGCGACACGGTTGGCTATAATCATACATACTGTGGCGGCACGGTGTCCTAACAATGCGGCAAGACCGGCGAGAGCCGAGCTTTCCATCTCGTAGTTGGTGACAACAAAGCGGTCGTACTTGAAGTCTTGAATTTTTTTATTGAGCTCGGGGTCGGCCAATGGGATGCGCAACTCTCGTCCTTGCGGCCCGTAGAATCCGTTGGCCGATATTGTCACGCCTCGCACCATATCGCCTTGGTCGATGCGATTTATGAGGTCGATATCGTTGTCGATAACATAGGGATGCGCCCATAGGGGGTTCCACCCTACTGCACGGCAGAAATTTTCCTCAAAAGAGAGGTCGCACACGTTATTGCGTCCGGCATAAAAATTGAGCATGCCATCAAATCCGATAGACTTCTCGGATATAACGTGTGTGCCAATGGGCACGTGTGGTTGCAGCCCTCCACTTGTACCTACACGCACCATGGTGAGGGTGCGGTGATCGGACTTAGCAAGACGTGTATCGAAGTCTATATTGGCAAGAGCATCCAACTCGTTGACTACAATGTCTATATTATCGGTACCTATACCATGCGATATACACATTATTTTCTTGCCTTTGTATGTGCCACCTATTGTGTGAAATTCGCGGCTTGATACTTCGAATGTTTTTTCATCGAAATATGATGCGACCAAGTCGACACGGCCGGGGTCACCTACGAGTATGATTTTGTCGCACAGTTGGTCGGGGCGTAGGTGTATGTGAAATGCGCTACCGTCGGGGTTGATAATGAGTTCCGACTCAGGGAAATACTTTGCTTCCATATCTATACATATTATTATAGGGTGAAAAGCGGAGCACCTTAGATAAAAGGCACTCCGCAATACTATAACAAATAACGAGAGTTATCGGTCTTATTTTTTAGAAGTGCGCTTGCAGGTGCGCTTGGGTTTTTCTTCGGCAACTACTACTTCTTCCTGGTGCAATTCAACCTTGGCAGGGGTTGTCTTGGGAGTTTTGGCTTTCTTAGATGATAATTTTTCGTTACGCGCCGACTTGAGTTCTTTTTCGAGCTGTTGTATCTCTTCGGCTTGGTTGCGAATAGTTGTGAGCAGGGCGTTCAACTCTTCGTTTTCAATTTGAGTAGGATATTGTTCTTCTACACGCACGATGAAGTCACTCAACACATTCATATAGTTGGTAAAAGCATCGAAAGGACTCTCGTATGGGCTGTAAGAGTTGCGACCGGCACCATACTTGGTAGACATGAAGAAGAAGTGATCGCTAGCTTGCAGATAATTCCAATCTTGCTTGATGCGACGGTCTTCGCACATGCGCACACGCTCGGCGAGTGCATAGAGTTTGTGAAAAGCTTCGTTCTGCAAGCGATTGCCCAACCAAGTGCTCACGTCGCGAGCTTCGTCGGTCCAAGACATGGGATAAGGTACAGAGAGTGTATCTACGGGGCGCAATTTTGCCACAGCGTCTCCGGGTGTGATAAATTCGATACCGGCTTTCTCGGCATAGATGGGCAATGCCTTGAAGAAGTCGAATATGCCTGTTTCGCGACCTTGACCTTCGCCCATTGTCTCGCAGTTCATAAATATGTTTATCACCGACTCTTCGGGAGGTGTTGCAGCTACCCATGAGATAAATTTCTCGGCAGTAAGAGGATATTCGCTCCACTCATAATCCGAGAAACGAGATGCGATATCGTCGGTAAACTTCTCGTTGCGCAACAACATTTTGAGTTTGGGGACTGCAACTGAATTGTAGAGATAGTTGGGGCTCTTCCAACCCAATATGTGCTTGGCACCCTCGGTGATAACGCCCTTAAATCCCATTGATGCAATCATCATAGCAATCTCGTCGGAGAATATGAGCTCGGTATTGCGGAAAACTTTGGGTTTTTGTCCGAAGAGGGCGTATATCTTATCGTCATGTTCTTGCACTTGAGTGCGGAACTCTTCTATATCGGAAAGTGAAGCCAACGAGTGTGAATAGGTCTCGGAGAGAAATTCTACGCAACCGGTTTTGGCCAAGTCCTTGAGCGCGTCGATAAGCTCGGGTACATACATTTCGAGTTGCTCGATAACCACACCAGACAAAGAAATAGCGGCTTTGAATTTTCCGTCGGATGTTTCAATCATCTCTTTTATTGCCTCGACAGTGGGCAGATAGGAGTTGCGTGCTATACGGGTGATAACATCGTCATTGGCAAAGTCATCATAATAGTAGTGGTCGCGGCCGATGTCGAAGAAACGATAGCGTTTGAGACGAAACGGCTGATGAATCTGGAAGTATAAACAGATACTTTTCATGATATGTTATGTTTTTTATTATCTAATTATTGAATTAATAGCGTCGCAAGACCTCATTGTATATATCAATAACTTTGCGACCGGCATATTTCCACTTAATCTCATTTACCTCGGCCTCACCTTCGATGCGCAGATGGTCATAGAGTGCAGGATTGTGTGTAATAGAGTATATGGCGTCGGCCATTGCATCGATATCCCAATAGTCGGTTTTTATAACGTTGTCGAGAATTTCGGCACAACCCGACTGCTTGGATATAATCGAGGGTACACCTACCTGCATGGCTTCAAGAGGAGAGATACCAAAAGGCTCGGAGACGGAAGGCATCATGTATACATCGCTGGCCTTGAGCATCTCGTAGACCTGTCTGCCACGTTGGAATCCGGGGAAGTGAAATCTATCGGAAATGCCACGCTCGGCAACGAGTTGTATCATTTGATCCATCATATCGCCACTACCTGCCATGACAAATCGCACGTTGCTTGTTTTTTCGAGCACGCGAGCAGCAGCTTCAACGAAGTATTCGGGACCTTTCTGCATGGTAATACGGCCCAAGAATGTCACGACCTTGTCTTTGGTGGTACGAGGCATCTCAATAGCCTTAATTTCGTCGCTGAGCGGTGTCACTGCATTGTGTACGGTAGATACCTTGGCAGGGTCGATATGATATTTTTCAATAACAGTCTGTCGAGTGAGGTTGCTGACACAGATGATGTGGTCGGCATTCAACATACCATCGCGCTCGATGGCAAACACGGTAGGATTGACATTGCCACGACTGCGGTCGAAGTCGGTAGCATGAACGTGAATAACGAGGGGTTTACCGGTTATTTGCTTGGCATGGATACCGGCGGGGTATGTGAGCCAGTCGTGCGAGTGTATGATGTCGAATTCGGTAGCACGCGCTATCACACCGGCAACGATAGAATAGTTGTTGATCTCTTCTATGAGATTGTCGGGATAACGACCGGAGAACTCGATACAACCCAAGTCGTTAGTATTTAAGTAATTGAAGTCGGCATATATATGGTCTCGAAGGCGGAAGTATAAATCGGGCTCCATGCAGTAACCGTAACGATTTTGCACATATTCCCAATTCACATCACGCCAAGCGACGGGCGTATTACCGGCTCCGATAATACGGGCAAAGCTCGTATCTTCATCGCCATGAGGCTTAGGTATAACAAAGGTGATATCCATATCTCCACACTCCCACATGCCTTTGACGAGGCCATAGCTTGCAGTACCAAGACCGCCGAGGATATGCGGAGGGAATTCCCACCCAAACATTAGTGCTTTCATGATATATTATAGATTATATTTTTTCAACGAATGTAACACACGTAATACTTCTCCCACGTTCTTGGCATAGCTGATAGCACCGCGAGCAGTGTAAGGAGGATTACCATCGAACATCTCGGAGATAGAGCCTATACACTTGTCGGAGAGGTCGTCTTCGTAACCAATGAGCATGCGTTCGATAAAGGCTACGCCTCCGATACCGAAAATGCGCAGATAGGCATCGGCATAAGCACCCATGAGCCATGGGCGTGCCGGTCCTTGATGTTGTGCGAGGGCGCGCTCTTCGGGCGATCCTGTGTACCAGGGTCGGTATCCCCAGCTCTTGGGACTAAGTGAACGGATACCCTTGGGTGTGAGCAACTCTTTGGTTACTATATCGAGTATCGCCTTGCGTTGACGGCGATCGAGGGGTGAATATTCGAGCGAAATGGCAATGAGCATATTGGGACGCACGCTCCAATCGGTCATTGTACCGTCGACATAGTCGTAGAGGTAGCCGTAGTCATTGAGGAAAACAGTTCCAAATGATGTTGCAATAGTGTCGGAGAGTGCTTTCCACTGCTCGATGCGTGGTGTATTTATCTCGTTTTCTGTAAACAAATTGGCAGCAAACTTGAGTGCGTTGTACCACAAGGCATTTATCTCAACGAGGTATCCGCTGCGCGGATTGATGGGAGCACCATTGAGGGTGCTGTTCATCCATGAGATGATACGGTCGCGACCGTTGGCATATAGCAATGCGTTGTCGTGAACTTGGAGGTTGGGATGCTCGCCCTTGATGATGTATGAGAGGATGTCGGCCACAAGCTTGCCATACTTTTCATAGCATGCTTTGTTGCCCAGCTCACGAGCATATTGCTGTATAGTCCATATAGCCCACAGAGGCACATCGGGTATCTCAATCTCCTTGATCATGGGGTCGTGAGAGCCATCTTTCATAAAGTTGCGCAGAGCATGCTCGGCAGTCTTCATAATATCGTCGAAGGCCTTGACATCGCCAATAGCCAATGTGCAACCGGGCAAAGAGATGAATTGGTCGCGGGCACGCACGCCAAACCATGGATAGCCTGCGAGCAAATATAGGTCGCGTCCTTGCTTGAGATAGAATTGCTGAGCAGCATTTTTGAGGCAGTTGAAGAAGCTGTTGCGGGGGGTTCGATTTTCGTATTCTTCTTGATAGATACGAGCAAGAGAGCGAGGCTTGGCTTCCTGAACACCTGCGGCAAAAATAATGCTCTCGCCTTTCTTGATGGAGAGTTCAAAATAACCGGGTACGAAGAGGTCTTCGGTATATGGCAGGCCGCGTTGTTGGTCTTTGATATACTCTATGCCTTTGTACCAATGAGGCTCGTAAACAAATTGAGGTTTCTTGCTGCATTGCATGTAAAGGCGGGGATAGCCTTTGTATAGGCAACAGCTTATGCCATTGGGAACTTCTTCGTAGCTTTTGTCAATGACTTCGTTTTCCATGCACAACTCATTGGCCGGACGGAAAGCGAGGAAAGGCCGAAACTGCAATGTTGTGGGAGAGTGAGCCTCGACAAGTGTGTATTTGATAAGGATGCGATTTTGATGCTCCTCAAAGATTTTTTCTTTGGTGAGGATTACACCACCCACGCGATAGGTCTTGCGAATGGTATCATCGCAGTCAAATT
The DNA here is from genome assembly GCA_017522135.1 of Bacteroidaceae bacterium. GTDB lineage: Bacteria > Bacteroidota > Bacteroidia > Bacteroidales > Barnesiellaceae_A > Barnesiella_A. The sequence goes on from JAFXAB010000053.1 coordinate 6,220, forward strand.
CTCTGATATACTTGTGGCCATTGGGACTGAAGCAGTCGCCTTGATACTTGTGCAAGCCAAGGTTGAACGGTGCTCCGTGCTGTATAACTGTTTCGTCGAGAGTAGACAGCAACACAAAGTTTTCATTATCAAACTCGGGTATTGGCATTACCAATAGGCCGTGTTGCTTGCGGGTGTTGCAATCGACAATTGTAGTGCAGTGGTATGCTCCCGAACGGTTGGTACGCAACAATTCCTTGCGCAACGACTGTTCGAGATTTATCATCAGCCTTTTGTCAAACTTAAGATAGCTCATATTTATTTACGGAATCAGGTTAACTTTATCGAGTAGCCACATTAATATATGGCTTATATTGAGCCTCAAATTTACATAAAACTGATAATAAATGCAAATATTAATTACATCTTTTTTTTACATTTCGGCACATCGATACAACAAAGTGTTATATATCAAACCCTTGCAAGAGAAATAAGGATGAAAGCAGATACAAAAAAACGCCCCGAGAAGGGGCGTTTTGCTTACTATTTGTAAGAAAGTATCAGACACGGTCTATAAAAAGTACCAAATTGTCAAGGAACATCTTGATAGAAACAGCCAAGAGCATAACACCAAAGAACTTGCGTGTTACGTACACACCGCTCTTGCCCAAGATACGCTCCAAGAGGTACATATTGCGCAGTACGAGATATACGATAATGATATTGAGCAACAGACCTATGAGGATGTTTACCAGACCATACATAGATTGCAAAGAGAGCAATGTTGTAAAGGAACCAGCACCTGCAATGAGGGGAAATACCAATGGCACCATTGTAGAGGCACCCGATGGGCCGTTATTGCGAAATATCTCGACGTCGAGCACCATCTCAACAGCCATAAGGAATAGTACAATAGAACCACCGATGGCAAACGAATAGATGTCGACATGGAACAATCCCAAGATAGACGAGCCTAAGAATAGAAAGGCCAAGAACATAACGAGCGAGAGTCCGGCTGCTTTGAGAGGGTTGATCTCGCGACCTTTTTGACGCATGTCGATGATGATAGGCGTGAGACCAACCATATCGATAACCATAAACATGATAATGAACGAACTAACGGTTTCTTCAAAAGAGAAATTGCTGAAAAATTCTTTCAGAAAAGTCAATGCTTCTCCCATAACATAAATAAGATTAAATGGTTTTTATAATTTGGGCGCAAAGATAGTGAAAAGCGAGAGTAGAAAAAAGAAAATTATTTATTTTTTGTAACAAGTGCGATGATGTGCATATTTGAAAAGAGGTAGGTGCTGCCATGTGTGTAGCTAAAAGTTATTTTTTCTTATCGGATGGATCTTTATAAAAATTAATTTCTATTTTTGCAAGCAGGGTTGTTGTTGCGCGACCGGAAGGGTTGCCGACAAACATGGCATAAGAAAAGGCAAATAAGTAACTACAGATATAAAAAACCTACTTAAAATTGTATGGAAAGCATATATCAGACACTCATGCAGCTACCACTTTTTCAAGGAGTGAGTCGTGCAAAATTGTTGGAATTGATAGAAAAAATACGTTTTCACTTTCTTAAATATGAAGATGGGGAAAAAATTGCTTCACGCTCGGATGCATGTACACATCTGAAGTTTCTGCTGTCGGGCAGTATTCGCTGTGAGATGAATACATACGATGGTAAGGTAAAATTGAGCCAGATATTGCATGCCCCCGATATAATAGCCCCCGACCATCTGTTTGGCCGCAGTACGACTTATCCGGCCAACTATTATGCTGTAGGACAGATAGGTATGATGCAGATTGATAAATCGACTTTTATGACACTCATGCAAGACGAACCTATTTTCATGATAAACCTGCTCAACATCTTGTCGCGTCGCAGCCAAAAGAACAAAGAGTGCCTAATGTCGATGGGAACGGGCGACTTGCGAGAGCGTTTGGCCCACTGGATACTTATTCTCACCTCGCGCAATGCTACCAACATTCGCATCAATGCCCGCCAGCGCGACTTGTATAGCTACTTTGGCGTGCAACGTACAGCTTTGCTCAACACACTTGCCGAGATGAAACAGGAAAAAATAATTGACTATACAGTAAATGAGGTGAGTATACTCGATCGCAGTGCTTTGAGAGATATTCTGCTTGAGGACATCGAGTTTATAAAAGAGTAGTGCCACACAGTTCTATCACAAGGAGATATAATGCGAGGTGCGTGAGAATGATTTTCCGACGCACCTCTTATTGTATGCAACCAACTGAATATCAACAACATAACAATACACCATAGAGCAGCTGTATTGCATAGGCGATTAACTTTTTGCTCCAAAGCACATAATTATAAAAATAAAGCACTATCTTTGTCAATTGTAGAAATGACAAATACGAATATTAGAAACACCAAATTATAGACCAATGAGAAAAAGAGTATTACTCAGTGTCGCTACTGCATTGTGCATAGCGTTACAAGGAATGGCACTACCGGCCGACAATACCCCCCGTGTGATAACCCTACCCGATGGAAGTACGTTGACGGTTGTGTTGCACGGAGATGAGTATGGAAGTTACATGACAACCCTTGATGGTAAAATAGTAGAGCTATGCGATGACGGATATTATCGTTACTCGCAAATGCAAGGAGAGCGTTGTGTGGCCACCGACATCATTGCACGCGACAATGTAG
>JAFXAB010000054.1 GCA_017522135.1 Bacteroidaceae bacterium
GGTTTCTTGGCTGTATTGCCCAAGATTGTGGTGTCGTATCTCGTAGGTTTGGGTATTGAGTTTATCGTTGCCCAAATGCGTCACCACGAGATTCAAGAGGGTTTCCTTGTGTCGGGTATGCTCATTCCTATGATTGTACCCGTTGATACACCTCTGTGGATGATTGCTATTGCTACAGCCTTTGCTGTTATCTTTGCCAAAGAGGTATTTGGTGGTACCGGTATGAACATATTTAACGTAGCATTGGTGACTCGTGCTTTCTTGTTCTTTGCCTATCCCTCAAAGATGAGTGGTGACAATGTATTTGTACGCACCGGCGATACTTTCGGTATCGGTAATGGTACAGTTGTAGATGGCTTCTCGGGTGCTACGCCTCTCGGTCAGGTAGCAACCAATGTGGGCGATGAATTGGTATTGCGCAACATTGTAGGCGAGCCTCTTACTACACTCGACTACTTCATTGGTCTTATTCCCGGTTCTATTGGCGAAACATCGACACTTGCTATTCTTATAGGTGCGGTTATCTTGTTGTTGACAGGTATCGCAAGCTGGCGTATTATGGTATCGGTATTTGCCGGTGGTTTGCTCACAGCTTGGGTATGTACTATGGTCGATCCTTCGATTTATGCTGCCGCTCTGTTGTCGCCCATCGACCAAGTATGCTTGGGTGGTTTTGCCTTTGCAGCAGTCTTCATGGCTACCGACCCCGTTACAGCAGCTCGCACCAAGACCGGTAAGTATATCTATGGTTTCCTCATTGGTGCTATGGCTATCATTATCCGTGTGTTCAATACCGGTTATCCCGAGGGTGCAATGCTTGCTGTATTGTTTATGAATGCATTTGCTCCGCTCATCGACCACTATGTTGTAGAGGCTAATATCAGCCGTCGTCTCAAACGTGCTAAAAACACTAAATAATAAGGAGGTAGATTATGAATAAACAAGGAAATACTTATACGATACTCTACGCCTCTGTTATGGTGATTATCGTTGCCGCTTTGTTGGCAGTTGTTTCGGTATCGCTCAAGCCTATGCAACAAGCCAATATCGAGATTGATAAAAAGAAACAAATACTTAGCTCGGTAAACCTTGAGCCTACTACTCAAAATGCCGTCGAGCTTTATAGCAAATATATCATTGACAGCTATGTAGTAGATGCTAATGCTGCTAAAGTAGAGAATGCCGATGCCTTCAAGGTAGATGTAGCTTCGGAGGTTAAGAAAGCTCAAAATGAGCGTCAATTGCCCGTTTTCGTTGCTCAGCTCGACAATGGTGACAAGAAATATATCCTTCCCCTCTACGGTGCAGGTTTGTGGGGTCCCATCTGGGGCTATATCGCTGTTGATGCCGATGGCAACACTATTTATGGCTCATACTTTGCACACCAAGGCGAAACTCCGGGATTGGGTGCCGAGATTGAAAATCCTACTTTCCAATCACAATTTGTAGGCAAGCACCTCTTTGTTGATGGTGTGATGAAGCCTGTTGCTGTAATGAAAGTAGGTCAAAAACCTTTGAACGGTGCCGAGTATATTGATGCCGTATCGGGTGGTACGATTACAAGTAAGGGTGTACAAGATATGATTGAAAACTCATTGTTGCCCTATAACGCATTTTTAAATTCAATAGAAAAATAAGGAGGAGTAGGATATGAAAAACAAAGAAATATTATTAGGTCCTCTTTCCAAGAACAATCCTGTTATTGTACAGGTATTGGGTATATGCTCGGCATTGGCCGTAACATCGAAGCTTGAGCCTTCTATTGTAATGGCTCTCTCGGTTACAGTGGTGGTAGCCCTTGCCAATGTTGTTATTTCACTTTTGCGTAACACTATCCCCAACAGTATCCGTATTATCGTTCAGCTGGTGGTTGTTGCCGCATTGGTTATTGTTGTTGACCAAGCGCTCAAGGCATTTGCTTATGATGTAAGCAAGCAACTCTCGGTGTTCGTAGGTCTTATCATTACCAACTGTATCGTAATGGGTCGTCTTGAGGCGTTTGCTCTTAGTCATAAACCCTGGGAGTCGTTCCTCGACGGTATCGGTAACGGTATCGGTTATGGACTTATCCTCATTATTGTAGGTTTCTTCCGTGAGTTGTTGGGTTCGGGCACATTGCTCGGTTTCCAAGTAATCCCCGATATTTGCTATGAGTGGGGTTACCAAAACAACGGTCTTATGATTTTGCCTCCTATGGCACTTATCGTATCGGCCTGCATCATTTGGGTACACCGCATATATAACAAAGATTTGCAAGAAAAGTAATACTTACCCTTTAATTATAGAATGTATAATATGGAAAGTTTAAATCTGTTCATAAAGTCTATCTTTATAGACAACATGATATTTGCATACTTCTTGGGTATGTGTTCTTATCTTGCGGTATCTAAGACCGTAAAGACATCGTTGGGACTTGGTATCGCTGTGACCTTTGTGCTCACGCTTACAGTTCCTGTCAACTATTTGCTCGAGAATTATATCCTTAAGCCCGGTGCGTTGTCATGGTTGGGCGAAAGCTTTGCCGATGTAGACCTTTCGTTCCTCAGCCTCATCTTCTTCATCGCTGTGGTAGCTTCAATGGTACAACTTGTTGAGATGGTAGTGGAGCGTTTCTCGCCCTCGCTTTATGCTTCGTTGGGTATCTTCTTGCCTCTTATTGCTGTTAACTGTGCCATCCTTGGTGGCTCACTCTTCATGCAACAACGAGCATTCGACTCAGTAGGTACAGCTACAGTTTATGGCTTTGGCTCGGGTATAGGTTGGTTGCTTGCCATTGTAGGTATTGCCGCCATTCGCGAGAAATTGGCTTATAGCAATGTCCCTGCACCGCTCAAAGGTATAGGTATTACCTTTATCATTACCGGTCTTATGGGTATTGCATTTATGAGCTTCTTGGGTATTAAGTTGTAATTTATCGTAAAGCAAACAGACATGAATATGACAAACGTATTATTATCAAGTATAGTAATCTTCCTCATTATTATACTGCTTTTGGTAGTCATCTTGTTGGTTGCCAAGCGATATTTGGTTCCCTCGGGAAAAGTAAAAATTACTATCAACAACGATACTGTAGTAGAAGCTGAGACTGGTGCAAGCCTCCTCTCGACTCTCGCTGCTCAAAAGGTATACTTGCCCTCGGCTTGTGGTGGTGGTGGCTCTTGTGCTCAATGTCGTTGTCAAGTGACTGAAGGTGGTGGTGAGATACTTCCTACCGAGACTGTTCACTTCTCACGCAAAGAGCAACAAAACAACTGGCGTTTGGGTTGCCAAGTAAAAGTAAAAGGCGATCTCTCTATCAAAGTACCCGAGTCGGTATTGGGTGTAAAAGAGTGGGAGTGCGAGGTTATCTCAAACAAGAACGTTGCTACTTTTATCAAAGAGTTTATCGTGAAGTTGCCCGAGGGCGAACACATGGACTTCATCCCCGGTTCGTATGCCCAAATTAAGATTCCTGCATACGAGATGGACTATGACAAGGACATCGACAAGTCGCTCATTGGCGAAGGTTATCTCGATGCGTGGAAGAACTTCGGTCTCTTCGACCTCAAGTGTAAGAATACCGAGCCCACCGTGCGTGCTTACTCAATGGCCAACTATCCTGCCGAGGGTGATCGCATCATGCTCACCGTGCGTATTGCTACACCTCCCATGAAACCCCGTCCTCAAACAGGCTTCCAAGATGTTATGCCCGGTATTGCATCATCATACATCTTTACTCTCAAGCCCGGTGATAAGGTTATCATGAGCGGTCCTTATGGCGATTTCCATCCCATCTTCGACTCTAAGAAGGAGATGATGTGGGTAGGTGGTGGTGCCGGTATGACTCCCTTGCGTGCTCAGATCATGCACCTCACCAAGACCTTGAAGACTACCGACCGTAAGATGTCATACTTCTACGGTGCACGTGCACTCAACGAGGTATTCTATCTCGAAGACTTCTTGCAATTGGAGAAGGACTTCCCCAACTTCTCATTCCACCTTGCACTCGACCGTCCCGATCCCGCAGCCGATGCGGCAGGTGTGAAGTATACAGCCGGTTTTGTTCACCAAGTTATCTACGAAACATATCTCAAAGACCACGAAGCACCCGAAGATATCGAGTACTACATGTGTGGTCCCGGCCCGATGTCCAAGGCCGTTGTTTCGATGCTCGACAGCCTCGGCGTAGAGCCCGAGAGCATTATGTACGACAACTTCGGTGCATAATAGAGTATAACAAACTATCCGATAAAACAGGCTGCTCCCTTGGTGGATGCAGCCTGTTTTGTTTTACAGATATATGCCAAGAAAAGAGGCTGTTTCACTTGCATGTGTGATACAGCCTCTTTTGATGCGGTATAATGAATGATATTTTATTTTTCGATGATTTCTTCAACTCGGGCTTGGAACTCGGCCATGAGCCAGCGTGGGGTAGAGGTGGCTCCGCATATACCTATATTGCTCTTGCCTTCGAGCCATGCGGGATTGAGCTCCTCGATGTCCGATACAAGGTGGGTGTTCTCGTTTACCGAGCGACACTCCTCGTAGAGTACCTTGCCGTTGCTGCTCTTCTTACCGCACACAAACAGTACAAGGTCGTGTGTGCGTGCAAACTCGCGTATGTTGGGTATGCGGTTGGCTACTTGGCGGCAAATGGTGTCGTGCCATTCAAATTTGTCTTTGGCAGTGCGCTCTTGTATCAATTGTACCATTTCGGCAAAGTGTTGTACCGATTTGGTGGTTTGTGAATACAACGTGATGCGTTGGTCGAAGTCTACTTTGTCCAAGTCGCCGGGTGTTTCCAACACGATAGCTTCGCCATTGGTCTGACCCACCAAACCGTTTACCTCGGCGTGACCTACCTTGCCATATATCAGTACTTGGTCGTTGTTGCTTGTACGTGTATCGTAGCTTTTCTTTATCTTGCGTTGCAACTGCAATACAACGGGGCAGGTTGCATCGATAATTTCAATATTATTTTCCCGTGCTATATGGTATGTTTCGGGTGGCTCGCCATGTGCGCGTAGCAATACTTTTACATTGCGTAGTTGGCGCAACTCATCGTGATTGATGGTTATAAGGCCCTTGGCGCGCAAGCGTTCAACTTCATTGCTGTTGTGTACAATGTCGCCAAGACAGTATAGTTGTTCACCTTTTTCCAGTTCTTGTTCGGCTGCTTGTATGGCGCGTACCACACCGTTGCAAAATCCCGAGTTGGTATCTATTTCTACTCTTGCCATAGTGTTATGGGTTAAGACGTTCTATAACTTCGTTGTATCGAGCTTTGAGCCATGCGTCTTGCTCGGCAATAGTCATGTGCGAGTTGTCGAGTTCTATAGCATCATCGGCCTTGCGAAGGGGGCTTATCTCGCGAGTCATATCCGTCTCATCACGCATGGCTATGTTGCGTTCAATAGCGTCAATATCAGCATCTTCCATTTCAGCTGCACGTCGCTCGGCTCGTACTCGTGCCGATGCTGTAACAAATATCTTCATCTCGGCATCGGGAAACACGGCTGTACCTATATCACGACCATCCATAACGATGCCTTTGGCCTCACCCATGGCACGCTGTTGTGCAACGAGTGCTGTGCGTACAAAGTCTATCTGGCTCACTAAGCTCACACATTGCGATACACGCATGGTGCGTATCTCCTTTTCGACACACACTCCATTGAGGTAAGTCTCCTGCTTGCCGGTAGTGGGGTTGGTGACAAAGCCGATTTTGATGTTCTCCATAGCTTGTGCAAGGGCATCGCGCTGTACAGTGTTGTCGATGATAAGATTGTTATCGAGGCAGTATAATGTCACGGCGCGATACATAGCACCGCTATCGATATATATATAGCCTATGCGACGAGCCAACTCCTTGGCCATTGTACTCTTGCCACAAGAAGAAAAACCGTCGATGGCTATAGTGATGCGAGGTGTATTTGTCATAATGTAGTGTCTATGTTTATTTGCCAAATTCGTATAGATTGGTCGACAGATTGAGCATGAGGGTAGTGCCACCTACGTGGTGACTTGCTACGGCAACGTCAAAGGCAAACATCTTGACCTTGAGTCCTGCTCCTATGCTGAATCCCGAAATAATATTGCGATTGTCGGTGCGCATGTCACTTGCTGTCTTGTAATTGTAGCCAAGACCTAAGTAGAAACTGTCGCTAAACAAATATTCTACACCGAAAATAAGGTGACGGAAGAGGTGCTCGAAGAACTTGTCATTGACCACAACTCCACTATTGTTGGTAGTAGTGGTGGGGTATGGTATTTTCCATCGCCATAGGTCGTGTGCCATAATTGATATGCGCACAGGTGTGTCGTTTACAATTTGACTGTAGCCTAACTGTAAATCCATAGGCAGATTGCCATACTCGTTGGCAAATCGTTTGAGCTGTCCGCCTAAGTTGCGACCTACAAGCGATAGTGAGTACTCTTTTTCGGCATTGTAGTAATTGAGACCAAGGTCGGCTGCAAGTGCCATACCGGTGTATTGCTCGTAGTTGGAGTAGACAAACTTGAGCTTGATACCGCCTCGCAATCCCTCGACAATATCGTGTGAGTAGGTGCATTGTATCTGAATATCTTGTGGACTGAATTTACCCAGTTGTTGTCCTGTTTCGTCCATCAGTGGCATAGAGCCATATCCATAGTATTGAACTCCGGCGGCCAATGCGCTACGATCGGAGGTAGCTATACCGAATGTCGTTCCGGCAAAGTGCATGCCGGCTACATACATCATGTAGTTAAATCCCCACTTCAAGTTCATTTCGGGTCCGAGTAGTGCGGGGTTGTTTTCAGTAAGTGTTATATCTTCTTCAATGATTGAGATATTATTACCACCCAAGGCGTAGGCATGTGCCGAAGGGGTAATATTCATGAAATCGTATGATGTGCGTCCCTCTTGTGCCTGTATTTGCTTGGGCAACATTGCAAGGACGATGAGTAGTGGTATGGCTTTCTTGATAAAACTCATGTTGCTATTGTCGTGCGTTTATCTACCATCGGTAGCAGTTTATACATTATAAACGAAGTTTATGTATATAAATTATATGGGTCTTTATAAAAATATTGTTGCCCTATGTGTTCGATGGCGATAATGGCTGTTACTATTGTTGAATGAGCAACCAAGGATTGCCAATATAAGATGTGGGATAACGTTTAATCAATTCTTTGCGTGCTTCTACAGCCTCGTTGCGTGTGGCAAAAGTGCAGGCTATGACTCGATACATGCCGTGTGCATTTTGTGCAACAAAAGCCTCATAACCATCTTCTTTGAGTCGGTCGCACATGCCATTGGCGTTAGTGAGCTGCTTGAAACTGCCTACTACCACACTATAGGCTTGTATAGAGGCATCATCAAGCACCTTTACACTCTCGGTGCGCTCTTTTGTTTCGCTTGAGGTCGATACCATAGGTTGTATTTCGGTGATTGCATCGTCGGTGGGTGTATCGGCCGTAATGGTTGGACGCTCGACAGCTGCTGCCATAGCCTTTTCGTAAGCAACTTTGGTCGCTTCATAATTACCTCTGCATGATGTCATTGCATACAATGTCAATGTTATTGAGCTGAAAATGAGTATACGTTTCATATAAATACTATTGTTGGTTTAATCATCTACAAAGGTACAATATAACTTGTGCAAATGCAATATAAATCTCTCCTAAAAATTCCATCCTCATGTTATAATACTCTGTATACAACTCGTTGCGCTGAACAAATGTTTTGTCTCTTCTGTTTGTCGGATATATGGTGCTATCATGGGTGAGATGGTGCTCGATTTTACAGTATAATAAAAAATCGAATGATGAAAAATATTTTGATACTGGGTATAGGTAATTTGGTTTTGAATGATGCCGGAGTGGGTATTCACATTGTGCACATGCTCAAGTCATTTACAATGCCCGAGGGTGTGGATGTGCTTGATGGCGGCATGGGTGGTGAGAATTTGCTATCTGCTGTGTTGCATTACAACCACCTCATTCTTGTCGATGCCACATACGACGAATATCCTGCCGGTACTGTACGTCGTCTGTCACCTCGTTTTCGTGACGATTATATGCAAATGCTATCGTTGCACAATCAAGGTGTACGCGATATTATAGATGCTGTGTACAAGCAAGAGGTTGTTCCTCAGATAGATATGTTGGCTGTAAGTGTCAATGGAAGTCCTTCTTTGGGTATGCAACTATCTCCCGAGGTACGCAAAGTGATTCCGCAGGTCGTGCAACTTATATTTGAAATGATCGAAGATAAACGTTCTATATACCTATTCTGTTGAATTTCCCTATTTACCTATACGAGCCAGGTATATTATCTCATTGATACAATATATGATGGCTCCGACACCAAACATGATAACTATAACGTTGGGTAGTAAATCGAGAGGGTTGATGAGTATAAATACTCCCAGCAATGTTAGCAATGCCGGTAATACGTAGTATCCGAGTTTATTGCGATTGGCCGATCGCGCTATCATCATAATTTCGTATATGCCGGCCAATAGGAGGCTTGATGCCAATACAATAGAGAATATCTTTACAACTTCTTTCCAGAAAACGATAATCAGGATACCTGTCACGGCGCAAGCTGTCGGTAAGACGGGAAATTTGATAGAGCTATTGCGACGATCGCGGTGGTTGCGCTGAAAGCGTATAATTGCATAGCGCAGTAGTTGTACTATACCGGGTATGAGCAGTAGCAGACCTATAATTATGGCTATATATGAGAGTATACTGCTTGGGGATATTATCATAAAAATACCCACAATCAAGGTGAATACTATGCGTATGATAGGGTAGTACGTTGCTTTCATCTATAAGCGTTGTTTATGGTTATATATCGCAAATGTAATGATTATTTTCGGGTATCGTATTGCGATTTACAAGTTTTTATCTTTTCTTTCATCTCGTAACTCTATAATTTCAAGGTCGCTGAAGGTGCCGTTGTCTATAACAAGTCTTACCAATGTGCGCACTTTATGAAATCCATACAATCCTGCCGCACCGGGGTTGATGTGCAGACAGTCGAGGGTCTTGTCATACATAACTTTTGTGATGTGCGAATGTCCCGAAATGAAGAGTTTGGGTGGATTGCGAAAAACCTCGGGTGTTACTTCACGAGCATATTTGCCGGGATATCCACCTATGTGTGTTATCCACACCGATATGCCTTCTATATCAAATCGTTGATGTTGTTTTGTGCGTATGCGAATGGGTGCTCCGTCTATATTTCCATACACCGCTCGCACCGGTTTTATCGATTCGAGTTGCTCCAAAACCTCGATACTACCTATATCGCCTGCATGCCATATCTCGTCGCAATCGACAAAGTAGCGTGCATAGCGTTCATCCCAATGTGCATGTGTGTCTGATAGAATACCTATGCGTTTCATAAATTATATGCTTCAATATTGGTGTGTGCAAACATACAAAAATTATAGAAATTTTGCTCTCAAAAATAATCTTTGACAATGAGATATTTGTATTTTAGTCTCTCTTGCACTATCTTTGCATTGCAATTGAAATAGCAAAATTCATATCGAGGCAGATATGTAGCATGCATAACAAGTGTCGACAAGCCACAAATAGGTATTGCGTAGATGAAGAAAGTAAAAATAACAGTAATGCGTATGGCTTGCTACAACGACCTGATGGAGCAATACGAAAATCCTATAGAGCATACATGTGATATGCAAGTAGGACAGACCTTTGATGTAATAGACTGTAAAAGACCGGCAGGTATGTGCGATAGTGCATGGGAAACACTCTTACCCTTTGTAACACAACTTGCTCAGGGTGGGGGTAACTTTTACGATGGTTGGATGCGCAATCCTCACTCGGCCATGTTATCATGTAACGATGGGTTTCGTCCGGTAAGTTTCTTGGTGGAGGTAGTAGAGTAAACGTGTGCCTATAAAATTGCAATACTTAACAACCGAGATAATAAAAATAATGCGGCAGTAGCTCAGTTGGTAGAGCATGAGCTTCCCAAGCTCAGGGTCGCGGGTTCGAGCCCCGTTTGCCGCTCTTTATAAATAATGGAAGCTGTGTCAAAGTATAAAAAACATTGGCACAGCTTCGCTCTTTGTCATATTACAACAAGCTTCATATTGTACGACAATAATAGGCTATTTTTTGTTGCAATCTTTGTTCTCCTTACTCTTGTCATTGTTACAGTTAGTAGTGTTGCATGCTTGTGGTTTTTTTTCTTTTGTCTTGTCCATAATTCAAATCTTTAGATGGTTTATATTATAGAGGAGGTTTACTTATATCACCATAACAATTACATCTTTCGGGCGGTTTATATGTTTTCATTATTTAGACTATGATAGCCAATCTTTACCGTAGTAACGTTAATAAATCGCTTGCTCGAAAACACTCACCGGTACTATTGTGTTCAATATAAAAAGTACCTAATGTTATATTTAATAGAAAGTTATATGAAAACCAATGGTCTGATAATCGCAATGTTAGGAGTAGGCATCATAGCCTCTCTATGTATGTACCGTTATGCCCAATCGGCACAAGGCGAAAATATGCGTCGTGCAATGATGCAAAAACTTCAAGAAAGTAACAAATGGGCCGAACATCTGGTAGAGCACACCCGGCAAAAAGCCATGGAAGTAGGAGTAGGTACCGCCGATAGAATTTCGCAAAAAGCACGCGATGCCGCCGAGCGCATGCAACGACACATGAATGCCATTGCAGTAGAATAGCCCCACCGTACTATACTACAATAGGGATGCTCACCAACAGACAAGCATCCCTATTGTAGTATAAAGAGAGTTACTAAGCAATAGCAATGGCAATAAAAAGGTAGAGAATAGAGGCCGGTACTGCCAACAATACACTATCGAAACGGTCGAGCCAACCACCATGCCCCGGGAGACTTTTGCCCGAGTCTTTCACATTGAGCGAACGTTTGATAAGCGACTCACACAAGTCGCCCCATGTACCAAAGATAGAGCAGGTGAGAGCCAATCCTATCCATTGCCATGTGTTGAGAATATCGAGATATAGCGAAGCCAAGTAAGCTACACCTGCCGCCAAGATGAGCCCTCCCCAGAAACCTTCCCAAGATTTCTTGGGCGATATGCGCTCATACAAACGATGTCGGCCTATCGTGCAACCTACCAAGTAGGCACCTGTGTCGTTTACCCATATAAATACAAATAGCGATAACAATATAATAGGAGAGAACCGGAAATAAAGCACATTGCACATTGCAAAGGGGAGTGCTACATATATCTGCCCAAGAAAGCTATATGCCCAGCCCTCGAGCGGACGCTCGACCTTGTCGTACAACTGCATGATAAATCGCACCAAGAAGTATACCAAGTAAGGCACTGTAATGATACTGCTTGCATCAAAGTCCTTAGCAGCATAGATATAGAAGGTAATAAACAACAATATCGTACCCATAATATCTACAAAAAGTGTACCCCGCGGACTATGCGTAAGGTCATCAACAAGCTTGTAAAACTCGGCCGAAGCCAGTGCCGCAAATGCCGCAAACACCAATGCAAAAGTATAGTCATTGCACAAAATGCTACCCACAATTACAGCCACAAATACAGCTCCTGTAACTGTTCGTACTGCCAACGTCTTCAGAGATAGTGCCATTTGCCTCGGTTATTATAATTGTATGTTATTCCTATGCATGCTCAACAATAGTACCAACGTAAGACGAACCAACCAACCAACATCAGTCGTATACATCTCAACATTTGCATACTATATGTCCTTTTCAACTACAAAGTTATAAAGATTTTATTAGAAAAAAACATAGTTGGCCAAATAATAAATAATTACTCCCCCCGGATAGAATAGTATGTAAAGAATTCGATATGGAGTAAACATTTGGTAATCAGTATACTCTTAGACTCTTTTAATGATGTATCAAACTGAGAATTTTCTTATTGGCATTATCAATAACTTCACTCCTCAACGAAGCCAGATATATCTGAGTAGTCCGCTCCGAGTCGTGCCCCATACCCTCGCTGATGACCGACAAAGGTATACCCTCCTGTCGCGCAATACTCGCCCACGAATGTCGTGCACAATACATCGTCAACGGCTGCTGCAATCCCAGCCCGCGACCTATCTCCTTCAAGTGCCTGTTGATGCGCAGCAAAGTATTCTGGTACTGCCGTCGAGGGTCGTTGTGCCCCTTACGAATAATACCAAACAAGTAAGGCGACGAAACATCGGCACGATAAGCCTGCAGAATACTCTCCATACAAGGCTCCCAATGTATACACAACTCTTGGTTGGTCTTCCTACGACGATACAGCAACACATTGCCACGCAAATTTTTCTTCTGCAAGAAAGCAATATCAACAAACGACATACCACGTGTATAGAAACTAAACATAAACATATCGCGAGCAAACAATCGCGACGGATGCTCATTGCAGTCAATCAACTTCAGCCGCTTGATAACCGTCAGCGAAACAGCCCTCTTGGCAGTCCTCTCAATAGAAGTCGTCACCCGCCTGAAAGGTCGCCTATCCGTCACCAACTCATCATCCACAGCCCTGTAATAAGCCGCCCTCAAATGCTTCAGATAGAAAGAGACCGTATTGGGCGACAACCCCATACCCTTAAGGTGACCTTTATACCCCTCCACAAGTTCACTATCCACATCGGCAAGAGACACATCCACACCACAGCGATAACGCATCAAGCTGTTCAGCGTCGACAAGTAAGTCTCACTCGTGCGTATCTGCCCACGCAGCCTATAACGAGCCACAATCCCTCGCATAAAATCAAAAAGTGTAACACCCCCACACCCCATGGCAGCCACATCATCAACAACATCGCCATAATACTTACACAGCCAATAATTGTATTGAGAAAAACTCATACCCACATCGTGCAAAAAAGCCCTAAGCCCCACGTTACTCAAGCGATACCCCTCTTGCAGTCTTATAAAATCATCTTTAGTCATAATAAAACAAGTAAAAGTTATGTAGCAAAATTGCCACCGCAAAAATCACACAAAACTATAACATCAGCAAAGAGTAGGGGAGAGGAAATAAATATTTATCGCAAATCACAATGATTAGAATAAAAAAAGGATGAAGATAGCTACTATCCTCATCCCGAATAGAAAATATAATATTAGAAATTACTCTAAAACCGCCTTATATACATTCATATGAACCTTGATAACATCGCGGATATCAAACTTATTTACGGCAAATTCACGTGCATTCTTGCCCATTTCTCTACGCAAATCTGGGTTATCTATGAGTTTTTTGAGTGCCACAGCAAGCGCATTAGAATCCTTAATCGGTATCATATAACCGTTTTTGCCATCAACAACAGTATCACGGCATCCAACAGAATCAGTAGTAACAACAGGACGACCTATTGCCTCTGCCTCAATAACAGATTTAGGTAAGCCCTCACGATACCACGATGGGAATGCCATAATATGTGATTGTTTCAACAATTCCAATATATCTTTCCGGTAGCCCAACCATTGAATATACTCGCTATCGCAACAACTCTCAAGCATTTCGCGTGTTATGCCTTTGGGATTAGTATCCAGTCCTCCACATAATAAGAACTGAACTTTACCTCGATATTCACCTTCAAGTTTTTTAGCCGCGTCTATAAGAATAAGAGTACCCTTATCAGCAACCATTCGTGCCGTAAAGATAACTTTTATAGGTCCATCAGTAGGCTCGGGGGTATACTCATAGTTATCCAGATTGATGCCGCTACCATTCGTGAAAGCACATTGCTTCTCTTTCATGATACGAGCATTCATGAATATACTCTTATCGTCATTATTCTGGAATATTACTTTTGTGTTCTTTTTGCCATGAGTTATTCGCAATACTTTAAGAATAGATCGTGACATAAAAGAATGGGCGTGCTCCTCATCGAAGAGCACGCCCAGACCAGATACAGCACTAACCATAGCTTTGACTCCCGCAAGTCTGCAAGCCAGACTTCCCCAAAGCATAGTTTTGAGTCCTACAAGATGGACTATATCGGGCTTTTCTTTTCGGAAAAGATTATATAAGAAAAGCAGTGTCTTTATTTCATCACTCAAGTTTGTTCCGGCCTTATTTATAGGTAGATCTATTGTATTCAACCCGACCTCACGTATTTTATGAGAAACACCGGTATCCTCACATATAATGGTTACATCATATCCTGCCTCTCTCGCTGCAACACCAATAGGCAATCGATGACTCAAGAAAAAAAAGTCTTGATTTACTACAATAAACAACTTCTTTTGCATTGTGGTATATAAATAAAAAGTATTGAATATGAAAGATGTCTCGTTATGATATACTTCAATTATTTATGGTGAAATTATTATTTAATGAAAAGAACTTGTATCAAAATCTCTACCTAGTTCCTCATCAAATGAATCCGGAGTGAATGTCATATAACCACTACCGTCATAAAAAGTCAATTCTCCGAAATAGATATTATCTGAAATGTTATATAGGTCAACTCTTACATGTGGGAACCTTCTGGATAAACTCTCGGCTATGGAAATCATTTTGTCAAAGTTTTGTAGTTTGGGTAAGGGAATATCCTGAGGTTGATCATCATTTCGTGATACATTTAGTTTCTCAAATTCTCTATTATACACTCCCAATCGAACAGATTGACCCATACTTCGATCTAACAAACCGTACATATAGGATACCTTTCCATTCATACAGTGGAACTTGTAATCATTTAGACTATTAAGGCTTTCTGATATATAATTGATTATTAGTTGTTTATTACTCTAAAAGTCAATGATTAGGTATAGTAAGTATCTCGCCTATCTTTTCATCCCACTCATCAGGTGTAAAATGACCATAGCCACTAGCTGGATAGAATGTAAGTTCTCCAAAATAAACCCCTTCCTTAACAGAATATAAATCGACTCTAACAAACGGAAATCCTTTAGAAAGTTTTTGAGCAATATCTTTCATTTGTTCAAAATCTTCAGGTTTGTCTGCTTTATGTAATGCCGAATCACACTGTGGATTAAGACCTCTGAACGGCATATGATCCCATTCCATATCATAGAAATCTATCGTTTCTTCTGTTGAACGGTCTTGAATTAATTGGCAATAATGAGGCTCTCCATTAAAACAAAAGAACTTATAGTCGCATAAATCTTTTTTGATATTATCAGCTCCTATAAGTTCTTCTATGATAATCCTACGTGGATAGTTATTCTCATATGCCCATTCTCGCCCTGCTTGCTTTTTTACTTTTCGGGCAGACATCCATCCCTTCAATCGTTCCTTGAAAACTTCTTCTGAAAGAGTGTGTTTATCTTTACAGATAAGCACTTGATTTCCACCTCCACCATCCGTTGTTTTTGCGACGAACTTATTTGGCAATTTTGAGTAATCTATCTCTTCAACACTATTGTATACACCAATCAACGGAATCAGATATTCTCCGAATCCTTTCTCTTCAATATACTTTCGTACTTCATATTTATCTGTACAACGAAGCATATCTGGATTACGGTATTTCATTTTATAGAGTTGAAGTTTCTCCGTAAAGCGTTTTGGATTCTTCAGGTTAAGCCTTCGACCTGTTTGTAACCAGTATTGCAAACGGAGCATAATACTATCGGGA
>JAFXAB010000055.1 GCA_017522135.1 Bacteroidaceae bacterium
CTATTTATAGCACCACATTCAATAGCGTAAGCCGAACTATACCCGTACATGTACCGTTGCATTGTGCCGATGTGTATAGCAATGCCGAGTATTGGAGTGAGTTTACCAATATAATAGCACCCGCACCGTTGGCTGTTGTCAAAACTACTCCGGCCGAGGGTGCTGAGGTTGAGTCTTTCAGTGAAATAGTTGTTGAGTTTAACAAACCGGTATACTGTGCCAATGAGACCGGTGCTGCAGTAAAAGATGCCGAGGGCAGTACCGTAGCCACGCTTGTGGCAGAGATGCTCGATGCCGAGGGTACTACAGCCGATGGCTCACCCCTTGCCACCCAAGTGCGCCTATACACTACCGAGCCTATCTATGTCGAAGGAGCATACTCGGTAAACATCCCTGCCGATATGTTTGCGACCGATGGCAATGAAGAATACAGTGCCAATACTGTTGTCAACGTCACAGTGAAACTACCGGTTCTTCCCGTAGGTACTGCTATAGAAGCAGACGGTATCTATTACAAGGTGACAAGTAGCGAGAATCGCACCGTAGAGGTAACCTTCAAGGGTGGTTATTATAGTGAGTATGCCGATGAATACACCGGAGAGGTAGTAATACCCGAGAGCGTGGTGTACCGAGGCATTACCTACAGTGTCACCGCGATAGGCACATCGGCCTTCAAGAGTTGCACCGGTTTGACATCGGCAGTTATCCCCGCGAGTGTTACCGCGATAGGCGGTGCGGCATTTGAGGAATGTACCGCTTTGGCCAATGTAACCATAGATAGCGGAGTGACCGAGATAGGCAACTATGCTTTCTATAACTGTACGGCCTTGACATCTGTTACCCTTCCCGAGGGAGTTGCAACGATAGGTACATCGGCTTTCCAAGCGTGCAGCAGTGTTACATCGGTTGTTATTCCGGGCAGTGTCACCGAGATAGGCGAGCAGGCTTTTTCATACTGCTATGGACTTACCTCAGTAACTATCTCCGACGGAGTTGCCGCGATAGGCAAATCGGCCTTCAAGGGTTGCACCGGTCTGACATCGGTAGTTATCCCCGGCAGTGTCACCGCGATAGGCGGTGTGGCATTTGAGGGATGTACTGCCTTGGCCAATGTAACCATAGAGCGCGGAGTGACCGAGATAGGTGACTATGCTTTCTATAACTGTACTGCCTTGACATCTGTTACCCTCCCCGAGGGAGTTGCAACGATAGGCAACTCGGCCTTCCGAGGTTGTTTTGCCTTGACATTGGTAGATATCCCGAGCAGTACCACTTCTATAGGCGACTATGCCTTCTCGTATTGCACGGGATTGACCCAAATGAGAGTTCATGCAACCACACGCCCCACTGTAAAGAGCAATACATTCAATCGGGTAGACAAGTCCATACCACTGTATGTGCCTGTAGGCAGTTCATGGTCGTATAGCAGTGCCACACAATGGAACCAATTTACCAATATAATAGAGATAGGAGAAAATGTATTTGTTGCAGAGGGTATCTGCTACAAGATAACCGACGAAGAAAACGAGACGGTAGAGGTAACCTACAAAGGCAGTACTTACGATGAGTATGCCGATGAATACATCGGAGAGGTAGTAATCCCCGAGAGCGTAATGTACCGAGGCATTACCTACAGAGTCACCGCGATAGGCAACTCAGCCTTCCGAGGATGCATCGGCTTGACATCGGCAGTTATCCCCGCGAGTGTTACCGCGATAGGCGGTGCGGCATTTGAGGGATGTACCGCTTTGGCCAATGTAACCATAGATAGCGGAGTGACCGAGATAGGCAACTTTGCTTTCTATAACTGTAAGGCCTTGACGTCTGTTACCCTTCCCGAGAGCGTTGCAACGATAGGTACATCGGCTTTCCAAGCCTGCACAGGCCTGACCCAAATAATAGTGCAAGCAACCACACCGCCCGAAATACAAGGCAACACATTCCTCAGTGTTGACAAGTATACCCTTGTATATGTACCGGCGGGCTGTGTAGAAACATACAGCAAAGCCTATGGTTGGAAAGATTTCACCTATATATTGGAGATAGGAGCCGAGCCGGGCATAAGCCTCGCCGCCGAATCGATAAAAGTGAGAAAGGAAAATAACGAATGGCAACCCCAAGAAGTATCACTGCCCATATCGATGCAGAACACAGTACCCGTAGTGGGCATGCAATGCGATATAGAGTTGCCCGAAGGCCTCACGGCAGTGAAACAAAACGACCGCTACGCAGTATCATTGTCGACGCGAGCCGAGGGCTACCGAATGGAGACCATATCGTTGCAAGACGGCCGTTTGCGTGTGCTGATATACCCCCAAACCCCCACACCGATAGTCATCTATGGCGAAGATTTGTACATAATCAAGTCGGGCAATAGCGAGCAGTCGGCCACCTCACGAGCCGCAACGTCACACGGTCAAGAAAAGGCATTGTCCTATCCTCAACCGCCTACACCCATATCGGGAAGCGAAGGCCCATTGTTCACAATAAAGCTCAAGCCCAACGAACAATACAGCACCACCGAGCATGTATCGATAAGCCATGCAGTGGTTATAACCCGCGACTACACAATGCAGACGATAGCCGACCTCATGATAGCCTGCACCCTTCAAGACGGCAATATGGCAGGCGAAAGCGACATATCGGACCTTGCCGACGTAGAGAGTACCATCCGCATCTATGCCACCGACCGCAAGGTAGTAGTGGACAGCCCTGTGGCACAAGAGGCTGCGATAAGCACCATAGATGGTATGGTGCAAAGAGTAGCCTTGCAAGCCGGACACAATGAGATACCCTTACAGCAAGGTGTATACATCGTAGCCGTGGATGCCGAGGTGAAGAAAGTGGTGATAAGATAATCACATATTGGTATTATTGAACCGAGAGCGCGGGCTGTGTCGATTATCCGGCACAGCCCGCGTTGTTTTGTTGCTGTAGGAGTATGCTACAATACTCGCTATGCAATAGGGGTATGTGAGTTTGTTACAAGTTTACTTTATAAGCAAAGCCTATGTTGGTGTTCCATTGTTGAGGTGTGGCGAGTTGGCGATTTTCTTCGCGGATAAGGAGCTCGACCGCATTGTTCTTATCGATTTTATATGTTAAGCCCAAGTCTATCCAAATACGCTCGGTGTGTCCGGCACTTGTGCCATTGAGTTGCAGGAAGTGTTCACTTCCTATGAAAGGAGCAAACTTGGAGTTGGGTATATTACCCACCAGGCGTATGCGTGTACGCAGTTTGTTGGTAGGAGTAGAGTTGCCTGCAATATAGGTCGATTCGTATCGTGCCCCCCAAGTGAGGTTGAGAGGCTTGAAGGGTACAGCACCATTAAGACCGGCATGGTAGCGGAGCAGATGTCGATAGTTGCCGGCATCGCCACGGTGATATAGATAGAAACCCAAGGCAGTTACCTTGAGGTATGTGGGAATGATTTCTGTGTCGACACCTACGATAGTCATGGCACGCTCCATCGATGTGTCGATGGTAAATACGCTCTGTTGCAGTGAGAGACGTACAATGCCCAGCTTCTTGCCTATAGACAAGTCCCACATAGTACCTATGTGTGTGTCGAATGCTTCGGTTGCCGTTTCGGCCGACTCGGAGGTGTTGGCTACGGTATTGGCACTGCTACAGAGTGCAATTGTAAAAAGAAACAGTGTGATGAATAGATTTTTTTTCATAGTTATGGTGTGTTATTGTGTGTTATTCGTGATGATAGGGTTCGTTGTTGAGTATGGTCATGGCGCGGTATAGCTGTTCGGTAAAGAATAGGCGTACCATCTGGTGCGAAAAAGTCATCTTCGATAGCGATAATTTGTCGTTGCAACGGTCATATACGGCTTGTGAAAATCCGTATGGACCACCTACAACAAAGACTAATCGGCGGGCCACTGTTTGCATTTTCTGCTCGATGTAGCGGGCAAATTTTACGGAAGTAAACTCCTGTCCATGCTCGTCGAGTAGTACAACAAAGTCGCCCGGTTGTAAGGCGCGCAAGATGGCCTCTCCTTCGCCTTCCTTTTGCTTGTCGGTAGTCATATTGCGTGTGTTTTTCAGCTCGGGAATTACCTCCATATCAAATGGCAGGTAACGACGTATGCGGGCTGTATAGTCGGCAATACTCTCTATCAGATAACTTTGGGCGGTTTTTCCTACAACAATAAATTGTATTTTCATGGTAGTTACGATTTGCGTGTTCGCTCCAGCTCGTTGAGATTTTCTATGCGCTTTTTCTCCAAGAAGTCATACACGCCACCGAGGTGCTCGCGTACGCGACCTTCGCCAAACTCGTATACTTTCGACACCAATCCGTCGAGGAAGTCGCGGTCGTGCGAGACGACAATGAGTGTACCATCGAATGCTTGCAATGCACTCTTCAATATGTCCTTGGTCTTCATGTCGAGGTGATTGGTAGGCTCGTCAAGGATGAGCAGATTTACCGGTTCGAGAAGCAACTTTATCATGGCCAATCGGGTGCGTTCACCACCCGACAGTACTTTTACCTTCTTGGTTGACTCTTCGCCACCAAACATGAATGCACCCAACAAGTCGCGTATCTGTAGGCGTACATCGCCTTTGGCCACATCATCGATAGTCTGGAATACAGTAAGGTTTTCGTCTAATAGCGAGGCTTGATTTTGGGCAAAATAGCCTATCATGACATTGTGCCCGAGAGTGAGTGTGCCTTCGTGCTCTATTTCGTTCATGATGCACTTTACGAGGGTCGATTTACCCTCACCGTTTTTGCCCACAAAGGCTACTTTTTCGCCACGCTCGATAGTAAAATTGGCATTGGCAAAGACGCGCTTATCGCCGTATGCCTTACCTACACCATCGGCAATGACCGGATAGTTGCCCGAGCGAGGTGCGGGTGGGAAGCGCAGACGCAGAGCCGATGTGTCTTCCTCGTCGACCTCAATGATTTCGAGCTTTTCGAGCATTTTTACGCGCGATTGTACTTGCAGTGTCTTGGAGTAAGTACCCTTAAATCGCTCTATAAACTCCTTGGTCTCGGCTATCATCTTTTGTTGGTCGTTGTAGGCTTTCATTTGCTGTTCGCGACGCTCTTTGCGTAGCTCCAGATATTGCGAATAGTTGACTTTATAGTCGTAAATGCGTCCCATTGTCACTTCGATGGTGCGGGTGGTAATGTGATCGACAAATGCACGGTCGTGCGAGATGACAATGACAGCCTGTCCGTTGTTGATAAGGAACTCTTCGAGCCACTGTATCGACTCGATGTCGAGGTGATTGGTAGGCTCGTCAAGAAGCAGTACATCGGGTTTTTTCAAGAGTAGTTTGGCCAATTCTATACGCATGCGCCATCCACCGCTGAACTCCTCTGTGGGGCGATTGAAGTCTTTGCGCTCAAATCCCAGTCCCAACAATATCTTTTCAACATCTTCCTCATAGTGGGTAAGGTCTATGGCATAGAACTTTTCGCTCAGTGCGGCCACTTGCTCTATAAGAGCATAATAGCTTTCGCTCTCGTAGTCGGTGCGAGTTGCCAACTCGTCGTTCATACGGTTTATCTCGGCCTCCATTTCAAACAGATGAGCAAAGGCTTGTGATGTCTCTTCAAATACCGTACGACTGTTTTCGGTCATAAGGTGCTGGGGCAGATATGCTATAACAGTATCTTTGGGAGCCGAGACGCTACCGCGAGAGGGTTGTCGCACTCCGGCCAATATTTTCAGAAGGGTCGATTTGCCGGCTCCGTTTTTACCCATCAGGGCAATGCGGTCTTTCTCGTTGATAACAAATGAAATATCTTGAAATAGGGTAGTACCGCCAAATTCGACGGTAAGGCCATCTACTGAAATCATATCAATATTATAGTTATATTAGTCCACGCAGTGTTACTGCTGTTTTTCTTGTTCTCTTATCCAATCCTCTATAATGTCTGTCTTTTCGTCGGTGGGTAGTGTTGCATCTATCCAGCGTATGGTATGACCTCTACGTTCCATACCGCGAAACCATGTCATCTGTCGTTTGGCAAATTGGTGTATGGCTATTTCCAGACGCTCTACCATTTCGTCGTATGTGGTTCGCCCTATGATATATTCGGTAAGGAATTTATACTCCAGACCGTAGTATATGAGCGAATCGGGCTCAATACCACTATCGAGCAGCGATTTTACCTCTTCTACCATACCTTCCTTCAGTCGCTCGTGCAGTCGACGTGTAATCTTGGCACGACGCAGTTCGCGGTCGATATTCACACCCACGATGAGGCTGTTTTTCAGAGGTCTCGGTTCAAGCAATTCGGGCTCTTGTCGGCTATAAAATTCGGCTATCTCAATGGCGCGAATTGCACGCTTGCAGGTGTCTATATCGGTGGTGTTGTGCAGTGTCTTGTAGTTGCGTAATATATCGGCAAGCTCGTTGAGTGACTTGTTTTGCAAAGAAGCGCGCAAAGTCTTGTTTTCGGGTACGGGAGGCAGCGAATACCCTTTGAGTACCGTCTCTACATACAATCCTGTGCCACCACACAGCAACGGTTGTTTGCCACGTGATTGCATATCGGCATATACGGTGTTGAAGTCGCGCACATACTCAAAGAGATTGTAACGATAGCCTGCCGGACATATATCGATGAGGTGATAGGGTATGGTTACGCCTTCTACAGTATACTCGGCAAGGTCTTTGCCTGTGCCTATATCCATACCTCTATAAAGTTGCCGAGAATCGGCACTGATTATTTCAGTATCGATTCTCTTGGCAAGTGCGACGGCAAGAGTAGTCTTGCCCGATGCTGTTGGGCCTACAATGGCTATAAGGTCGAGCATCGTTTATTTCAATTTCTCTTTATAGAAGTTGCACACCAATGTGTAGATGTGATAGCGTGAATTTTTACCCCTGATACTGTGATTTTGGTTGGGATAAATCATCATATCAAATTGTTTGTCGGCCTCGATAAGGGCCGCTGTCATCTCCATGGTGTTGCTCATGTGTACATTGTCGTCGGCTGTACCCGATACAATAAGCAAGCTGCCTTGCAAATTGGCTGCATGAGTGATGGGAGAGCCGTATTTGTAGCCATCGTGGTTTTCATTGGGTGTGCGCATGTAACGCTCGGTGTATATCGAGTCGTAATAACGCCAGTCGGTAACAGGTGCTATAGAGACACCGGCTTTGAAAGTACCGTTGCCTGTTGTAAGAGCCATGAGCACTTCATATCCACCGAAACTCCATCCCCAAATACCTATATTGTTGCCGTCGACGTAGGGCAATGATGCTGCATAGCGAGCGGTGGCAACTTGGTCTTCTGTTTCGTAGCGACCGAGGTTTTGGTACACGATACTCTCAAAGGCCTTGCCACGACCACCGGTTCCGCGACCGTCTACACACAATACAACAAAGCCTTGATTGGCAAGATAGTGATACCAATCTATCTCCCAGTTGTTGAGTACTTCTTGCGAGCCTGGGCCACTATATTGCACCAATACGGCGGGATATTGTTTTTGAGCATCAAAGTCGTAAGGTTTTACCATAAAGCCGTTGAGTTGGTAACCTTTGCCGTTGTCGAATGAGAAGAATTCGCGTGCCGGCATATTGGTCTTGGCTACGGCCTCGACAACCTCTGCATTGTCTTCGATGGTGCGTATTACCTTGCCGGCGGCATTGCGCAATGTATATACGGGGGGAACTGTTGCCGAACTATATCCGTGAATATAGTAGGTGCAAGAAGGATTGAAAACGGCCGAGTGAGTGCCTTCTTCGGGAGTAATATTGGTGATGCCGTTCTTTTTGTCGTAGCTATAGATAGCGCGATTGATGGCTCCTGCTGTAGCTTGGCAATAGAGTATAGCTTTTTCTTTATTATATCCGAGATAGGCAGTAACATCTTCTTTTTCGGGCGAGATGGCGCGTTGTACAATACCATTGTTATTATATTGGTATAGACGCATCCAACCGTCTCTATCACTTGCAAAGATAAAGAAGTCGGGGTAGAAGTGTATCATGTCGAGTACCGATTGGTCTATCCATGAGGGGTCTTCGTCTTCAAGTAAAAGGCGACTTACACCTGAACGAGCGTTGAGCTTGTAGAGCGAAATGTGATTTTGATGACGATTGAGTGTAACTACAGCCAATTGGTCGGCCTCGGGCATGGCAAAAATGCGAGGAATATAACCGTCGGCATCCAAGGGTATGTCGTGAGCCTTCAACGCGCGTGTCTCTACGGTGTAGGTCATGACCTGTACACCTGAGTTTACCTCACCGGCAACGGGATATTTATAGCGCATTTCACCTGTATAGGTGTCGTATTCGGGGTAATCGGGGCTGTATGAGCCGTAGAGGGTAAAGGCAAACTCTTTTACTTTGGTTTCGTTGAATCGGATGAATGACAACAATTCGCTGTCACTGCTCCATTGCATGGCCGATGAGAAGCCAAATTCCTCCTCGTATACCCAATCGGGTACACCGTTTATCACATGATTTATTTTTCCATCGGTTGTTACTGCAACCTCAGTGTCGTAGTCGAGCTTTTTGATAAAAATGTTATTGTCACGCACAAATGCTACCATGCGACCATTGGGCGAGTATACAGCAGCTTGTTGTTTGCCTTTGGTAGATAGGGGTTTGAGCAAGTTGCGCTTAATCTCAAAGGTGTAATAATCGGCCTTGAATGAGTGACGGTAGATAGGCTCGCTGTTGGTGTATATGAGCAGTCGTGTCTCATCGTCGCTGATGGCATAGCCTTCAAACGATTTGATGTTACATTCGCGTGCTGTTGCTACATCGAAGAGGGTAGCAACAACTTTGCCCGAGGCATACTCCCACTTCTCGAGCTTGGTAAAGTCTTCATTGGCAGCTACATAGTGTTTGCCGTCTTTCAGAGGGGTAATTTCGTCAGTACCCTTGCCACGGTATACGTTGTTGGTAATATCGCGCAAGTCGAGTTCGGCAGCAACGCCAAATGTTGTTGTCATGAGGGCCAATATCAAGCCCCAAAGTATTCTTTTCATGTCAGATTATTGGATTATTTTTCTGTCTTTTTTCTGATACAAAATGTTTGTGAATATTGTCGCTTATATTAGCAACCTTTGTGTGTCATTATATCGAGTACAAGGTGGTCGGTCTCGTTCATACCTTGCGAACCGATACGGGTGAGGTTGCGTATGCACTTGTCTACATCCTCATCAATGATACCTTCAAGGGCTGTTACATAACGACCTTCCATTGCAAGCATAGCGGCCATCATACAGTTGGCTACACTGCCTGTTATCTTCAGTGCGCAACTGGGCTTGGCTCCATCGCATATCATACCTGTGAGATTGGCAATCATGTTCTTGACAGCATAGGTTACTTGAGTATAGTTACCACCCATCAAGTAGGTAATACCACAACTTGCACCTGTTGTGGCAACCACGCAACCACACAAGGCCGATAGGCGACCCAAGGTTTGTTTGATGTATATGGTGGTAAGGTGACTCAACATCAATCCACGGATGAGTTGTTCATGGCTATTGTTGTTGTCCTCGGCAAATATTACTACAGGCATTGTGGCTGCAATACCTTGGTTGCCACTGCCCGAGTTGCTCATAACAGGAACCATCGCTCCGGCCATACGTGCATCGCATGCTGCCGATGTATATGAGAGTACATGTGTAAAGGTGTTTTTGCCCATGATGGCAAGCTCGAGCGGGCCTTGCATAGTCTTGCCCAAGCAGTGTCCGTAATTGCCTTTAAACGAGAACTCGGCAGCTGCCTTATTCAACTTGGCAGCCTCGCCAATAAACTCAATCTCTTCTATGGGTGCTGTTGTTGCAAACTCCCATACACGCTCCATGGTGAGTTCTACCTGCTCTTCATCGCCCGATTGGGTTGTAGAGGCCGATTGATTTACGCGCACATCGTTGTCGTATGCAAGGTACACTACATTGGTGTGACTGCCGGCTATGGTTGCGGTGGCTCTATGGCCATTGGCATGGCAGGTTACCTCGATATATAACTTTTCGCTGATGTTCTCTTTCAACTTTATGTCGATAATGTTTTGATCGATCATCTCTTTTCCTCTCGCTACTTCGGTAGGGTTGCAATCTTTCAAAACTTCAAGCTGATATTCGGTTTTACCGATTAGTGCTCCCAATGCAATGGCAATGGGCAAGCCTATCATTCCGGTGCCGGGAATACCTACACCCATTGCATTCTTCAATACATTGGCACTGAGGTGTACATCTATTTTATCCGGACGACATCCTAATGTTTCTGTTGCATAAGCAACACACAAGGCTACTGCAATAGGTTCGGTACAGCCGATAGCGGGTACTACTTCTCGTTTTACGAGGTTGATAATCTGTGTTCTTTCTGTGATATTCATAGCGTAGTAGATATTTGGTGCAAATTTACGAATTTTATTATTAATAATGTGTTGTAGTGGTAAATAATATACATGTAAAATTCTTTTTGTACATCTTTTTCCCTGTCGGGTTTTGGGCTATGCCGGTAAGAAATAAAAGCACCTCAACTCACTATCGTGTAATAGGGTTGAGGTGACAAGGTTGTATATGTATTGTTTTATTCCAAGTCTACAACTGTAATGCCGGCACCGCCCAGCTGTATATGCTCGTCGGCATAGTGACGTACACCCGACACACTCTTAAGGTATTGACGTATAGAGGCACGCAATGCACCTGTTCCTGTACCATGCAGGATGCGCACGCGACTGCAACTTACTTGTATGGCATCGTCGATAAAGTATGTGATGGCTTGCAGGGCTTCGTCGACGCGCATGCCTCGTACATCTATTTCGTTGGTAAATGTCAATTGTTTTTCGCGCATATCATCGGTGGTCGATGCACTGATAAATGTGGCTTTGCGGTTCGATTCTCGTTTTAGTTGATTACGACCCACTTTTTCCAGACGATTGCGTTTGATTTTAGATTGTACCATGCCGAATGCTACTGTTGCCTCTTTATCGGTGAGGGCAATAACTTCACCTACGGCATTTTGACCGTGTATACGCACTGCGTCACCTACGACGATTGTCAGTTCGGGTTGTTGCTGTTGTTGAGCGGGTTGCTCTTTGCGTCTCTGTTGCTTGCGCAATTCACGTTCTTTGAGTTTACGTATCTCGCGTTGTATTTTATCCTCTTGCGAGGTCTTCTCTTCCTCGGTAACAATTTGTGTTTTCCATTCATCGAGTTTGCGACGGGCCTCTTTGGTTCGCTCCTTGTCGGCTTGTGCCTCGCGTATCTCTTTAATGGTGCTTTCGATGCGGGTGTTGGTATCGGAGAGTAGTGCACGAGCCTCTTCTTTGGCTTTGGCAAGCCATTCCTTGCGCTCACGGTCGAGGCGATTGAGGTTCTCGCTGTATCGGGCGGTGAGTTCTTCCAATTGTTTTTCTTTCTGCCGAATGTTTTGTCGTTTGTTCTCCCAATATCGCTTGTCTCGCACAATGTCTTGCAGATATTTATCCATCGATATATAGTCGTTGCCTACTTTGTTTGAAGCATCGGCTATAATTTCTTCGGGCAGACCTATTTTACGGGCTATTTCAATAGCAAACGAACTGCCCGGATTACCTATCGATAGGGTGAAAAGCGGTTGCATGTGGTGGCGGTCGTAGAGCATGGCTCCGTTTATTACACCGTCGGCCTCTTCGGCATAGTGCTTGAGGTTTTGGTAGTGTGTAGTGATTACTCCAAATGACTTGCGGTTGTTGAATCGGTCGAGCAATGCCTCGGCAATAGCACCACCTATCTGAGGCTCTGTACCCCCGCCAAACTCGTCTATGAGCAGCAGTGAATGCTTGTTGCAATGGCGCACACACTGTTTCATGTGTGATAGATGTGAGCTGTAGGTACTCAAGTCGTCTTCAATAGACTGTTCGTCGCCTATATCTATAAAAATACTTTCGAATATGCCCATGTGTGAGTTGTCGTACATAGGTACGGGCAAGCCACATTGCATCATATATTGAAGTAATCCTACAGTCTTGAGACACACTGATTTTCCACCGGCATTAGGACCCGATATGAGAAGTATGCGGTTGTGTGAGTCGAGGGTGATATTGAGAGGTACTACCTCCTTGTTTTGCCTACGTAGAGCCAACAGTAGCAAAGGATGTATGGCATGATACCAATCTATCTGACATTCATGCTCGATATGTGGGATAGCAGAATTTATATCGATGGAAAATAGAGCTTTGGCTCGTATAAAATCTATCTCGGCAAGAAAATCGTATGACGATGCAATTTCTTGAGTATGAGGTCGTAGCGTGTCGGTAAAGGCTGTGAGTATACGCACTATTTCGCGTCGCTCTTCTATCTCCAGCTCGCGTATATGGTTGTTGGCCTCTACAACTTCGGCCGGCTCTATATATACGGTCTTTCCACTTGCCGACTCATCATGTACAATGCCCTTTATTTTGCGCTTGAAGGTAGGTATAACGGGTATAACCAATCGTCCGTCGCGCACGGTAGGTGCTACATCTTTATCTACGTAGCCTTCACTTTGAGCATGGCGCAGTATGTTGTTGAGGCTGCGCGATATGCCGGCCATTGTAGCCGACAGGTTGCGACGGATAGCCAGCAACTCGGGCGAGGCATTATCGCGTATACCTCCGGTCTTGTCGAGGATGTTGTCAATCTCTTTGGTGATTTGGGGATAAATAAGTACGTCACCCGACATGTGTGATAGATAGGGATATAAGGGCTGTTCGTCTTCTTTGACCTTAAAAAATGATACTACTCGACGTATGGTTTCGAGCGAGCGACGAAGGTCAAATAGTTCGCTTACATCTATAAAAGTACCCTCAATGCGTATGCGTTTGAGCATGGGTCGCACATCGAAAAAGAAGTCGGTGGGAAATTCCTCATCACTTCGTTCTATTTTCATCATTTCATCGGTACGATTCAGTGCTGTGAGTATGGCATCATAGTCGGTCATGAATGATATTTCGTCTATCAGTTCACGACCAAGTGTACTCAAACACTGCTCTTGCAGCATGCGACGTATGTGGTCAAAGCCTATTTTCTGTTCAAAATTGTCGGGATATATCACGTTCTATTTACTCTTTATTTTCGAGTGACAAAATTAGTAAAATCTGCGATAATACTCCAATGAGAGAGGGTAATACTTGCATAAAAGCGATATTACCTATTCAGCAGGCATCTTAGTCGGGCCTTGATGCGGTGAATAGTGCTTTTTATAGTACCCACTTTTTTGTGAGTGGCCGTAGCAATCTCGTCGTAAGAATAACCTTGCAATCGCATGGTTATGATGGTCTGTTCATTGGCATTAAGCATCTCTATGGCATGGTACAGGTCGTCAATCGCAATAATATCTTCTATATCAACGTCTACCTCGTTTTTATCGGCAATCTCTTCATGGCATGTGTTGCGATGGTATGCGCTGTTCATCTCATTAAAGTAGATGTTTCGCATAATGGTTTTAATCCAAGCCTCGGCCGAGCCTTGTTCGGTATACAATGAAGAGTATTTCAGGCACCTATATACCGTTTCTTGAAACAAGTCGTCGACAATCTCCAAGCTGGGATATGCCAGATGTGTAGCGTATTTTCTGAGAGAATCGCTATGTACAATGATATAGTTGCTGATGAAATTATTATATCCGACAATCTTCTGCATCTTAGGTATAACCCAATAAAATAGGCCATTGCATTATTCTGTTGTAAATTTAATGTTGAGAATTTTAGATGCAAAAAAATGGCGAACCGTAAAGATGCAGAAAACGAGTCGTGGTGAAAAATCGAAGGGTCGGAGTGTCGTTAACAAACCCAAAGACAATTGAATAATTATTGAATTTTCATAATGTTAATTTTTCACAAAAATCAAAGTTTTATTTACCTCTATACAAGAATTATTATTGTTGTCCTATAAAAATGGTTTGTGTACAATGACTCAGGGTCGGTATAGAGATGTTGCTTTGTGCCATAAGGCCGAAATGACTTTTGTGATAGCATTGTTAATGGGGTCGATAATCTTACATAGCGGTATCAATAACACGAGTGTTGATGTTGCAATGACTGTAAGAGAACACGCCGGATGCATAAGAAATGGATGATTGTCGAAAAATTTCAAACAGATTATAAAGTATATGGTGTGTATAAATTTTATAACGTTGATGTGGTAAAGATATATGCAGTAGCTGTGTTGTGCATATTGATTGATAAAATATTGAAAAATAGCTATGTGCGTTGCTTGTCGGCACAGCCATTTAAGGGGCTTGCTGAAAATGATCAGCATGCAAGAGGTGTAGGCAAGATACATAAGTGTAGGGGGAAACTTGTTGATCTGAATATTCCATATATTACCTTGTGCAACCCATAAGACCATGGCTGCTACAAACATGAGTAGTACAGCAAGCGAGTTGTAAGGCTTGTCGCGCATGTAATAGAGTCCGGCAAAGGTGGGTACGATATAGCACAGCACATAGTTGGGGTAGAGGTATATACCTATCATAGTGGCAAGTAGTAGTGCCAATGAGCCGTATTGTTTGATGTGCAGGCTTATATAATACATCAATGGTAGAAGCAGAGCAATGATAAGGTATGGTTGTATGTACCACAAATGCCCCAACCCCATTGTTTTACCAGTCACTATGGGGTTGTATAAATACGATAGAATAGTACCGGGGAGTTGTTGCAAAGCAATTTCGCCGTTAAGGGTGTTGTATATAGAGTATATAGCTACATAGACAACAAGGGGGATAATGATGCGTTTGATGCGCTTGAGGAGATATTCTCCGTAGTTTTTCTTGCCAGATAATGCGTATGATGCTCCCGATATATAGAATATCATGGGCATCACTATTGCCGTCATAGATAGTATATCGTTGGTGTGAGGGTCTATCCAATATCCAATGATATGCATAAATCCTACTATATATATCATGGCACATCCTCGATAGATGTCGAGATTGTTGTCACGTTTTGTCTTATTATCCTTTTCTCGGGTCATAGATTGTTGGGGCGTATGGTAGTATATATGCGATTGAAAATACTTGTAAATAGATTGATTATGAAGGTTTCTACCTGTTTCATTCCTTTGCTCAGATAGATGTTGGCAAAGAACAGTGTTATAGAAGTGGCTATCAGTATCGAAAGGTGGGCTATAGGGGGTAAATCATGTCCTCGGCATAGGTATTCAAGCGAGCGACCTATAATGAGAACGTTGATAGAGTGATATAGATATACTGTCAGCCCAAGTTGGGCATACATATCGATGTAGTGCTTGAGAAATTTGTTGCGATACAACCATCGGCACATGCGGGCTACAAGTGGAAGAAATAGCGATAAAATCAATCCGCTGTATGCAAAGAACATGATATTGGGCGGAAATTTGTTGTCCTGCATATTAAATCCATATCCGTTGCAAGCACACCATATCATCGCGCATGCAAATATTATTGCCAATATATAGGGATTGGCAGGCCTTTTTTGATTGTAGTACAATCCGGCCAATGCAAATGTTCCGTAGCATACAATGTCGTTGGGAAAGTATATGAGTATTATGGCATTGATGATGCAAATAAGATATATTATCGGAGCATTGAGCCGAGGCTTGATATATCCCAGCATGGGTAGTATCAATGCAATAATCAAGTAGGTGGGTATAAACCAAAGATGATTGAACTCGTATAACTCCCCCGAGAAGATATTGTAATACCCATTCTCCCCGAATGTGAGAAAGAACTGTCTGATACTGCCTCTCTCTATTATACACTGATATATAAAGTATACTGTTGTAGTGAGTGCAACCAATATATAGTATGGGAAGACAATAC
Source organism: Bacteroidaceae bacterium (assembly GCA_017522135.1). Taxonomy (GTDB): domain Bacteria; phylum Bacteroidota; class Bacteroidia; order Bacteroidales; family Barnesiellaceae_A; genus Barnesiella_A. Next base: position 15,755 of record JAFXAB010000055.1, read on the forward strand.
GCTTGGTCCTACGCCATAGATATTGAGGATATGATTTGGGTGTAGCTAACGAGAAGGAAGCACCTGCAATATAAAAGACGATGGGCATTGTGATGAGTAGCAGGCTTGTAAATACTGTGTCTATATTCTGTACCCCGTAGAAATTGTGCAGAATACAAGTAATGTATATCATTGAGCAACCCCGATAGATGTCGAGATTGTTATTGCGTGTCGTTTTTATATGTGGTGTGTTGTTGGGGTTCATTCGTGTGTCGTTTGTTACAATCTATTGGTTTGGGGATAGGTGCGGTGTTGCTCCTTCTATTGCATGGCTCAGCAATGCTGTGAGTTGCGGGGTAGTGCCGCAACATCCTCCTATGATATTGACAAGTCCTTCTTGAATGAATGTTTGCATGATGTGAAACATCTCTTCGGTTGTATGTGGATATGCACCTGTTTTATCGGGTATTCCGGCGTTGGGGTGCACGCTGATGTAGTGGGGTGCTATCTGTGCCAATGTGCGCAGGTGTGGCAATATTTCCATTGCTCCGTACGAACAGTTGATGCCTACCGATAGTATGTTGGCATGGCTTATCGATTTGATAAAGTTTGCGAGAGTCTCTCCCGATACCATTGTGCCACTTGGTGTTGTGGTGACAGATAGCATAATAGGGATAGTGCAATGAGTTTGCTTCATGACTTTCTCTGCAGCATGTATGGCGGTGTGAGCGATATATGGCTCACAGATAGTCTCTATAAGTAATACATCTACGCCACCGATTATAAGTGCCCTTATTTGTTGGGTGTAGGCGTCTTTCAATTGGGCATAATCTTCATCGGTCGATACCGATTGCGTTGAGCCGATGAATATAGGTCCTACCGAGCCGGCTACAAAGCGAGGTTTGTCGGGGTTGAGTGCTGTGTAGTTATCTGCTATGTCACGAGCCAATGAGGCGGCCGACAGATTAATTTCTGTTGTATACTCTTGCAAGTTATAGCGGGCAAGCGAAATAGCATTGGCATTGAACGTGTTGGTTGTTATGATGTCTGCTCCGGCATCTAAGTAGGCACTATGTATATCCTTGACAATGTCTCGAGCTGTAATGTTCAGCACATCATAACAACCGAGCAGATTGATGTCGTGGTTGGCAAATCGTGCGCCACGAAAAGTCGTTTCGTCGGGTGCATAGCTTTGTATCATAGTACCCATTGCGCCATCAAGTAGCAGTATGCGCTCGTCGAGAATATTGCCGATGTTATTCATCGCTGTTCTTTTTGTTGGCACAAAGGGTGGGGCGTTGTACCACTTTGTCGGGATTTTTGGCAATGAAATCCTTCCAGTTTTTAGCACCATTGCTCACACTGATAGGACGAGACGTTTCGTAATAATGACACAGAGCCGCAGCAAGTCCGTCGGTAGCATCGAGTTGGGGCAACATATTTTCTTGAGGAATATTGAGTGTGCGGCGTAACATTTCGGCCACTTGCTCCTTCGATGCCTGTCCGTTGCCCGTTATGGCCATTTTTATTTTTAATGGAGCATACTCGCATATAGGTATATCGCGCGAGAGTGCCGCTGCCATGGCTACACCTTGGGCACGTCCCAATTTCAACATCGACTGTACGTTTTTGCCGAAGAAAGGAGCCTCGATAGCCATTTCGTCGGGCAAATATTGGGTGATTAAACCTTGTACACGCTCATATATGCGACGCAAACGCAAGTAATGGCTTTCAAATCGGCTCAACTCTATCACACCCATCGTTACCAGCTGGGGTTTATTGCCCACAACGCGCAACACACCATAACCCATGATGTGTGTACCCGGGTCAATACCAATTATGATACGCTCGGCATTCGTAGCACGTTTGATAGTTACTTGTTTGGTCATGCGTTTACAAGTCTATTTGTTGCATAATGGTCGAGAAACCCGCAACACGTTGTTGAAACTTCTTTTCGAGTTGTTCAACCAATTTAGCTCCGCAAGTTTCATACCATGTCGATAATGAGTCGAGCGAAGCTGTACAAAATTGTACAGATATACTTATGCCCTCGTTCTCATCTTGCGTCATAATGCGTGCCATGCGGGGCTCCGATACACCTTTGTGTTGTACAGCAACCGGAATATATTGGGTGCGCATCCATGTTACAAACTCGTCGTAAGTCGATTTTTCGCAGTGAAAAGTGGTATTATATATAAGCATGAATTGTGGATTTTGAGAAATAACGACACAAAATTAAAAAAAAGTTTGCATATCTATTGCATGAAATGAAAAAAGGTTGTATCTTTGCATCGCAAAACAGCAAGGGGTATTAGCTCATCTGGCTAGAGCGCGACACTGGCAGTGTCGAGGTGAGCGGTTCGAGTCCGCTATACTCCACAATACGAGGACTGATTCTTGAAGAATTGGTCCTCTTTTTTTATTCTGTCCATTGTGTCACGGCTCACGGTTCTATTTGATAAATTCCAACCATTGCTTGCGGAGGACTTGTGAGTGCTGTCTTATAATCCGAATTGTTCAAGATGTATCTACCACTCCCCGAGCCACTTGCATCGTTCGGTGATTTGGCGTTGGGTTATTTCGCTACGCTGTGCCATATCAAAGCCGTGCATTGTACCTACGGTAGGGCTGAGTGTGGTTGCCACCCCGACATCTTGCAACATTATCGCAAACTCATACCCCTCGTCACGCAAGCAGTCAAACTCTGCTGTTTCGACATAGGTGGCAGGCATCATTTGCAGCTCATTTTCGGTAAGGTCAAGTAGCGACTTTTCCGTTTCGCCTTGCAGGTAGTACTCCCACATCTTCTTGTTTAACTTGCTGTTCCACACAGGTGTGTCGTCAAACTTTGCCATGCTTTCGGTGCGCATCGTGCAGTCGATAACGGGATAAATAAGCATCAACTTCGAGGGGCGAATATTGCTCCCAAGTACCGTCTTAATGGCAATAAACCCGCCTGCCGAGTCGCCTACAATGGCTGTTCGTGTAATGTCGATGCCGAGGTCTTGGGCACTGTTTATCATCCACTGCCACGCATCCATGCAATCTTGCAGCGAGGTGCCATAGGGGTTGTTGTGTGCCGTGCGGTAATCGACCATAACGACTACCGAATGAGTGCGTCGGGCATACTCTTTGGCAAGGTCGTAGTGGTATGGTGCGCCCTTGAATACGAAACCTCCGCCGTGTAGAAAGAGAATTGCAGGGTGTGGCGCGTCACTCTCTTGGGGCGTAATTACCCATGCACCAAACTCCTTGCCGTCGCTTGTTGAGGTGATTTTTATTTTCTTTATTGTCAGTTATTTATCGGAGTGCATGCCCTTTGGCATCACCGATAGGAAAGCGTTGCCTATGTCCAATACACCGCGACCGAGGGGAGCGGTGATGCGACATGCCGAACGAAAATCCTCATGAATGGGATATTCGCTTTGAGCCATAGTTGTCAACGATGCTAATGTAAGTAGAAGCATGCAAGTCAGTCGTTGCATATTTATTGCACTTCGAGTAGGTTACATACTTGAGATACTACGACATTTTTCCATATGGCAATATAGGTAAGAAACTCTTCTTCGCTTTGTGTAAAGAGTTTTTGTACGGCGTCTTTTGTCAAAAATGGCATTATTAACATCCCATACATGTTATAGAATAGAAATTGAAGTGGAATATTTTTCAATTTGCCCTCGTTCATTTCTTCTTGCAATGAAGTAAAGGCCTCCTTCATTGTATCTATTACATTAAGACTGCGAATGGTGTTTATAAGTAGTTCGGGGTCGCGATTTAGTTCACGCATCATAAACATTGGCAAACGCGGATTTTCTGTGAACAGGCTTATGTAAGCATCAACAATACGTTCTACACGTTCCGATAGGGGTAGTTCTCGGTGCATAAGATTGTCGAATACCGCAGGTACAATCGACTGTACAATATCGCCAAACACTGCCTGAAACATCTTGTCTTTGGTACGAAAATAGTAGTGCAGAGCGGGGCGATTTATTCCGACAACGGTAGCAATTTCGCTCATGCTTGTTTCGGCGTAGCCTTTGTCAATAAAAACTTCTCGAGCAGCCTTGATTATCCTATTTTCCATCTATGTGTTTTATTAGCATTTGTATTCATTCACATTGTCGATAAACAGCAGTAGCCTATTTTTGATGTTCACATCGCTAACACTGCTATCAAAGTCCAAAGATAGTAATTTTAACTCAGAATAGAGGGCTTTCAGCCTCTTTTCTATTCCTTTTGAAACAATATGGTTGGCAATACAACCGAACGGTTGCAGGCTGATGACGTTATTGACACCGCTCTCAACATAAGAGATAATCTCGCCCGGTAGTAACCAACCTTCGCCAAATTGGGCATTGAGTGTGATGATTTTTTCGGCTTGTTCGGCTTCATGAAAGATGTCGCCAAATGCTTTGAAATAGTGAAATTTAGCACCTATGTTATTAAACTTTTTTATCTCCATGCCTACGAGTCGGTAGAGTCCACTCATGGCAATATTGCTAAAATCTTGTTTCGTAATGTACTCTTTGTTCTTTACTCTAAGATTGACGAATGCATGTGTAATGAAATCAATTAGTACCGGTGGTACAACCTCTATGTGTTGCTCTATGAGCCAATCTACGATGTTTCGTTGTGCGAATGAGTTAAACTTGAGGTAAATTTCGCCTACAATACCCACTTTGGGTAGCTCGATATTATGGCATATCGCATTAAACTCTTCGGCTGCAATTGCCAAGTGTTTCAACAGTTCGTTACTTCGTCCATGCTCTATTAGTTCTGCGCCTAACTGCAGATAAACGTCGCGCAATTTGGCTGCAACACCACTCTTATTCTCGCGGACAACAGCTGCATGATAGAACTTATTAATACAGTCGCTATACAAGATAGCGCGTAGTGCAATAGGGAATATCTTAGCCCAATTGATATGAAATGCAGGTTGATCATTCTTGATACCCGAGCCTAAGACCAACGATATAACCGGTACATTGTCGTACCCGGCATCGATCAAGGCTTTTTTGAGCATTGGTAGATAGTTTGACGCTCGACATTGTCCTCCCGTTTGGGTAATGCCAACAACTGTCTTGGAAGGGTCGTATTTACCACTCCTGAATGCCTTGATTATATCGCCTATAATAAGAGTTGCCGGATAGCACACTTCATTGTTGGCGTATTTGAGACCCCAACTTACCGACTCTTCATCGCTAATTGGGAGGCACTCGGTATCATAGCCGGCTACGCGCATGATAGATGGTAACAGTGGCGATATAGCCGATGTAAAGAATGGAATAATAACTTTACGATGGCGATACTCGTTGTCATAAATAGGGGTTGTTCGGAATGGAATGGGTTTTTCTCTTTCGGGCTTGTGATTTATTGACATATTCAGGCTATCAACCAACGAACGCACACGAAGTCGCATCGATCCGATATTGTTTATATCGTCCAATTTGAGCAACGTGTAAGGCTTATGGTGGCGTAACAACACATCGCGTACCTCATCAATGATAAAAGCATCGGGTCCGCAACCGAATGATGTCAATTCGACAAATTGTACCAGCTCACTCTGCAATGTAGTCCACTTGGCGGCTTGCATTATTCGATTGGGATAGGACCATTGTGCCAGATAATGCAGGTCGCTGATATCAATGTCCATTCCTCGCACCACATCGTCTGTAAGTACATTGATACCCATCTCGGCAAGCATATTCGATACCTTATGTTGAATTAAAGGGTCGGCGTGGTAAGGTCGTCCGGCGAGGAGTATTGACATTTGACCGTTGCGTAGTGCTGTCGATAGCGTTTGTTCGTTTAGTGTTGCTATCTTTTTGCCGAATAACTCTTGTTCCTCTACAGCTTTATCAAATGCATGCTTGATTACACTGCGTTTGATATTTAAAGATTGCAGATACTTCTCGATTTGCTTAAACAGTAATTTCTTATCTTTGAAACTGATGATAGGAGAGTCTATGGGTGTAGATGATTCTTGAACACTTTTTACAACTGCCGAGTAGCCCGTTACTATCGGACAATTGTAGCTGTTCTGCTCTTTATCACTCTGCTTTTCATATATAACAAATGGCATGAAAATCCTATCTACACCCTTGTCGCGTAAGTATGCAATGTGGCTATGAACCAATTTGGCGGGAAAACAAATATTATCTGACATTACCATTCGTGAGTATTGTTCGTAGGCAGTAAAATTTGATGGAGCCGACAATATAACATCTATCTCACATTCAGTAAACAGCTTGTGCCAGAATGGGTACTCTTCATACATATTCAGTATGCGAGGAATACCGATAGTACATTGAGCGTTCGCAATTTTCTTTTCTCGGGCAAATAGTAATTCGTTCTTTACCTCGTACATATTGCGACAACTTTCTTTCAACTTGCCATTATTAGAAAAATGCTTTTCGCAACGATTTCCTGAATAGTAACGTCTGCCATTTCCGAAACTGTATTGTTGAACTGAGCAGTTATTTTCGCAACCATGACACTGTAGGGGGCGTGTAGTGTATGTGGCCGTTGATAGCATTTCATCAAGTGTTGTCATAGCTGTCGAATGCTCCATGGCGTAGAGTGCACATCCCATAGCTCCCATCAGTTCAGGATAATTACTGCGAGATACCTTGGTTTGGGACAATAACTCCAATGCCCGAACAATGGCATCATTGCGCATTGTACCACCTTGTACTACTATGTGATTGCCAAGTTCTGTCGTGTCTTTGAGTTTGAGTACTTTGAATAGACAATTTTTTATCACCGAATAGGCCAATCCAGCCGAAATATCGTTTACGGTTGCACCTTCTCTCAATACCTGTTTTACTCTCGAATTCATAAACACCGTGCAACGTGTGCCGAGTTGTGAAGGAGACGTTGATAGACATGCTTTTTGGGCAAATTCTGCAACCGACAGGCCATGACTTTGTGCAAATGTTTCTATAAATGAACCACAACCCGATGAGCAGGCTTCGTTTATTTCAATGCGGTTTATCACACCATCTTTCACAAAAATGGCCTTCATATCCTGTCCACCAATATCAAGGATAAAACTTACCTCGGGGTCGAAGTGTTGTGCGGCCTTGTAATGTGCAATAGTTTCGACGATACTCGACCCCATGTTGAAGGTCGCCTTAATCAAGTCCTCGCCATATCCTGTTGAACAGCTACCCACAATATATAATGTCGCATCTTTTTCTTTACACTCTTTTTGCAGTTGCGTAAGGCCTTCAATAACTGTTTCAATAGGCTTTCCACCATTATTTCTGTAATAAGTATATAGTAATTCGGCTTGCTCATTGAGTACGACTATTTTTGTTGTTGTTGACCCTGAATCAACACCGATATACACTTTCTGACAACCTTTGTGTAGTTCCGCCTTAGGAATTTGATTTTGCGCAATACGATTTGACCACTCATTATATTGTTCGCTATTTTCAAAGATGGCACTTAGTTCATTATTACCTTTACTACGGTGTTGGGGAGTTGTTTGAAGTTGTTCAATGATATCCTCAATTGATTGCCACTTTTCATTTTCAACCTTAGCCAATGCCGTACCCAGCGCCGGTAGTAACTCGCCATGTTCGGGAATAAGTATGTCCTTGTCGGATAAGGACAAGTAGTTCATAAAGGCATTGCGTAATGCAGTTATGAAAGTTAATGGCCCCCCACAGAAGATAATAGGGGGCTTTATTTCATACCCCCGGGCGAGAGTTGTAATAGTTTGCACTGTTACGGCGTGAAAAATCGATGCTGCAATATTTTCGCGGCTTACATTATGAGCTGTAAGATTTTGAATATCGGTCTTGCAGAACACACCGCATCGAGATGCAATAGGATATATTTGTGAGGCAGACAATGCAAGTTCGTTCAGCTTATTTATATCTGTACCCATGATTATAGCCATTTGGTCTATGAATGCACCCGTACCTCCGGCACAATTGCCATTCATTCTCACATCTTCGGCTGCACCCTCTTTAAAGAATACGATTTTAGCATCCTCACCTCCTATATCTATCATAGTAGATGCCTTGATATTTTTTTCTCTGATTGCTATGGATGCCGCAACAACTTCTTGCACAAAAGGGAGTGTATATTGTTCGGAGTACCCCATGCCTATCGATCCTGTCACTCTTACCGATACAGTTTCATTGGGATAAGCCTTCTCCAATTCACTGAGAAAAGATGTGACAACTTCCAATGTTTGCGTGTTATGTCTGCCGTAACGTGCAAAAACAGTTTTACCACCTCTATCTACAGCAACCAACTTTACGGTAGTTGAGCCAATATCAAGTCCTATGCGTAACATATAATCTTTTATCATGTGTGTTTGACACTATTGTCAAACACAAAGGTAAAATTGAATTTTCAGGTGTACAATATCAAGTGCATATTTTATGATGTTTTAACGTTTGAGATATTCAACAACGTAATAGATTGCTTTGCTTGCGATTGTCTAATCTACTATTTTAAGATGATAGTTATATATATCATATATAAAAAAAGAGCTACTCCGTAATTGGGAATAGCTCTGTGATACGATTAATAAAAATCTCTATTAGCAAGCCTTGAAGCTCATGTCAAGACCTTTGACCGAGTGAGTGAGCGCACCTACCGATACGTAGTCGACACCACATTCGGCGTAAGAGCGGATGGTGTCGAATGTAATACCACCCGATGACTCGGTCTCGAAACGGTGGTCGATGAGTGCTACTGCCTCGCGTGTAAGTGCGGGGCTGAAGTTGTCGAGCATGATGCGGTCTACGCCACCTACGCGCAACACTTCGCGCAGTTCGTCCATGTTGCGCACTTCTATTTCTATTTTCAGTTCTTTACCTTTCTCGCGCAGGTATTCCTTGGCACGAACAATGGCGTTCTCGATACCTCCGGCAAAGTCTACGTGGTTGTCTTTGAGCAATATCATATCGAAAAGACCTATGCGGTGATTGACGCCACCACCTATTTTTACAGCCTCTTTCTCTATCATGCGCAATCCCGGTGTAGTCTTGCGTGTGTCGAGTACGCGAGTGCCTGTACCTTCAAGTAGTTGCACATATTTGCGAGTAGTGGTAGCAATTCCGCTCATGCGTTGCATAATGTTGAGCATGGTGCGCTCTACTTGCAACAACGATTGTACGCGACCTTCTACTACAAATGCTACATCACCGGGTTTTACCTCTGTGCCATCTTCGATATATGTGGTCATTTTCAACTCCGGGTCGAAGTAGTTGATAACGCGACGTGCCATATCGACTCCGGCCAGTACACCGGCCTCTTTGATGAGCAATTTCTGCTTGCCTATTTCTGTAGCAGGTATGCAACACAAGGTTGTATGGTCGCCATCGCCTATATCTTCGTTAAATGCAAGCGTAATGAGTTCGTCTATCAATTCTTGGGGAGTTTTCATATTCAATATGTATATAGTTATTATTATTACGGTTCATATCTGTTTATTACATCGGCAATATGCTGTATATCGTCGTTGGTAAGGTAGGGGGCTATGGGCAGGCTCACCACCTCGGTAGCCAACAGCTCGGTAAGGGGCAGTGACAAGTGGTTGTACTCCTTGTAGGCCTCTTGCTTATGTGGCGGTATGGGGTAGTGAATACCTGTTGCAATACCATTGTCGAGCATATATTGCATAAATGCGTTGCGTTGAGAGGTGCGCACGACGTATTGATGCCACACATGCTCTTGTGCCACGAGCGGATGCCGGGGTAGGGTGATGTGCGGGTTGTTGACGAGTGTATTGTAGAGTCGAGCTATCTCGCTGCGACGTTGATTTTCGCTATCGAGATATTGCAACTTCACGCGCAACAAAGCAGCTTGTATGTCGTCTATGCGACTGTTTAGCCCCTTGTGCTCATATATATATCGGGTGTTGCCACCATAGTTGGCCAAGCTCTTTACTACCGTAGCCAATTGCTTGTCGTGTGTAGTCACCATGCCGGCATCGCCCAATGCTCCCAAGTTCTTGCCGGGATAGAAACTCGTACCGGCCGCATCGCCCAATGTACCGGTGTGTGTCCCGTTGTCGGTGCGTGCTCCTAACGCTTGGGCATTATCTTCGACAATGAGCAAGTTGTGTCGGCGAGCTGTTGTTACAAGTTGTTCATCCCAGCAGGCACGACCATACAGGTGTACAACCATGATGGCACGGGTGCGTGGGGTGATGGCTTGTTCTATAAGAGAGGTATCGAGGTTGTGAGTTATGGCCGAGGGTTCAACAAAGTGTGGTACGAGGTCGCAATCGGTTATAGCCAGTACCGATGCAATGAACGTGTTGGCCGGCACGATAATTTCGTCGCCGGCTTGCAATCTGCCCATAACCATGTATGCCCTCAATATGAGGCGCAGGGCATCCAGCCCGTTGGCTACACCCACTACATGCTCTATACCCAGGTAGCTTGCCATTTCGTGCTCCAGAGCCTCGGTTTCTGTTCCGCGCAGATACCAGCCCGACTCGATAACGCGACAAGCGGCCTCTTTCAGTTCGTGGGCATAAGGCGCATTGAGTTGTTGCAGCGATAGCAGGTTGTAGGTTTTCATTGCTCCACCTCCTTTATATACTCGACGAATTGGTCGTATTGGCGTATGTAGTCATCTTCGTCATAGTGTTCCGATGCCAACACAAGGCATACAGCACCCGACGAGAAGTTTTCCAATTCGCGCCATATACCTTGTCGTATGTGTAGGCCTCTGAAAGGTCGGTTGAGCGACACTTTGCGACGCTTGTTGCCATCGTCTATCACAACATCGAAGCTACCACTTACGGCAATGACAAACTGTTGCAGTTGCTTGTGGGCATGTCCGCCACGCTCGGCACCTGCAGGCACGTCATACAAGTAGTATACACGTTTCACGTCAAAGGGTGTAATATGGTTGTTCTCTACAACCGTCAGGTTGCCATTGGGTCGAGTATACTTGGTAAGGTTTATAACCTTACAATCATCTACGGTATATCGTGTAGGCCTATTCATTGTTTTTCAGTGCTTGACAGTAGGTTGTATACTCTTCTATATAGTCGTTGGCATCGTATAGGGTCGAGCTCAGCACCATTGCCACCGAATTGGTCGAGAAATTGTCCAACTCGCGCCATATCATATTGGGCACGTATAGGCCATGATACGAGCGACACAGATGATAGCGTTTGCGCTCCTTGCCATCATCGAGTATCACATCGAAACTACCCGATAGAGCTACTATAAACTCATGTTGTGTGCGGAAGGCGTGTCCGGTGCGGTGTGCGCCACCCGGCACATCATATATCCAATAGGTGCGTGCCACCTCGAAGGGAATGGAAGTGCCACTCTCTATTATCGACAAATTGCCACGATAATCGCGTATTGTCTGCAAGTCGATGTTGCGTACTTGGTCTAAGCTCATACTATCTTGCGAAGGTACAAAAAAAAATCAAATTACATTGCGACATGATGAAAATATAAAATTATTGCCATTAAAGGAGCGGAAAAAAGTATGGTCTAATAAAATTCCGCTGTTGAAATTTTTGCACTATTCTTGCTTTTCTTGTTATTTATTTCATAACTTTGTAGTTCAATGCAATAGCGGATTGTAGCGACAGTCCCGGCATTGTGCTTTATTTAATTAGGTGTTATTGATATTATCTTCTACATTTAAACTTGGCGGTTTATGTTCCACGAAGATGATAGACGGTAGCACCTACACCGATTGCATATATAGTACCAGCTCTGTTGGCTACATATAGCGATGCCGGTGTGGGGCTGTTGTTTTATCTGCTGCATAGGTACGCCAAGACCTAAATGTAGGATAAGACGGTGCAATCTCCACACCTTTTTTATATCCTATTGTCAACAAAACGCAGTGCAAAAACATATTACGTCCAAGTTGGGAGATTGGGAGGACACAAGAAATTTTGCAATTGTTAAACACTCTAATACCCAACAGAGATGAAATCGACATTACTAAAATCTCTACTCACAATCGTCTGCCTATTGTGCAGTGTTGCAAGCTATGCCTACGACTTCGAAGTGGACGGGATTTATTACAACATTACCAATAGTAGCGAAAAGACGGTTGAAGTTACATGCAAAGATGATTCCTATGCCGGCACGATAAATATTCCCGAGACAGTATCTTACCAAGGTGCAACATATCGTGTAACCAGAATAGGTAATTATGCTTTCTATTATTGCGAAGGCTTGACATCTATTACCATCCCCAATAGTGTCACTTCGATAGGTTATCAAGCTTTCAATAATTGCGACGGCTTGACATCTATTACCATCCCCAATAGTGTTACTTCGATAGGTGATTGGGCTTTCGATCGCTGCAACGAATTGACTGAGATTACCATCCCCAATAGTGTTACTTCGATAGGCGATGGTGCTTTCGCTTACTGCTACGAATTGAGAATTGTCAACTTCAACGCTGTGAACTGCACATATATGGGTAGTCTTGACTATCCGGTATTTAATGGTTGTGGTAGCTTAAAGACTGTAAATATCGGTGATAAAGTGAAGAGTATCCCAGGTTTTGCA
>JAFXAB010000056.1 GCA_017522135.1 Bacteroidaceae bacterium
ATTTTCAGTCCTTTGCTCTACCAACTGAGCTATGGCACCGTTGCTTTTGCGAGTGCAAAGGTAAATATTTTTTTATAACATACAAAGTTTTATGATAAAAATATTTGAAAAATATAAAGAAAAAAGGTTGTATATAGTTGTAAAGGGGTTTTATTTTTCTCGTGTTGCGCGAAGTATCTCTCGTTTTCCGTTTTTGGGGCCCGAAAGTCGCTCTACTGTGAGTCCTAAGGAAGATAACAAGCGGCGTATCTCACCTTTGGCACAGTATGTTGTGAGTACGGCTCCTATATTGAGGCAGTCGTATAGTCGTGCAAAGGCCTTTGGAGTCCACATTTCGGGCTGTTTGTCGGGGGCAAAGGCATCGAAATATACTACATCTATGCTTTGAGGCAGCGGGTCGACGAGATAATCGGATATGCGTTTTTCGATTGTGAAGTATGGTGTAATGGGTATCGGGGTGTTCCATTGCGAGTCATGTATGGCTCGTAGCAGCGTGGGGTCTACTATTGCGTCGTGAGCAAGTGTTGTGAGCAGTTGTGCTTCGAGGGGGTATTTTTCGAGACTTATGTAATGCACGGGGTGTTGCTCATCGGCTACCATGGCTGTCACTACTGCGTTGAGCCCTGTTCCAAATCCTACTTCAAGCAATCGTATAGGTGTTCCATCACTTCGGTGCAGGAATGCACTGTCGCGATATATGTGTTGCGACTCGGTTATGGCACCTTTTACCGAGTGGTAATGTTCGTCAAGTTCTTTTACGAAGAGTGTTGCCGAGCCATCGGCTGTAGGTTCTACTATTATATGTGGCTTGTTATTCATGCTGCAAAGGTAGTATATCTGCGCATATTTACGATGCGATATTGTATGGAGTTGTTTATAAAATTGGGGTGGTAAAACATTACGTATAAGTATTTTGTTATACTATTGCTTCTCGGTGGTATTTTTCTAACTTTTTTAATTGTATTCATTATGAAAGCAATAGAATGGATGACTGCTATGCTGTGTGGTGCATCAATAGGTGCAGTGGTGGCTATGTTATGCACGCCTTACGATGGCAAACAGATGCGACAAATGGCATGTAATATGTGGAAAAGAAGTGGAATTGCGAGCTGTTGTGATGGGTGTGACTGCACTGCTCATGATATGGAATGTAACGACACCAATATCCATAGCAAAACCGAATAGGTATAACAGCTGCTGTGGTATGATTAATTGAGTATCTGCAGTGCTTTCAAATCTCACAAGGTTGCGCGAGAGCTATAGTAGGGCTACGCCGGTATCAATTCTACAGATTAAGTGCAACAGTGAGTATCTCAAACCAAAGGAGGCTGTGCCAAAATTTTTCATTTCGACACAGCCTTACTTTCAATCGTACATTTTTAGTAACTTATATGGAAGATCGTTTGTCAATTGATACACTTTTCAGGGAGTTGCGACGTTATGCCCACATGAGATTGCATTATGCAAGAGTCCTTGCCGTAGAAAAATGTGCATATCTACTTGCAATATTGGCTTTTGCGTGTATTGCGGGGTTGTTTATTGCTATAGCTATTTGCTACTTATCATACTCTTTTGTACATTTGCTACAAATTTATATGGGAGCTATAGCAGCACATGCTACAATTGCGGTAGTTCTATTGCTTATAGTAATGTTGCTCTATAGGCAACGTCGATGCTGGATACTCGACCCTATGGCTCGCCTATTGTCACGCATATTGATTGATGACGAGGAACTGAAATAGTATAAATTAAATGAGCACAAAGAGTTTTTTTCCGACACACAGCGGTGATGAAGGAGGATTTGCCGAGCTGTGCAAGCGTCGTCGTCAGTTAGAGAGCGATATTGCGCATCAAGAAGTGCGCATAGCCGAGGTATTAAGCCATCTCATCTCGCCTCACAATGTGACTACAGCATTGTCTGGCTTTGCCATGAATCGTGTAAAGAGTGGTTTCTCGCTTTTCCGATGGATAGACAGAGGATGGCAATGGTTGAGTTTTGCAAGACGATTTATCAAACGTTTTATGTAATATTTTAAACACACACATAATATGAACGATTACACACAAGTACGATTTACAGTAACACCCGCCGAGGAGGTGGCTACCGACGTATTGGCTGCCATGCTTGCCGATGTAGGGTTTGAAAGTTTTGTTCCCGATGAAGAAGGCATGACAGCATATGTTCCTCTTGGAGCCTACGATGCCGATGTATTGGCACAAGTTGTAGCCGCATTTCCCATAGAAGGCTATTGCATCACCTATACAACAGAGAAAATCGAAGGAGAGGACTGGAACGCCGAGTGGGAAAAGAACTACTTCCAACCCATTGTTGTTGACAACGAGTGTGTCATACACAGTACATTCCATACCGACGTACCACAAGCGAGATATGATATACTCATAGACCCCAAGATGGCATTTGGCACGGGTCACCACCAGACAACATGCCACATGTTGCGAGCCATTCTTGCCACCGATATGAGAGGCAAGCGGGTACTCGATATGGGTTGCGGTACGGCATTGTTGGCTATCCTTGCACGCAAACACGGAGCCAGCCAGGTTATGGGTATAGATATAGACGAGTTTGCATACGAAAATGCACTTGAAAACATACGTCTCAACAATACACCCGACATAGAAATACGCCTGGGAGGAACAGACGCATTGCGCGAAGGTGAGATGTTTGATTATATCCTTGCCAATATCAACCGCAACATTTTATTGGCCGATATGGGCAACTATGCCCTGCACATGCACAGCGGATCGGTAATATTTATGAGTGGTTTCTATATCGAGGATATGCCTATGTTGCAAGAGGAGGCAGCACGCCATGGATTGCGCTATGTTAGGCATGCCGAAGACAATCGATGGACAATGATAGAGTTTATCAAAGAGTAAATTTTCTTTATTGCCGTAAAAGATGAAACGGTACGTGCTATCCCAGCATGTACCGTTTCTTGCTTATGAAAAAAAATTGTAAATCTACTCTTTGCTATCGTTAGTGAGTTATGAGGATTTTTGTTATTGCAAATATAACATGAATATTTGACACATCTATTTGATAAATATCAAAAATTGCCAAATTATACACACAATATTATATATTTTTGATATTTGTAAAAATACTGTCGTAGAAAATAGCCAATAATTGCAAAACGACACTTTTGCGATATAAGTATACAGAGTAGGCACACAAATTATATATCGAATATATACAAATGAGTGCATCACCACCACGCTCCACCAACAATTCTACCGTTTTTTTATCGATGGCAGGCTCCTACCGAGTAGTTTTATACCCGCTTTTTGCACCCATTCGCATGACTCGGTGTTTTACCCAATTGCACATACCTAACGAGGCTGTACCAAAAATTCTCAGTACAGCCTCGTTTATCAATAGATTTTATGCGGTATTATACAATCCTATTGCAACCTTGTTGTGTAAGGAAACTTGTAAGTGTCAAAAGGTATAACTTAGACCCAAGTTGAGATACAGGTTATAATTGTCCATATCCATCTTTCTTTTATCGGGGTCAAGCACACTCATAAGGCCCCATGTAAAATGAGCGTCAATGGCAAGATTGCGATATACCTTACAAGAAGCACCTATCTCGGCACCAACATCCCACCTTTGCAAATCGCCGGAATAGTCATAATCGGCTTGATTGACACTTACGATGGGGGTAAGGGGTGTTTCGCGAATTCTTCCTTGCACAACTTCTCCTGTAAAATTGGCATCGATAGCATAGGCAACATATACACCGGCGTGGAAGTCCCAACGCTTATTGAGACGATACACAGCACTCACCGGCACCGATACATATCCCATACGGGTCTTGTTCTTTATATCGCCTGTGAAATAACCGGTTTTTACACCCACCTCGTCGCCCGATTGGACATTGACAGTCATTCTATAGTTTTTCACACCTATACCGGTTTCCATACCTTTGTTTTCAAGGCGCAATCCGGCCTTCAAACCCCATGCCGAGTTGAACATCTTGACAGCATATCCTGCAATGGAAAGGTTGGCTGTAGGCATATAACTGTTAATACTTCTCACTTCGGCAGGAAGCCCTATAGGAGATGTTCCACCAATATTAAATCCGACAGCAACCTTATACTCCATTCCGCTGTCATTTGTGGCAACAGAGTCATTGGCATGAGCCAACGTGACAAAGGCTATAGCCAATGCAATTATAAGAGATATTCTTTTCATGCTGAATCTTGATTAAAAATTGGTATCACAAATGATTTTCACATCGTCAATGAGCAGGACACTACCACGAGCTCCGTCGTAAGTATCGCCATTGCGACTTGCCGAGAATACAATAGCAAGGTTGTATCCGCCCGACTTCAAAATATCTTTATCAACCTCTTGCGTGTATATAAATTCAAAGTCGAAATCGACATATCCATCACCCGGTGTATCGGCACCTTCGTTGGTCATCTCGGCACGTGCCACGATGTTGGGACTATTCTTGATAGTATAGCCATTGAGGTGCTTCACTTGATCGTCGGTTTTATAAAGTATAGCCTGAATGCGACAGCTATCGACCGACTGTGTATAATAAGTCAATCCACCCGAACGATATTTGTACTTACCTACGATGCGAAGAGGTTTCTTCATAAAAGGCAAGCCAAATTGAGTAGACTCAAGAGGGTCATATTTTGAGCCATCAAACTGACCGATAAATAGGTTTCCGGCAGCGATAGGCTTGTAATAGTCGCCTGTACCTTTTGTTTCAAGTTTCACGGCACAATTTCCGCTATATGCTTCGCTTGTAGGTTGGGTAGGAAATTTGGTATAGTCATCATATTTGCTTGTAATAAAAGCATAGGGTTCATTTCCGCACGACCATACAAAGAGAGAGTCGCCTGTTTCCCAATTTACATCTACAGGCATTTTATATCTCTCGCCTTGGGGTTGATACCAATTTTCAAAATCAAACTCGGTAGGGATATCGCTGAATACTACACGCACTTGATAGGTCTTGGTCCACACACCGTCTTCGCTTGTCACAATAAAAGATTGCGATGTCGAATAATCGCTCACGCCTTGAGGGTCGGGTAAGATTGTAGCACCTTGCGAGATACGATAGTCGAAAGAAACGTTTCGAGGGTCGATGCGAGCCGGATCTATATAAATATCGACACTTGTTGGCTTATACACAACATTCAAGATGCCCTCCCGGGGGGAGAGCACCTCGATAATGTCGGCTTCAATATTGGGTTTTTCATCCTTGATACAGCTTGTAAAGCTCAATAGCACCAAGCAGGCAAGGATTGATAAATATTTCATATTACTGAAACAAGTGTGACTTATTATTGAAGAGGTTGACGCAAAGGTATATTACCACCGGCAGCTATAAATTGAGTTGTGCTGATTTTTGCACCGGTAGCACCCCACTCACCAAGGCCCAATACGGCTATATATTTGTCAGGATTAGACATTACGTCTACATCAGGGCCACCAACGGGATCGAGCAAGCGCATAGAGTGAGCATAGTCTTCGTCAAACACCATGTTGCGATAAAGAATCATCACACCTTTTCTCCATGCTTCACCATCCCACTCAAGGATATTGTAACCTTTCTCCTCAGCGATACGCTTAACCTCGGCATAGTCGGCAGAGTTCTTGTCGGCAAGGATATAGTTTGCAAAACCGTTGGCATCAATTTTGGTTTGATAGTCGCTGATAGCAAGAGGTGTATAAGTCTCTTCATTACCCACACATACCGACCAGTAGCGCATATCGGCTGTCTCAAACTCAGATACTCTTGAAGGATAAGAAGGAGCCTTGAAGTTGAAAACAATTACTTCGTCGGTCTCCAACACATTGCGGCTGTAGCAGTATTCCGAGGGACCGTTGGGGTAGGCATAAGAGAAGGGAGCACGGAAGAAGAGAGCAGTGGGCGAGGGAGTAAATGCAGCACTGGGAAGCTCCATTTCGCCACGAATACCACTGAGCACACGCTCGGGAGCATTCACCTCATTGCCTGTAGTCAAGTCGATAGCCTTGATAGAGGGCATATCAACACCGGCATTTACACCACCTACAGGGATGTAGTAGCGAAGCATTGTACATACTTTTTCTACATCGGCATCAAACCAACAGATATTCTCCTTGCCGGCTACAATCGACTCGGGAGCATCGGTAGGAAGTACATAAACAGTATATTTTTGATGTGTTGCAGTTGTCTCTTCACGGAAAGTATTGATACAGCCATAATCGGGCTCTATTTCTACATCCATGAGGCTGTAATTTTGTGTACAGAAGCTTGTTTGCTCATCATCATCATATACATTGTAGCTCAAGAAACGAGCATTGGGAAACTCACCTTCAATGATAAGACCTATCTCAGGATTGGCAACAGCATCAAAAGTATATTCCCAATAAAAAGCAAAGTGATCGGGATAGAATTGGAGTTGCATATCGTCGCCTCTCAACACGTCACCCCATAGATTTTTACCTTCAACCTGTTCGGGGGCATCATTTTTCTCACATGACGTAAAACCAAGCATGGCACAAACTGCCAAAGCTAAAAAACTGATTTTTTTCATTGTTAAATTTGTGTTAGTTAATAATTAGTTAATTTGTGTAAATGTACAATTGTTATTACATTTTTATTGATATTTCCTATATACTTACAAAACCATAAAAGTCATAATAACTTGATAAGCAAATACATATATCAAATTCTAAATTCCCTATTATAGATTTTACGCGACAAATATAATACTTTTTATATATATTTTTACTACCGTGAACTATAAGTTTTTTTATAGTTGCGATTTTACTGAATAATATAAAGCAATCTCTTTGCCCGGTATATCTTTATACACGTTTACAGTAGCATACGACACATTACCATACAAGGAAAGAGGCTGTGCCGAAATTTGCGTTTCGGTACAGCCTCGTCCCTTTTCATCATGAGCTAATTAATTACCTTATAACAACCTTCTCTGTATAAACTTTATCGGGGGTTGTAACTCGAACCATGTATACTCCGGCAACCAATCCGGTAGTAGAGATAGTTTCACGGGTTGTTGTAGCAACCATGCGACCTCTCATGTCATATACTGCAAGTTCTGTAACATCCACACCATTTACGATAATTTCATTATATTGTGTCATGATACGAGGGCTTACTGCTATTGTGCTCTGTACAGCTGTTGCTTCGGCACCATATATGCTGATATTGTCGAGGATAAGGTGCTCGCAATTCTTAGAGCGGAGACGGAATGCAACGTATACCGAGTCGGTATTGGCATACCATTCGAGACTGATACCACGTGTCTTGAAATCGGCACTTTCGGCTACAAATTCTTCCTCGGTAAAGTAGTACCAAGAGTCGTCACCATTGGTCGAAATCATGATTGAGTATGTCTCAAGGAAATTGGGGTTGAAAGAAGCAACATCCCATACAAGGTGAGCATTCTCGCCTACATTGAGCATAGGAAGTACACACCAACGGTCGGCTTGATCGACACCTTCGAGCCATGTTGTTCCGGCCAATACATGCTCGCCATAGAGTGCATGTTCTTGGATGTTGAAGATACCCCAACCGGCCTCATTAAACTCCTCACCGGCACTGGGATTAACGGTACCTTCGTCTTCGGCACGGAATACAAAATCCTTGGGAAGCTCGCCATTCTCAAAGTCCCAACGCATTGAGGGATCGCCCATCACATTGATTTGCAAAGACCTCACATTATTATCCAAAGAATTATCGGTATCACAAACTACCTCTACCGACAATTGGTGAACACCGGGTATAACGTCAGGAAGAATATCATTTATTGCAAACTCTTTGTTTTCTTGTGCTTTGATGGTTACCGCCTCGGTATATACCGATTGTTCATCTATTTTCACAACAACTGTAGCTTCTGCATCTTTTATACCGTAGCTGCACACATTGAACTTAATAATGGGGCTTGTACCCACATGAACATACTCAACAGGGTTGGTTATGCCAGATACTGCAAGGTCAACCGACTCGCTTGACACTTTCTCGAGTGTTACATCGTCAACACACAACCAGTTCTCATCTTTGTCACTGAAGGCATAGAAACCGATGTACATATCTTGAGGCTCTTCGATATAGAATATATTGATACTCTCCTCGTATGCACTGCGAGAGAAAGGAGCATATTCGACAATCTTATTGGTCATAGCCTCGGGAGTAGCTTCGTTACCATAGTATACGCCCAACTTCTCGGGGTGAGTATCGTCGCCCGAATACCAGAATTTGAGCACATAGTAGCCAGGTTCTTCAATTGTAATAGGTTCAAGAATTGCCCAGTCATTACCATTGTTGTTCTTGTCATAGTTGTAAGCAAGACACACATCGCCTGTGTGAGCCAAGCTCCACCAAGGATCGGCATAGAGTTCCCAATCGCCTTCATCCTCATTAAGGTTGAAGAATGTAATACCCTCGGTATACTCATCAAACTCAAATCCCATTGTATAAGGAACAGTTGCAGGAGCCTTGTGCAATACCTCTGTCGAAGCGGCATTATTGGCAGGATTTACATCATCGGGGTGCGAAGTGGCGGCTGTGATAGTAAACAACTTGCGAGGTTGTGACAAGTCGGCCTTAGCCTCGAATGTATACTCCATCTCGGCACCTGAAGCAAGAGCTTGATTGATAGTTTCGGTTGCCACAACGGTCGAGTCGACAGTCAATACCAAATCAAAAGACTCTACATCTACCGAACCGACATTCTTTACCTTAACAGTTACAGTCTCTTGACCAAGTTCGAAGCCCGAAGCGGGTGACACGAACTCTGTAACACAAAGGTCGACGGGATTGGCCGAGAATTGTACTTTGATATCACCTACATACAAACGCCATTTATCGGCATCACTACATGCGCGGAAACCAAGATAGAAAGCCTCATCGGCAACTACATTGACAAGATACAACAAATCAGTTTCAGTATCGCTAAGAGCCAACTCTTCGCTCAAACGATTGGTCATACCTTCAACTGTTCCTGTCGAGCCATAGAAGACTTCAAGTTTTTCGCCATACGAGCTACCTTTTGTCTTAAAACTGATAGCTACAGTTCCAGTAGCAGTAGATTTTATAGCAGGAGAAATCAACCAGTCATTGGCTGCATTGGCCGAATTGTAACTGTAGAATACGTGTGTAGGCTCGGCTGCTGAATCAAAGCTCCATGTAGAACCATCTTCATTAACGTCTACTACAGTCCATGCCGCGAAGTCTTCTTCTGCAGCAAATTCTTCCGTGAAAATCACTTGCGCGAACAGTGCTGTTGTAAAAAAGCACATCGCCATCATTAAGGTAAAAAATCTTTTCATAAGGTTGTTATAATCACTCTTTTGTTATTACATTGCAAGGCAAGAGTTCATAAATCCTTTACAATGTCCAAACTTATTATCGACGCAAAAATATATTTTATTTTACAAAATATTCTTGACTTATGTCAAATTATCATTTAATAACAAAAAAATATCGTAACTTTGCTACAAAAGAGCATTTGAAACAAATAAAGATTACAGAAAAATGGATTTGGCAAAATCTTTTAGAGACATATACCACATAGAAGACTCCACCATTGAACAACTAAGATTGCATCTTACACGAGAGAAGTATAGCAAAGGTGAAAAAATCATACGACAAGGTGAGAAATCTATCTATATATATATAGTGATAGACGGTGTAGTGCGTTGTTTTCATGAAGACGGTGACAATGAAGCAACCATATTGTTTGGTGTAGCGGGCAATATATTTGTGTCGTTAGCCTCTATTGTGTATGGACAACCATCTCAAACATCCTTTGAGGCAATAAGTGATGTTGAGGTATACAGCATCTCTTTCGACGATTTTTGGGCAGTGTGTGACGAGTGTCCCGACTTGATGCGATGGCAAAGCCACTATCAACTGTACCAATTATACACCCTTGAGAAGCGCAGCACACTCACCAGCATTGGCGATGCCTACACTCGCTACCAACAATATATAAAGATGAGAGGCAAAAGCACCATTGCACAGATACCTCTTAAGTACATTTCGCAGTACCTCAACATCTCACAAGAGACCCTCAGTCGCATACGCAATCGCATAGCCCGAGGAGAATGACACATACATGGCAATGGATATCGTATATATAATATATGTGGCTATAATGACAACCTGCGCATGTGTGTGCTACTACATCGGTCGCATCATAGCCAACGGCCACGGAGACTCACTCATTGCAGGCTACAACACAGCAAAGAAAGAGATACAACAGAAGTACGATATAACTCGTCTGCGCCGATTGGTGTCGACAACGATGTATGTCATGGCGGCACTGCTACCATTGCTGTGCATCACACCCCTATTACCCGGGCAATATGCCATGACAGCCACCATAGCACTTGTTGCAATAATGATTGTGTTACCTACGGCTGTGGCAATGAAAGCCAACAAATGGACAAAAAAGCAATAGACAGTTGTATAGACAACAAGAGCGACAGCGGTCATAGACCTGTTGTCGCTCTTGTTGTAAGTCGGGGTGAGAAGACTCGAACTTCCGACCTCCACGTCCCGAACGTGGCGCGCTAACCAACTGTGCTACACCCCGAGTGCTGTTAGCGAGTGCAAAGGTACACAAAGTTTACAAAAAACAATAGATAGGCTCCGAATTTTTTTGCAAGAGCAAAAATATTATTGAAAAAAGAGTTCAAAAATTTGGTCACAAAGAGTAAAAGCAGTAATTTTGTGCGCTAATTCTGTTACGGGCCAAAGAAGAGTTGTCACGAAGACACCGCCCGGCAGAGATAACCTGAAAGATTAATAAAAAAATGTACGTAATCGTAGAAATTCAGGGACAACAATTCAAAGTCGAGACAGGCAAGAAATTGTTCGTTCATTACTTGGGTGCTGAGAATGGTACAGTACTTGAGTTTGACAAAGTACTCTTGGTAGACAAAGATGGTGATGTAACCGTAGGTGCTCCTACCGTAGAGGGTGCAAAAGTAGTATGTGAAGTAGTTTCGCCCGACGGCAACTATGGCAAACCCGGTCTTGTTAAGGGTGAGCGTATCATTGTCTTCAAGAAGAAACGTCGCAAAGGTTATCGTCGCTTGAACGGTCACCGTCAATGCTTCACCGAAGTGTTAGTTAAAGAAATAGTTGCTTAACCTTAAAATTGTAGAAAAATGGCACATAAGAAAGGTGTAGGTAGTTCTAAGAACGGTCGTGAATCACAAAGCAAACGACTCGGCGTTAAGGTTTACGGTGGTCAAATCGCCAAAGCCGGCAACATTTTGGTTCGTCAAAGAGGTACAGTTCACCATCCCGGTGAAAATGTAGGTTTGGGTAAAGACCATACCCTCTTCGCTCTCGTTGATGGTACAGTTATCTTCCGTAGAAAAAAAGATAACCGCTCGTATGTATCGGTAGAACCTTTGAACTAATCGGAAACGATACTTCGCAAAATACAAGAGGCTGTGTCCAAACGGGCATAGCCTCTTTGTTTGGGGGGAAGAGAAGAAGAGAGAATATACAAGTCGAAACTTTGGGGAGAGGAGAGACGTCTCGATTAAAAACAGACCCACCGCCCCACTCCCTCATTTACCTACGAGGCTCTACATGTATACTCACAAATGTTTCCGAGCCATAGCGTTGCCTAAGCAGTTGCTCTATCACTATCGTTCTATTATGAGCATGTGCAAGCGTAAGACTGCCATCCATGCGTATGTGTACATCTATGACATAATTGTTGCCAACACATCGTGTGCGCAAATTATGAGGAGCCTCAACCCCCTCAACAGAGAGTATTATTTGTTTTATCTCCGATTCGATTGCATCGGACAACGAATGTTCGAGCAACTCGGCCAAACTCGTCTTGAGAACCTCTACAGCTACCCTTACAATAAACACACTCACCACTACTGCAGCCACCGGGTCGAGCACCCGCCATTTTTCTCCGCCAAATATAGCACAGCCTATACCTACAAAAGTTCCTATCGACGATAACGCATCACTACGATGATGCCATGCATTGGCAATAACAGCCTGTGAGTTGAGCTTGCGCCCCCTGTCGACAGTATACCTATAGAGCAACTCTTTCAATACTATCGAGACAGCCGCAACAATAAATGCCACCATACCGGGAGATTGCAACACTTTGCCATTAATCACCGCCCATATCTTCTCTACGCCTTCAAGAAACACGCCTACACCTACCCCCAACAGTATAAGCCCGATAACCGCCGTAGCCATCGTCTCATACTTGCCATGGCCATAAGCATGCGTACCATCGGCCGGCTTGGAAGAAATACGCACAAAGACAATCACAATTACATCGGTAACAAAATCGGACAACGAGTGTATAGCATCGGCTATCATAGCCGAACTTCGCCCCACAATACCGGCTGCAAACTTGATGATAAGAAGAAGAAAATTGACCACACCTCCTACTATGGTAACGTGGTATATACGTCGCTCACGGATAGATTGCTTCATGACTCTTTATATATATATTACGTTTCATAACCCATGCTACATGGTTATATCTTCACACACTCTATCACAACTGTTTTGAAAGGAATATGGTTTGATACGATACAAAAATGAGATGTTGAAAACAGAATATTACACACATCGGCATGTATTTTTATACTCCTACAGCTGTTTTTGGAGTATATAGAATAGAATTTCTCATTTTTTTATTAAATTTGTAGGCTAATCAATCAAAATGAAATGAGTCAAAATTCATTACTCGCCAAGTTGAAAGACTTGCAACTGCGATTTGAAGAGGTAGGAACTCTTATTACCGACCCGGCAGTCATTGCCGACCAGAAACGCTATGTAAAACTCACAAAGGAGTATAGCGACCTTGAAAAAATCAACAAAGCTACCATCCGCTACGAAGGACTGATAAACACAATAACCGAAGCTCGCGAAATATTGGATAGTGAAAACGACCCTGAAATGCGCGAGATAGCCAAGGAAGAGTTGGACTCATGCCAAGAGCAAATGCCAGGCATGGAAGAGGAAATAAAACTGCTGCTGATACCGGCCGACCCCGAAGATAGCAAAAATGCCATTATCGAAATTCGTGGTGGTACAGGTGGTGACGAAGCAGCCATCTTTGCCGGAGACCTCTTTCGCATGTATTCGAAGTATTGCGAAACAAAGGGCTGGAACTTGAGTGTATCGAGCTTCAACGAAGGTACTTCGGGTGGCTACAAAGAGATAATCTTTGCCGTAAGTGGCGACAACGTATATGGCACAATGAAATACGAGAGCGGTGTACACCGAGTGCAACGTGTGCCGGCCACCGAGACACAAGGTCGAGTACACACCTCGGCCGCTACCGTAGCCGTACTACCGGAAGCCGAAGAGTTTGATGTTGAAATAAACGAGGGAGAGATAAAGTGGGACACATTCCGCTCGGGCGGCGCAGGAGGTCAGAATGTAAACAAAGTCGAGTCGGGTGTTCGCCTACGCTATGTGTGGCGCAACCCCAATACCGGAATATCGGAAGAGATACTCATAGAGTGTACCGAGACTCGCGACCAACCCAAGAACAAAGAGCGTGCACTCTCACGCCTGCGCACATTTATCTACGACAAAGAGCACCAAAAATATATCGATGACATTGCGGCACGACGCAAGACTATGGTATCGACAGGCGACCGCAGTGCCAAGATACGCACCTACAACTATCCGCAAGGCCGTATTACCGACCACCGCATAGGTTACACCATATACAACCTGCCTGTATTTATGGATGGTGATATACAAGACTGCATAGACCACCTTATTGTAGCCGAGAACGCCGAGCGAATGAAAGAGAGTGAATTATAAAATACTAATCACAACATAACAATAAGCAATATGAATCGTCAAGAACTTTATGAAAACATCCGTCGCAAGAAATCATTTCTATGCGTAGGTCTCGATACTGATATTCGCAAAATTCCCGCACATCTGCAAGGTCGCGAGGATGCCATCTTTGCTTTCAATAAAGCCATCATTGATGCTACTGCCGACCTGTGCGTGGCCTACAAGCCCAACTTGGCCTTCTACGAAAGCCTTGGCCTTGCCGGATGGCAAGCCTTTGAAGATACGGTACGCTATATCCGCACCAACTACCCCGACATGCTCATTATTGCCGATGCCAAACGTGGCGATATAGGCAATACAAGCGAGATGTATGCTCGCAGCTTCTTTGAGCACCTCGACATACATGCCGTTACAGTAGCCCCCTATATGGGCGAAGACAGCGTAAAACCGTTCCTCAACTACGACAACCGTTGGGTTATCGTATTGGGATTGACTTCCAACAAAGGCTCACACGACTTCCAGCTCACAGCCGATGCCAACGGCGAGCGTCTCTTTGAAAAAGTACTGCGCGTAGCTCAAACATGGGGTACAACCGACAACATGATGTTTGTAGTAGGTGCCACACAAGGCTCACTGTTTGAGGATATTCGTCGTGTTGCACCGCAACACTTCTTGCTCGTACCCGGTGTAGGTGCTCAAGGTGGCAGCCTCAGCGAAGTTGCTAAGTATGGTCTCAACGACCAATGCGGTCTTATCGTCAACTCATCACGCCAAATCATCTATGCCGATGGTAGCGAGAACTTTGCCGAAGCTGCACGCACACAAGCTCTTGCCGTACAACAAGAAATGGAACAAATACTAAGAGAGAGAAACCTTATTTAATAACCCCTTAATAAAAAAGAAAACCATGAACAGTGTAAAAGGAACTCAAACCGAGAAAAACCTGCTTACCTCGTTTGCAGGAGAGTGTCAAGCTCGCATGCGCTACAACTACTTTGCAAGCGCAGCCAAGAAAGAGGGCTACGAGCAAATAGCCGCAATTTTTGAAGAAACAGCCAACCAAGAGAAAGAACACGCAAAACGCATGTTTAAATACCTCGAAGGTGGCATGGTAGAAATAACAGCATCATACCCCGCAGGTGTAATAGGTACAACCGCCGACAACCTTCGCGCAGCTGCAGCCGGTGAAAACGAAGAGTGGACAACCGACTATCCCCGATTTGCCGAGATTGCCGCAGAAGAGGGTTTTGCCGAGATTGCCGCCATGTATCGCAACATCTCCATCGCCGAGAAAGGTCACGAAGAGCGTTACCTCGCATTCTTGGCCAATGTAGAGAATGGCACAGTATTTGAAAAAGCCGAAAACACCGTTTGGCAATGTCGCAACTGTGGTTTCATCATGGAGGGCACAAAAGCACCCAAAGTATGTCCCGCTTGCTTGCACCCTCAAGCCCACTTTGAGGTAATGAAAACCAATATTTAATCTCAATTGTTCAATTACAGAAAACCTAAAAACTCAAGATATGCAAACAATCGATAAGTTCAACTTTGCAGGCAAAAAAGCCATCGTACGTGTCGACTTCAATGTACCCCTTGATGACAAAGGCAACATTACCGACGACACTCGTATTCGTGGCGCATTGCCCACATTGAAAAAAATCCTCGCCGACGGTGGTAGCCTCATCATCATGTCGCACATGGGCAAGCCCAAGAAAAACCCCGATATGAAATACTCTTTGAGCCAAATCGTCGACGCCGTATCGGAAAAATTGGGCGTAAAGGTTCAATTTGCCCCCGACTGCATGAAGGCCGACGAAGCCGCAGCCGCACTCAAACCCGGTGAAGCACTCTTGCTTGAGAACCTCCGTTTCTATGCCGAAGAAGAAGGCAAACCTCGTGGCGAATTTGCTACCGACGAAGAGAAGAAAGCAGCAAAAGCCGCTATGAAAGAGCCTCAAAAGGAGTTTGCAAAACATCTCGCTTCGTATGCCGACTGCTATGTAAACGACGCATTTGGTACAGCTCACCGCAAACACGCATCAACAGCCATCATCGCCGACTACTTCGATGCCGACCATAAGATGCTCGGCTACCTCATGGAGAAAGAGGTTGAGGCTGTCGATAACGTACTGAGCAACATCAAACGCCCCTTCACCGCTATCATGGGTGGCTCTAAAGTCTCTACCAAGATAGGCATTATCGAGAACTTGATGGATAAAGTCGACAACCTCATCCTTTGCGGTGGCATGACCTACACATTTGCCAAGGCACAAGGTGGCCACATCGGTAACTCTATATGCGAAGATGACAAGCTCGACCTTGCTCTCGACATCATGGCTCAAGCCAAAGCTAAAGGTGTAAACCTCGTACTCGGTGTCGACTGCGTAGCAGGAGATGCCTTCTCTAACGATGCCAACACCCAAGTTGTAGACGTAAACAACATCCCCGAGGGTTGGGAGGGCATGGATGCCGGTCCTAAGACTCGCGAATTGTTTGCCAACGCCATCCGTGGCTCAAAGACCATCCTTTGGAACGGTCCTGCAGGCGTATTTGAGTTTGACACCTTCTCGGGTGGCTCTCGTGCAGTAGCCGAAGCAATTGCTCAAGCTACACAAGAGGGAGCTTTCTCACTCATCGGTGGTGGTGACTCGGTAGCATGTATCAACAAATTTGGTATGGCCGACAAAGTATCATACATCTCTACCGGTGGTGGTGCATTGCTCGAAGCCATCGAGGGAAAAGTCCTCCCCGGCATCGCAGCCATCAAAGGTTAATAACAACCACATATAAGCAAACAAGAGCCTTTCCATTGCGGACGGGCTCTTGTTGTATAAAGAGAATACACCAGCCTCACTTACTGTGTAAAGTCTGGTTTTTATGCAATCAAACTCTCTCACGCAGAAAGCGTTTGAGCAGAAACGTCAAGAAATAAGGAAAAGTATAAAACTGCCCATTAAAACCTATATTCTTGTAACCCAATTTTATTCCGTACTTTATATCGCCATATTTATCACTGTCGACAAGTTTACGCAACGAAGCCGATACACCATCTTTGGCTTTTACCTCTACGGGTATCAAACTATCTGCATCTCTAACAAAAAAATCCATCTCTAAAGCCGGATTATC
The DNA here is from genome assembly GCA_017522135.1 of Bacteroidaceae bacterium. Taxonomy (GTDB): domain Bacteria; phylum Bacteroidota; class Bacteroidia; order Bacteroidales; family Barnesiellaceae_A; genus Barnesiella_A. Next base: position 16,929 of record JAFXAB010000056.1, read on the forward strand.
CTGTTTGTAGTAATACAAATTATAGCCCTGCTTGGCAAGCATATCGCCTACAATATTTTCGTATATCGCACCTTTATATGTACCAAAGTTGCGATTGGCTCGCAAATCGTTTTGAGCCTCCTCATCAAGCGATGCGATGAGTAAACCCGTATCCTTAAAGTATATTTTATAGAGTTTCGGATCATAGTTTCCTTTCAGAGGCAGCTCCACATCTGCCAAACAATAACAGGGATTGATTATACCTGCAGATGACAGCCACTCAACAACTCCTACATAATCTCTATTACGAGCATTGACACCCACTTTCGATATTTGAAAGCGTTTATTTTCTTTGGCCAAGAATACCGATATATGATTATACACATTTCTAATCTTGGCTTTATCGAGACCTACCGCATACTTGGTAATATCTTCATCATAGTCGACAAGCAACTGACGCTGAAGTGCAAGCGTACCCGAAAAATTTTTATTATTCACATACGACTTTATCACGTCAGGCATACCACCAAGCACCATGTAGTCTTTAAACAGCCCGAATAGAGTATTGAGCTGCAACTCTGATAACGGTCGCAACTCCTTCATATGGTTATAGAGCTCTTCAACAAAATCTTGCGAATAATTCATTGCCCACAAAAACTCCTCAAAGTCCATTGAGTGCATTTCATATTCTTCTTTATATCCGACCGAATTTGACTCTATCTCTTTGTAATTGATACCCATCAATGAGCCGGAACATATCACATCATAACGACCATCTAATTTGAAAAACTTCAACGATGTCGCACACTTAGGGCACTCTTGCAATTCATCAAAAAAGAAAAGTGTATCACCGGGTATAAACTGGAATGAAGGGGCAAGCAAAGAGATATTTTTCAGAATAACGTTTACCTCATAACCATCATCGAAGATATTCTTGAACTTGGGTTGCTCAACAAAGTTTATTTGCACAACGCTCTTATAATACCTCTTTGCAAAGGCATTAACAGACTTGGTTTTGCCCACTTGTCTTGCACCTTTTATAATCATAGGTTTTCTATCGGGGTTTTGTCGCCAATTCGACAAAACAGTATCAACCTTTCTTTCAAGCAATTCTACCATATATTTCACATTTTACACCGTGCAAATATAGCCATATTTCACAAAATAGATATATTCTATACGCTCTATTTTCACAAAATCGGACAAAAACAGCAAACAAATCGAAGATTTATTTTTGCGATTTCTAAGTTGATATATGGCATGAAGAAACAGAGATACGAAAAACGTGAGCTGTACCAACTCTATGATACAACTCACGCACTCTATTCAATAAAACTAACTATTTTGTGATTATATATCACCATTTTATTATCTCGTTGGCAACTACTATATATCTATTGTGCGGTTGCAACAACGAGTCACACATATAATTATTTTGCAGTTTTCAATTTACCAGCAGCTCGCACTCCACTACGTGTTTCAAGAGGCCAAACAGTAGATTCACTAATATAATTCTGATCTATCACGACACGATATTGACCGACATCCATTAAAGAATCATCAGTATCATACTCATCAAGGATCAAAAACGCACAAGTATAGTTTTTTATACTTCCATCTTCATACTCTCCTGATATAATGGTGGCTTGTATTAACCAAGATCCATTATCATAAGTAGTATGCTCATTAAAATATATCGTAAATTTTTCCCCCGATCCCGATATAAAAAGCCCCTCTCCAACGCTCAAATCTCCAAGTAATTGGGTTGTTTTCATATTAATTGTATTATCGGAAGTCTGATCATAAAACATAATATAGCCATCCGCAAATACATGACCTGGCTCAAAGCCCACATTATCCGTTAACAAAGCATTGGGAGAAATAAAATATGTACCTTCAATATTAGGAGGTGTAGTTCCGGTATGTATCGGTATATAGGGTTCAAGGAGTCCAAGATATTCTTCGGGTATGACCGATTCTATTTGCTCCGGCTCACCCCAAGGATTGATTTGTGCCACAAAAACAACATTATCTTTAAGTTCCAAATTAAATACATATTCAACACCCGAATTTAGCACCAAGTCTCTATCGAGTATCCACGAGAATACTTTCTCTCCCACAGCAATCTCAGCAAGAAGCATATCCTTGGCAAAAGCTTGCGGAGGTAACAACACCTTAAAACTATTGGTACCATTAGAGGCCGCATAAATATCGGCTTTTTCAGATTCTTCAACACGATAAGTATTACTGCTGAGGTTGGCTATTACATTGCTTCTCACATCCTTAAAAACAACAGTTTGTTCTCCTACAGGCATGTTGTCTGAGTAAATATTTAAAACAATCTTAGATAAGCGATGATTAAACACCAAATCTACAACCTTGCTATTCTCTCCAACAGCTGTAGCAGTCATAAGATCACTGGCAGTGTAATTTGTATGACTGCGTTGGTCAGACATCACAGTAAAAGAGAACTCGGGTGTAACATAATCACCATAGGGATAAACTGCAAAAAATGTCAAATCTTCATTACTGCTCGGATATGAAAGCGTACCCTCAGTCGTAAACAGATTATCTTCATAACCATAACATACATTTTGAGCATAATTCTCAGAGCTGATAGAACCGGTTGTCGAAGCAAAAACACTTATCTTATCACCCTCCTCAAACTGAAGATCTGTAGCACGGGTACTACCCTTGATTTGAGGCGAAAATGAGACTGATTTTGATACTTCTTCAATCACTTCATCATTGCCATCTTTGGGAGTGCAAGATGTAACCAAAGCTACAACAGCCAATGGAAACAATAAAAAAAACTTTTTCATAATAAAAAGATTTTGGCTTGCTTATGCACCTCCCCCATAAGCGTATTAAAAAAAAGAAAGTGTGGAGATGATTCGTTTATCAAGTAGAAGGTTGTGGAATGACCTGACCAAAAATAAACGTATTGCCCCACACTTGTATAACATAAGACAGTAGATACTATCCTATACAAATACAAGAAATGAGTGCTATTCGTTCGGTCCTTCTGGTCTGAAAACTTCCACATTTTCTACTTAGGACTCACGAAAACACTTTCGTATGTACAATATCATTGAAATAATGACTGCACAAATGTATAAAATATTTTCGGAACAAACAACACCCACTATGAAGATTGAGAAATTCTATACACAACCTAACAATCAATAAAATATCATCATACTATACACAAAAACACGTTTCTTTGGAATAAATATTGTGTTAAACTCTCTCTTGCTAATGTTTTCATTGGGTAACAACCATAAATAGCAAAACAAGAACAAGACTTACTAAAGACGTTGCAACTCTTTATTGATGTTTATAGAGGAACGGATTATAAAATTATCGGGCATGGGCATGTCGTATACGGCCGACCACAAGTGGTCGTGCAACTCGGCAGGGCGTATATATTGCTTCTGCTCTTCAAGTGTTACGGTATCTCCTATCACTACACGATGCACACCCTTACTCTTGTTGAACAATTCCGAGGGGAGTCGCAACAGACGCATAGGTAACCCCAAATATCCCAACCAATAATAGAAACGAGAATTGCGATCTAAAAATCGTATGGGCACAATGGGCAGATGGGCTTCTTGTATAAAGCGTATGGTGTTGAGGTTCCACGGACGGTCTATGACACGACGAGGACGCGACTTATAGTCCGACCCTACACCCGACGGAAATATGCCAATGGGAGCACCTTGTGCGACATGGGCTGTGGCTTCGACATATTGCTCCATAGCATTGCCCCTATCCATATACACAAACGAATCACTCAAAGGCTTGATGCGCGAGAACATCCGATTTGCCAGGAGCTTGAAATCGGGACGTTTACCACCCATCATATCTATAAGAATAATGGCATCTAATGCACCATAGGGCTGGTTGCTGACAACAATGAATGCACCATCGGGCAGGTGAGACAGACGCTCGGGATTGCCAATGTGATAATCACAATCCATATAATGCAACAACTTACTTGCACACTCGGCACCCTCTTCAAAGTAGACTTGATCGTAGAGGACATTGAGCTTCGACACATCGCAAACCGCAATGACTATTTTGGCCAACAGCTTTCCCATGCGACCTTGAAAAACGTGCGACATCTGTGCCAGCTCATCGACATTGAGAAGCTCATGCGTGGGATGCTCCTTGTGCTTGCGAAATACTATCAATTTCTCAACAAAGAAATTGAGCACTCCCGATATACACAACGCAACAAGATTACACACAATAACATCCCAGCCATATATGCGCTCAAAGAGGAGCAAAAAGAGCATCTTGACAGCAAATCCCGACAGAGCTGCTATATTGAACACAACAAAGTGCTTGAGAAAACTTTTTACACTCTTCTCCTCTACCCTATTGTTCCAGATAAAGAAATAGGAGCATATAAAGTTGCTCATTACAGCAAACTCAAAAGAAATCATGGGTGACAACACATTGCGTCCAAAGTAATTGCCACTGAAGATATAGTCGGAACACAACCACAGCACGAGAGTATCTACACCCGTGCCAAGGTATCGACTTAATATGTATAGGATGTATACGCGCAAATTCTCTATCTGTTACTTCTTGTCTTGAGGTTTATAGGGCTTCAAGGGGTCTATTTGAGATAGTTGCTTGCGGTCTTGAAGGAACTTTGACAACCACATAATTGTCATCAATACAACAATAATAAGACCCAATACATCAAAGAAATGGAATGTTTGGTTGCACACTGCGCAAGACCAAGTTCTGAGTGGCTCGATGTACATATAAACAGTATTCATCAATATGATGATGAGACGCAACTCGGTAGGTCCAAAGCCTCCATAAGTCAACAGAAACTGACCTTTGATAATAGTACCTATGTAGGTATATACCGACAATCCTAAGTAGGCTGCCAAGACCATAAGAGCTATATCCAAACGGAATACAGGTGAGAGACCTGCACCCACACACATAAGGCAGATGGTAACAACATCGAGCGAGTGATCGATAAAGAAACCATACTTGGGACGCTGTGTATTGCGCACACGAGCCAACGTACCATCAAGGCTATCGCCATACCAATTGATAAACAAGCCAAAAGAGGAGAGCCATAAATAATAAATATTGGTAGTGCCAAGAGCAAAACCAATAGCACAAATCAAGGCACCCACAACACCTATATAGGTAAGCATATCGGATGTCATCCAACGAGGCTGACGCTCGGCCAACCACACCAAAGCAACTTTCTCTGCTCTATTAAGAAAAGATGTCTGTATTCTCTCTGATTGTTCGTTTCCCATAATATATTGTTTATGTATAATAGTTTTTATTGTTCATCATCTGCGGTCAAGTCCAAGACCTCACGGTCGCCACTCTTATCAACATACTGGCGACGCAAAGGCGAAGCATGAGCCTCATCGTCGCTGATGCGGTTGCGGAATACATCTAAGGCTGTGTATATAGCCTGACGGAAAGACTCTTCCGAGGCAATACCCTTACCAGCAATGTCGTAGGCGGTGCCATGGTCGGGCGATGTGCGCACATAGGGCAATCCGGCTGTATAGTTTACACCATTCTCCATGGCCAATGCCTTGAAAGGAGCCAAGCCTTGATCGTGATACATCGCCAATACGCCATCAAATTTGCGGAAATGCTCTGTACCGAAAAAGCCATCTGCCGCATAAGGTCCAAAACACAATGTACCATTCTTCTTGGCCTCGGCAATAGCCGGAACGATTATATCACTCTCTTCTGCTCCCAATAATCCATTCTCACCGGCATGAGGATTGAGCGAAAGGACTGCAATGCGGGGCTTACGTACACCAAAATCGTGACGTAGGGCCTCATCAAAAATTTGCAATTTCTCGACAATCAATTCTTGCGACAAGGCAGCCGGGACTTGTGCAATGGGCATGTGACCTGTTACGAGAGCCACACGCAAGGTATCATTGAGCAATATCATCAAGGCTTTATCGCCTTCATCGCCCAAACGCTCTTGCAAATACTCGGTGTGTCCGGGAAAGTTAAACTCGGGCGACTGCATGGTATGCTTATTGATAGGGGCTGTAACCAACACATCTATAAGACCCTCTGCGAGGTCATCTACAGCACGTTGCAGGGCGGCATAGGCTGCAGCACCTACCTGCTCGGTAACATGCCCTATCTCTACTTTTACATCCTCATCTATACAGTTTATCAAGTTGTTTTGGCCATCAACCACCTGGGTGGCATTGGTAACAATATTGAAGTTGACAGGCTCCATTTCCAATGCTTTACGGTGGTATGCCGCAACCTTGGCCGAGCCATACACTACAGGGGTACACAATTCTACGAAGCGTGCATCGGCAAGGGTCTTGAGTATAACCTCATAGCCAACACCATTAATATCGCCTTGTGTGATACCAACCTTTATCATTCTGTTTACACTCATTGTCGATATATTACAATTGTTGGAATAGCTGTTCCGCACAAAAAAATTTCAAAGTACGAAGTTAATAAATTTTACACAAATATACCCTATCAACAGCAAGACATTTGTATATGTTTAATAAATTAAGAGTTTTTTTTAGCAGTAGACAACATTCCGCAAGCGGCAAAAATATCTTCTCCTCGCGATGCCCGTATGGTTGCTGTTACACCACGCTCGTTGAGTCGATCTCTGAAGGCCTCGATTTGTGCCATATCGGATGTCTTTAAATCTACCCCGGGTATAGCATGAAATCTTATAAGATTGACCAAACAGGGCAATCCGCCCAATAATTTCACCAACGCATCGGCATGTTTTATCGAATCGTTGTAGTCGCGAAACACAATATACTCAAAGGACAAACGTCGTTGATGACTCCAATCATATTCACGCAAGAGAGCCAACAACTCTTTGACAGGAAATGCTTTCTCTACAGGCATTACCTCGGCACGTTGCTCGGGATAGGGAGCATGCAAGCTCAACGCCAAGTGACACTCTGTCTCTTCTATAAACCTACGCAATGCAGGACGATAACCAATTGTCGACACAGTTATCCTACGCGGACTCCATGCCAATCCCCACGGTTCGGTGAGTATGCGCAACACCTTGAGCAATTCGTCGTAGTTGTCAAGAGGCTCACCCATACCCATAAAAACAAGATTGGTAAGCGTCTCGCTCTTGGGTACCGAGATAATCTGGTTGATAATCTCGTGCGAAGTAAGATTGCGTGTAAATCCTTGCTTACCTGTCATACAGAAGTAACAATTCATCTTGCAACCTACCTGCGACGACACGCACAGCGTAGCACGCTGCCTGTCGGGGATATACACAGCCTCCACACCCGATGTTGTGCCAACATCGTACAGATACTTGGCCGTACCATCTACCGACAGCATGGCATGTGCTGGCGCATAATATCCTACATCGTATGTCTCGGCAAGTCGCGCACGATGCACTTTCGATATATTGGTCATAGCATCGATGTCGTTGACACGCCGCTCATATATCCATTGAGCCATCTGCTTGGCAGCAAAAGAGGGCATACCACATTGTGCTGCAACCGTCTGCAACTCTTCAATGGTTTTTCCTACAAGATGTTGTTTTTCCATATATGCTACTTTTCTTTTTTTCACAGAAGAAAAAGAGCGTCTAATGTTCCGTTAGACGCTCTTGTGTAACTTATAAAAATTCTATTAGAAGAAACGAACCAAAGTATTCTCAATATCGGCTTTCTCTTTAAGCACCTCTATAAATTGGTTGGCAACAGACATATATTGTTGCTCCAAGCGATTCATCTCGGCTTGCTCATTATAAGGACGAGAGGCGGCGTTTTCGTTTACAACTTGTAATACATATACGCCACGATTACCGGCAACAGGAGCCGAAGTCTCACCCATCTCGAGACCCGAAGCAGCACCTGCAACAACAGGCTCATAACCCAAACCTGCAATACTGGGAGATGCCACAGAGACAAACTTAACAGTGTCTACCTTTGTATTCATGGCTTGTGCATAGGCCTCGATAGTAGCAGGAGAAACGGCCGACAATTGTTGAGCTATCGCTTGGCTCTTCTTGTTGCGACGAACTGTGGTGTTGAGCAAGTTTTCAAGCTCTTCCATAGGACGGTAGCCCTCTTTTGTCACCTTCTCAAGCATAGCCACAACGTAGCGGTCGTCGATTTCATAAATTTCCGACACTTCACCTTTCTTGGCGTTGAATGCCCAGTGAATAATCTGACGACTGTTTTGTATACCCGATACTGATGTTTGTTCGGCTTGACACTCGGCAGGTACTGTAGTATAACCGGCAACAAATGCACTGTCGGCAAATTGATCTACAGTATTGTACTTAGCAACATACGACGAAAGGTTATTATAAAGTTCTGTTTCTGTATCTACGCTGGGTACGACAGCAATTGTAAGGGTAGCCACCTTGGCTTTAGCAACGGGAGTCGAGCGTTTCACAACCTTTGCTATGTGTTGCACACCACCAAGGCTTGAAGTCTTGAAATAGCCGTTGCCTGCAGCAAATACATCGGCCACAAAGTTACGACCAAGACCGGCATACATATCTTCGGTCACAACAAAGTCGTTCATGACATTTACATCGGCACCAAACTCAGCACCTGCTACAACGGCATTGTATACACTGTCGATACTATTGTCGCCCATGGGGAAACTTGCAATTTGCACGGTGATTGAGTCGGGAGCTGTCTTAGTGCCCATCAATCGATACATTGTATAAGTATCGTTGGCAAATGCAGGCTCTGTAGCATCTCCTACTTTGGCACCTTCAACAAATGCTTTCATTTCGGTGGGCATAGCACTTACTGCCACATATACATCCTCATAGGGAACATCGGAGTTGTTATCTACAACAGTTGCAATATCGTCGGTTGTAGCAAAGACGTCTTTCAACATACCTATTTGCTCTTCAACCTTTGCATAATCATCCTTTGAAGGGGTTACATCTACCGAGATATAGCGGATAGTGCGAGTCTCGGGCATTTCATAGCGAGCCTTAATGTTGTCATACTCGGCCTTCAAGTCTGACTTAGAAACCTCGATGGTAGAATCGGCAATTGTTGTATAGGGTTGCATAGCATAAGCAACGTCTACCGAGCGAGTTTGTGATGCATAAGCCATCTCTGCGTCAATCTTGTTGGGAGCCATGGTTGCGGCGAGCAATGTAGCAAACTTCTCATAAGCACGAGACTGGCGTATTTGGGCTTCCATTTCGAGCCATGCTTGACGTTGAACTGCTATTTGTTGCAATTGAGAGGGGTCGGTATAACCGTTTTCCTCGGGACTGAATACAACACTCAAGTAGTTATCAAGAGCTTGACGATCGAAAGCACCGGTTGCAGGGTCGGTAAATGCGCGAACAATTTCGGCATGGATGTTATTACCTGTAAGCATATCCTGAAGCTCGGCATCCGACACGGCAAGACCTACGGCTTCAAGCTCACTTGCGAGGAGTTGCTCATTAACCATTTGGTTGTACACTTCCATTTGAATGTTTGCCGACATACCATCGGGCATTGTCATACCGCTTTGTTGATACATCGATTGCATTTGCTCGGTGCGAGCATTTACACGTTCTTGATACTCCTCAACACCAATAGCATCGCCATTGACTGTTGCAACTTTGTTTTGATTCATCATAAAGAAAGACTGTCCCGAATTGAGGAAGTCTCCGATGATAAAGGCAAGCAAAGCGAGGCCTATTATTGCTACAAGCAAGGCGGCTTTGCTTCTGATTTTCTCTAACGTAGCCATTTGTTTTCTATTTTTAGTTTTATTTATATACTATTTATCAAGGGTGCGAATTTACAAAAAAAGCATGGATGGCCGAAATTTAATGGCAAAAAAATTACTTAAAGTTACAATTTCGCACCTTTGTCGGCCATTGTGGGTGCTACAATGAGGCGATACAGCTTTATTGAATTGTATCGAGTGACGTTGTGTCGGGTTGTTCCGGCTGACGTTCTACTGTAAAAATTCCGGTTGTTCGCAATATCACATACTTGGTTATCTGCTCATTCGACCTGAAGCCTACTCCCTCTATAACCTCTTCACCATCTATTATCTGTATAGCCGAGTCGGAGTATATCTCGCGGGCAGCTTGATCCCAAAAGAGTTGCTGGGTATAAAATTTTTTCCCTTCGATATTCTCTATATGTACATTACCATCGAGCTGCCATATCTGAGGTTTTTTGTAGTAAATGGCTGTATCACCTTCTATCATAGTTTCGGTGGCAAAGAGCGAATCGAACTGCTCTACATATATGCCTTCGGGAAAGTACCAATACGGCTCCTCGACACTTTGGCTTTCGTACATATACCACAAGGGGGTCTCTATACGATAACGTGTCACGCCCGAGTCGGAAATAAGTGTATTTACATTGCATGTATACATCGAGGGGAGGCTGTCGATATTCTCATAACCATCGGCCACCTCTGTTTTTTCGCTCGTGCATGCAACCAACAATATAATACAACAAAGAGTCACACTTGTCACACGTGTAACCCATGATAGCGATATTCTATAGCCACTGACTCCACTCATTATTATAAATAGGCAGGCTACGTCGTATGACGTAGCCCCACTGTTTTTTTCTTCTTACTATCTTTTAATGAAGGTTTTTACCCCCACACCACCATTGTGCACATATTGCAAGATATAAGTACCCGGGGTAAGAGCCGAGACATTTATCTCATTTTTATAATTTTCCAAGTTGCCGGCTTGCAATTGCGTTCCGGCTACCGAATATATGGTATAACGACCACCTATAGCAGGTACTTCTATGGTTACATTTTCATCTGCAACCGAGGGATATACGCGCATGGCATCGCTCAATACACTCTCTACTGCATCACTCGATACGATTTGTATGGTAAATTGTTTCTCAAACGACTCACCCGTACCGGCATTGCTCACCTTCATGAGCAAGAATTTAAAGGCATTGCTATCGGCCACGGTCTTGGTCGACACAAGTTTGCCATCTACCACCTCATAAGGAGAGGTCGAATACTTTCCTGCAAGGTTTTTAGGTCCATACAGTTCATACACAAACTCGGCCTCGGCATCCTCACAAGCAACTATAACATCGGCAAGTGCCACACCGGCCTCTGTACCAATCGCAAACTTTATAGTGCTTAGCTCTATTCCGTAAGGTGCTGTCGTAGGTGTACCTACTCCCAACACTGCAGTATTGTATTCGGGGAAAGTCATGCCTTGATAGGCATCTTCCATCTTTTCTATATCGAAATATCCGTTACCGTATCCGCCCCAGCCCCAGTTTACATGCACCTTTTGGGTTGAGTTTTTCCAACCATCAAGATTCCAACAGTGACCACCTTGGTCACCCGAACCGAAGTAGATAACTACGCGACCCAAAACCATCTCCTGAACCATTAGTTGCAACCAGCCTGCAGGATCATTATCTTTCTCTACATAACTGAGAGCATCGGCCGAAAAACAGAAGTTGCGTTCCAGAGCATCTTTGACAATAGCATCGCCTGTACCCGAGCCGTCTACACCATATTGCATGTTAACCGACACACCGCAATGATACAACAAGCGCGCTATCTCGTCGGTATCGCCGTTGTCCATTGCCTCCCAGTTATAGGGTGCCTCACTATCATAGTCTATGCTCAATATTCCCACGTCGGGACAGCTATACTTATAGCTGCCTTGGGGTGCTATAGGATAATGTTGCACCATCATAGCTTGCGACATGCCTACTGCCACACAACCTACAAGTGTGGGTTGACCATCAATTGTGGGGCAATATTTGTTGTAAGGAGCACCTTGATTAAGATCCATCTTGATAAGGGGTGCGACATCGGGCATATCAATGCCGGCAGGAGCCTTGCGACGATTGGCTCGCTCCCAACCCTCGTGCTTTACATCACCCTCTGTTTGAGATATTCTTACAATATTCTCGGCACACGCATCAAGAACAGCCTGCATAGGCTCGGGTGCTACAAACTTATCGGAAGTATTGTAGCCGATTACGGGGTCGGATGACGATTGTGCCGATACTATAACCCAACCACCACCGTTATATTCAACTACATAGTAGGCTGCCACACCTTCATGCTCAATGAGTTGTACTGTAGCATCTACGGCTCCACGCCACTCATCGTCGAGCATCAAATAGTTATCGGCTGTTTGTTTGGCCACTTCGGACGAGATTACCTCTGCTCGCAACATCATAGCACTTGACAGCACGATTGTCGCAAGGAATAATGTGAAGAGTTTTTTCATATTCATATATCTCATATAATTTTAGCGCTTGCAAAGAAAAGAAAATATACCTTATTATGCAAATTGTATGATAAATTTTGCATCTTTTTTGACTTTTGTCACAACAAAAAAGGTGGATGCTCCTTCAACAAGCATCCACCCATTATATTATCATCAATATATCTCTTATTTCTTGATAAAGGTCTTTACTCCTACACCGTCGTTGTGTACATATTGCAAAATGTATGTACCGGCTGCAAGATCCGACACGTTTACTTCATTCTTGTATGAGTCGAGAGCACCGGCCTGTACTTGAGCACCGGCTACCGAGTAGATGGCATAGCTACCACCAACTACAGGCACTTCAATAGTGAGCACATCGGCAGCAACCGAGGGATATACACGCATGGCATCGCTCATTACACTCTCTACGGCATCACTCGATACGATTTGTATGGTAAATTGACGCTCGTATGACTCTCCGGTATTGGCATTGGTTACCTTTATGAGCAAGAACTTAAAGGCATTGCTATCGGCAAGAGTTTTGGTCGATATAAGTTTGCCATCTACTACTTCATAGGGCGAAGTAGTGTATTTACCTGCAAGATTTTTGGGACCGAACAGCTCAAAGACAAAGTCGGCTTCTTCATCTTCACAAGCGACCACAACATCGGCAAGTGCTACACCGGCTTCTGTACCGATAGCAAACTTGGTAGAGCTCAGGTTTATGCCGTAGGGGGCTGTTGTAGGAGCTCCCACGCCCAATATTGCACCATTGTCGTAGGGGAAGCTCATGTCTTGGTATTTATCTTCCATGGCATTGATCTTGTAGTAACCGTTACCATAGCCACCCCAACCCCAGTTTACGTGTACGGTTTGGGTAGATTGTTTCCAACCGTCGAGATTCCAGCAGTGACCGCTATCTTCACTTTGACCACGATATACAATAACACGACCCAATATCAACTCGTCGAGCAATATTTCGAGCCACTCTTTATCGGTCTTGGGCTTGTCAATATAACGAACAAGAGTCTCATCGTAACCGAAGTTACGAGGCAAAGCCTCGGCTACAAGGGGGGTTATCGCACCCGAGCCATCTATACCATACTCCATGTTAACCGACACACCGCAGTGATACACCAAGCGTGCTATCTCGTCGTAATTGCCTGTCTCTTCGCTGGCATACATTGCATCCCAGTCGTAATCTTTCTCCTCGTCATAGTTTATGCTTATAAAGCCCGCATTCTGACTGCTATAAGAGTGCTTGCCGTTGGGTCGAAGGGGGAAACGTGCCACCATCATGGCCTGAGCCATACCTACAGCCACACAACCAACCAATGCTCTTTGACCATCGATTGTAGGACACTCATTGTTGTAGGGGTAGCCTTGGTTGAGGTTTATGGTAATGAGAGGTGCCACATCGGGAGTCGACTCTATATCGGCGGCGGGCTTGCGATGCATTACCTCGCTCCATGCCACGTGATTTTCGGCACTCAATTGTGCTTCTCTCACGATACGTTTGGCAGTCATGTCGAGCACATATTGCATAGGCTCGGGAGCTACATACGCACCTGTGTGGTTATATCCTATAAGAGGATCGGAGGTCGATTGTGCCGCAATAAGGGCCCATCCGCCCTCGCTGTATTCTATTACATAATAGGCCGGCACACCTTCGTGTTCTACAAGACGCACTGTCACATCACCTGCCCCATTCCATTCATTGTCCTGCATCAAAATGCTTTCTGCTGTAGCTACAGCTACTTCTTGCGATATAATCTCGGCTTGCGACATCAACGACATACATGCCACCAAGCAAGATACTAATACCGTAAAAAACTTTTTCATCTGTCTCAAATTAAGGAATTGTTGTGTTATTTATTTCATTTGAGCACAAAGAAAAGAAAATGTATCAAATTATGCAAATATATACCTCTTTTTTACTCCATTTTTTGATATTTGTGAATTAAAAAAAGGGTTACTCACACGTGAGCAACCCCTTCTACTACATATCTTATATAAGATTATTTCTTGATGAATGTCTTTACACCTACACCGTCGTTGTGTACATATTGCAGGATGTAAGTACCGGCAGCAAGAGCCGACACATTTACCTCGTTTTTGTAAGCATCAAGGCTGCCGGCTTGCACTTGAGCACCTGCTACCGAGTAAACGGCATAGTCGCCACCTGCCACAGGCACTTCGATGGTAACTACATCGGTTGCCACCGAGGGATATACACGCATGGCATCGCTCATTACGCTCTCTACAGCCGAGCTGATTTGTATCGAAAATTCTCTTTCACAAGACTCACCGGTATTGGTGTTTGTAGCCTTGATGAGCAAGTACTTGAATGAATTGCTATCGGCAATAGTCTTGGTAGACACGAGCTTGCCATCTACTATTTCATAAGGCGAAGTTGTGTATTTGCCGGCAAGGTTTTTGGGACCGAACAACTCAAAAGCTATTACAGCCTCGGGGTCTTCACACATCACGGTAACATCGGCAAGTGCCACTCCTGCCTCTACACCTACACCAAACTTGGTAGAGCTCAACTCTATGCCATAAGGAGCGGTTGTAGGCTTGCCTATGCCTATGATAGCACCATGGTGGTACAAGAACGAAATACCTTGATATGAGTCGGTCATGTTATCGATGCTGAAGTAACCATCACCGTAGCCACCCCAACCCCAGTTACAGTGTACCATTTGAGTAGCTTGTTTCCAACCATCGATGTTCCAGCAGTGACCGCCATTACCTTGGTCGTCGGCAGCACCCTGATACATTACTGCACGGCCCATCAACAGGTCGCTCAATATCATATCGTACCACTCCGCGTCGCTATGCTCATAGCGATATACATCTTTTACCTTTGCCTTGTCAAACTGGAAGTTGCGAACAAGTGCCTTAGCTGCATCATTGATGTAAGCACCTGAGAAAGAGAGGCTGTACTGCATATCGATAGATACACCGGCATGATAAAGCAAACGAGCTACCTCATCGTAGTTGCCTGTTCTATCGCTATCGTACATGGCATCCCAGTCGTAAGCAGGCTCGTTATCGTATACGATAGAAAGTTTCAAGTTTTGATACTTGTATGAATTTTGACCTACAGGGCGGTCGGGATAACGTTGCACCATCATGGCTTGCGACATGGCCACGGCAACACAACCTACAAGAGCATTCTCGCCATTGATTTGGGGACAATACTTGTTATAGGGATCACGTTGGTTGAGATTGACAGTAACAAGAGGAGCTATATCGGGAGTTGTATTTACATCGGCAGCAGGCTTGCGTTGCATGATGCGCTTCCATGCCGAATGTTCTACACTCACACCATCCTTGGCACGAGCAGTGATTATCTTGGCATTGAAGTTGAGCAAATCGCCCATCGCACCGGGGGCTGCAAACTCGCCAACGGTATTATAACCAATGACAGGCAAAGAAGATGTTTGAGCCGATACTACAGCCCATCCGCCTGCGGCATATTCCACGACATAGTAAGCAGGAACGCCATCATGTTCTACAAGGCGCACTTGGGCATCGGTAGCACCATGCCACTCGTTGTCAAGCGCAAGGAAGTTATCGGCTGTTTGTTTTGCAACTTCTGTAGTGACAACTTCGGCCGAAAGGGTCATGCACATTACCGAAACAACGGCTGCTGCAAAAAGAGTAAAAATTTTCTTCATCATCAGAGATAATAATGTGGTGTTAGAATTGTAATATTTTTCAGTGTGCAAAGATATACATTCTATCACACAATCACAAAGAGATTGACATTTTTTATATGTGTGTGAGCACTACAAAAACAATAATGACTGCAATATAGCTTTTACACCTCAGCGTGCATTTTCAACAACAAGTTATCGTGAAGCCACGCCGGAATAACATCTTCATGAAGGATGAGGGAATCTTGATCAAACTCCGCCAGATAAACCCATTCTTCTCCACTATTATCAAACAGATATGCCCTATCGCATAATTTTATCGTATCAAAGAGCAAGCTTAAAGACTTATCATATCTTTTTCTTATCTTTTCTTCCGGCACCCCCTTCTGCGTCAAATCTTTATTTATCTCATCGGCATTAACAAAATATGGGCATCCTATTTTCTTATCGATATAGGCAAATATAGTAGACTTACCCGACCCATTGGGTCCGGCAAAAATACGCAAACGTTTCGATGCCATACTACTATAGTTATTTAGACAATTTATAAATCATTCCCTTAGATAGATGTACATCCGACTTTGCCACCCGCCCTACAACCGAGCGCGTGCGACCTTTGACCTCGATTATATCTACCTTATCAACGATTGTATAAGCCAAACCTTTATTGCGCGCCTTGCGTATGGCAGGATTGCTACTGGGTACAACCAAGTCTCTAAACGCCTCACTATTCTCTATCTCGACAAGAGGCTCATCTTTACGACTCTGATTTATCAATCGCACACCTCGCACAATATGCTTACGCGATTGTCGTATAACATTCGTTTTATTTTTTTCCATACCCATAGAGCCAATAACAAATAATATGGTAAGCCAATAGATTCTTTATACTGATTGCACAGAACTACAACGACTGTGCTACGTGCAAAGATATACATTCTATCACACAATCACAAAGAGATTGACATTTTTTATACAACTTACCTCGGCTTGGTAGATGGTGACGTGTTATAAAAAAAAGAGGCCGTGCGATGCACAGCCTCTTATATAAGACTCAACGTTGCAAAGAATTATTTCTTGATAACGTGATTGAAATTGCGTTTTACGATAGTTGCATTCTCCAAGCGAACAGGTTGCTCATAGAAGTTTACACCTGCAGCACCCACCATAGTCTCATCCAAGATAAGGAGGTCTTCAAAGTCGAAGAGGATATAAGTATCTTCACCATCGATGAAAAGTACACAAGGTTTGTAACCTGCATTTTGCAATACCATTTGACCATTTCTGTCGGCATAAACGAAGTCCCAACTTGTGTAGAGATTGCCTGATGAAGCATCGTAGCTTGCCGAGTAGCAGTCTACAACACCCAAACCGCCTGCTGTAAGGTCATATTGACCAACGAATGACAAGCCATTTGAACTTTCGGGATCGAAGAATGTCAACCAAGTGTAAGTTTCACCATCATTGGCCTTTGCCTCGTAGCTGAAAGCAGGTACATCGGCAGGCTCGGCACCTTGCAAGATAGACATGATGCTGGGCATTGTCCACTTGTCACCGGTAAGAGGCTCACCAAAATATTCTGTCAAATCAAAACCGGCTTGAGCCAAAGTTACGTTGAAGAATTCCGATCCAACAGTTGTCTCTGATTTATCTTGTGTGAATGATGTTGATACACCGTAGTAGCAGTAGCCCATATCAGACTTGAAGAGAGCATCCTCATCATCAACCACAGTGGGATCATACATGTACCAAGGACCGTTGGGGAGACCGTCTGCATCAAGACCATTTTCAATAGCAGTCATCTTGTTGCCATAGAGGTCTTCAACTGCACCTTCCTCAAATGAGAGAAGTACATATACCAATTGCTCAAATACTGTAGAGCTGGGCAAAGATACTGTGAGCTGGCTACCGCTGGCAGTAGCTGTAGCTGTACCTGTTGCAATAGAAGCGAAGTTCTCATCCAATACTTCATAAGTGATAGCACCCATGTTGTCGTTGCGGATGATAGCCTCGTTGAATGTAACAGTGGTACGAGTACCCTTGTTGGCAGGAGCGAGTTGGTATTCGCCGGTTACATAAGGCGACTCAACGTCATATGCGCCCATAACTTTCTCAAATGTAGCTTGTACACCCACACTGTCGGCAACCACTACAAAGATGCTGTAAGTTTCACCGGGAACAGCACCTTTCATAGAGAAAGTTTGCTCAAACTCAGCGGGGATTTCACCTACTTGTGCGCCATTATAACGGCCTTGCAAGAGGGCTGTAAAATCTACTTCACCTGTACCTTGAACAACCATATATGCCAAGTGAGAAGCATTTTTGGCTGTAATTGTAAATTCAATCACATCAGATGTAATGCTATCGGGAGCAACAACGGTAAGTTCGGGATTTGAACTACCGATGGCATCGGGCGATAGGGGTTCTACGTTTTCCCAAGGCGTACAACCGGTCATGATAAGACCGATTGTAAGCGAGAGAATATATACTAACTTTTTCATTTCGTTAATTCGTTACTGAGTTAATACATTATTGTTTTGTAAATACAGCTCCTTGGTAAGCATTGTACCACCATGCGTTACCGGCCAAGTCACCAACGCCATAACCATTTTGGAAAGTAATCACGACACCGTCACTGAGGTCGTAAGTAGCAACAGCAACACCTGACAAAATGGGATTATTGTCGAGACCTGCAATAACAAAGTTGTACGATGAACCTTCACCGCCATAAACAGTTTGGCCATAAGGCATTTGGATAGTCTCTTGAACGAGGTCGACAGTAGCATATACGGGAGCGATGTCGCCCAAACCAAGACCATTGATAGAGATGACAGGTTGAATCCAGATCTTACCCTCTGTCTCGTCGTCGGCAACGATAGATACCTCCCAGTTCTCATCGGGATAACCGTCGAAAGCTGAGGGAGCAGTTGCGTTATAAACACCGAGAAGTTGGTTCAAGGGGTTCTCATCGTCGGCAATAGTAATAGCAAACGACTTCTTGGCACCGAGGTTACAACCTTTTACGTCAGAGAGTACAACGTCAAACTTCTTGTCACCATCTTCAATGTTGTTATCGATAGTCTCGATATAGATAGTAGCAAAACGGTGATTGGCGTCAAATTTAACAATCTTTTCGGCACCGGTAGTAAGGTCGATAGTCTCTACATTGAGGCGATTGCCTTGGGCATCTACAGTGTATGTTTCCAATGTTTTGAATACATAGTCTGTACCCTCTTGAGCACGCTTAGAGGCATCGTAGTTAGTATCTACGGCAGCAAAAGCAACTTGCGCAGTGATACCCTTGATAGAAGCGCACTCGAGCGAGAGAGCATAAGTAGAAACAACACCATCTTTGGCCTCAGGAATAGACTCAGTAGCCTTTGTGCCTGAGAAGCCAATAAAGGCTTGCGTATCGTCATCAAATACGGGCTGGTGGTTCAAATCACAAGAAGTGAAAAGCAAAGCCGACGCAAGCGCTGTGTATATTAAACTTTTAAATTTCATTTTCTCAGAATTTTAAATATTTATATTTTATTTCCAACCGGGGTTTTGTACGAGGTTGGGGTTCACGTCAAACTCGCTTTCGGCGATAGGCATACACCACAAGTGGCTTTCGGCATATACGTCTTTGTTCATATCAGACGAAACGTCGTTACGAATAAGATCTTTTTCATAATCAGTACCGATAAGACGCTTGTAGTCGTGCCAAATGTGACCTTCGAAAGCCAACTCTTTGCGACGCTCGTTGAATACCTCATTCATAGTTACAGTTTGATACTCGGCGGCATTACGATTTGAAGCGATAACGTTCAAGTCGCTCAATGCACCTGAAGCATCACCTCTGAGCAAGCGAGCCTCGGCACGGATGAGGTATACCTCAGAAGTACGTATCATGGGGATAGAAGCGAAAGCCATTTGACGCTCTTTACCTTGGTACTTGTTGGGCCAGTAGTAACCGCCATGCTCGTCAGAAGTGCGGAGCATCTCTTTACGGATGTCACCATCTGAGAAGAGAGCGAGCAAGTCTGCAGAAACGCGTACGTCGCCATACTCATCGGGGTGAGTAACGTTACCGATGATAGTGCTACCCTCGGCAGGACCGAAGTATGCACCGAAGATAACTTCACCTACGCCTGTCCACTCAGTTTCGTTCCAGAAACCATAGTAGTCGTCGCGAGGATCGGCATACTCATCGGCAGTAGCGATGCGGTATACACCCGAATTAAGAACGTTAGTAGCGTGGAGCTCAGCATTCTCATAGTCTTGCATATACAAGTATACGCGAGCAAGAAGAGCCTCGATAGCACCGGGCGATACGCAGCACTTAGTGTCATGAACACCGGGACGAGTAAAACCGGGCTCGATAATATCGAGAGCAGTTGTAAGGTCGCTTACGATGTTGGCATAGTTGTCGGCGGCAAGGGCACGAGCGGGTTTGTCAACTACACTCACGTTGGGGTCTTCGTCAACGATGGGTACACCGAGAGCTTCAACACTACCTTCAGCGGCTTTAGAAGAGATTGCATAGGGTTGAGCATACCAACGAATGAGGTCGAAGTAGCAGTATGCACGAACAAACAAACATTCGGCCATAACATTGTCGAGCATTTGTTGAGTAACGCCTTCCTCGCTCAAGTACATCGCGCTATTGGTTTTGATAGCGTTGATAACGTTGTTACAACGGAGGATGTTTATATAAGCGTTGCCATACATAGAGAAACCACCAGAAGCGGTAAAGTTCCATTGATGCCATGACATACCACGGCCAGAGTTCAAAGGCACACCAACCACACAGTTACCGGCCATAGCATCGGGGTACAACTGGAGGTCGAGACCATACCAAGACTCTGATGAGAAAGCAGCATAAGTCACAGCTGCACAGTCATCCAAGCCTTCGAAGTTGGCCATCGCCTTGTCGGCATCGAGAGCCGTTTCGGGCGGTGTTGTAAGGTCGCACGAGATAAGACCAAGCGTAGCGACAGCTAATAAAAATATCTTTTTCATCTTTCTTATTCTTTACAAATTATTAGAATGAAATATCAAGACCTACAACAAATGATTTTGTGATAGGATAAATACCCAAAGTTGTACCAGATACACCACGCTCGGGGTCGTAGCAGTTGGTATCGTGGAATGTGAAGAGGTTGTAACCGCTCAAGTAAACGCGAACATTGCTCATAGCAGCCTTCTTAGTTAACTTTTGGGGAAGAGTGTAACCGAGAGTTACGTCCTTAATACGGAGGTAATCACCACGCTCGAGGTAACGGGTTGAAGATGTATAAGATGAGTTGGTACCGTTATTTACATAAGGCTTGGGTGAGCAACCGGTATCACCGATTTCTTTCCAATATTCACCTGCTATCTTCAACTGGTTGTAACCGAAGTTAGCACCGTCGTTCCAAACGATTTGGTTATCGGGGTTCATGATGTAGTTACCGAGCTTGTACTCGAAGTTAACGCTGAGGTCGAAACCGTTCCATTGCAAAGCAGTGTTGAAACCACCGGCAGCAACGGGCTCGGGCGAACCTTTGTATACACGACGAGCATCGTTGAATGAGTTGGTGATTTCACCATCTTCGTTGTACCAGAGAGCCTCACCGTTAACGGGGTTAACACCGGCATAGTCGCGTACATAGAATTGCATCAATTGCTCGCCCAATACAGCGCGGAGACCGCCACCGAGGTTGAGGTATTCGTTGTCACCGATGTTGAGAACCTTAGAACGGTTCATGGCGAAGTTGAGACCTACCGACCAGTGGAAATCGTTGCGATTGAAGATGTCAACATCAAATTGAGCCTCGAAACCTTGGTTCCAGAGTGAACCTACGTTCTTGGTCATTGAGCCGAAACCTGTAGTCAAAGGAATACGAGTAGCCATCAACATGTCTTCAGTTGTACGGTGGTAGTACTCCAACGAACCAGAGAAACGCTCCCAGAAACGGAAGTCGATACCCACGTTGTGAGCCAAGTTAGTTTCCCAAGTCAACTCGGGGTTAGGCAAGTTGGTAGGAGCAAAACCGTTAACGTTGTTATAGATACCCGAGCCGTAGAGAGCATAGGCTTGGTAAGCACCGATGTTGTTGTTACCGTTCACACCATAGCTATAACGGAGTTTCAATTGGTTGATCCACTCGGCATCTTCCATGAAACCTTCTTTGTCGATGTTCCAAGAAGCACCTACCGACCAGAACACACCCCAACGACGGTTTTCACCGAAGAGAGAGCTACCGTCGGCACGAACCGAACCTTGCAAGTAGTATTTTTGACGATAGTTATAGTCGGCTACACCAAAGAAAGAGAGCATCTTATCTTCTGTAGAACCATAACCGATGCTGTGGTATTTTTGCTCGGCGTTATCGGGCCAAGGCAACAAGGGGTTGGTATTGGCAGTACCCCAGCTTTCGCTGATAGCCTTAGAGTAAGTGTACTCGTGACCGAGCAATACGCGGAGGAAGTGCTCTTCGTTGAAGTTGTCTTCATACACAGCAGTGTTTGAAGTAGTGATAGTGTTGTAACGGATGTTACCACCAGAGAGGGCATTTGTAATGTCGGGGTTTTGAAGAACATAACCGGGACGATACAAGTAGTTACGAGAGAAGAGCAACTCGATAGAGTTGTTTGACTTGAATGTCAATTGCTTGATGGGCTTCCACTCAAGGTACATTACACCGTTGAATTTGTAGTGCTCATCATACTCGTTCTTATCGTGAGCATAAGCCAATGCGTTGTTTGTAGAGAAACCGAGGGGAAGGTCGAAGTTGTAACCTGTACCATCAGCATTGTAGATAGGAGCATTGGGGGGCATAGCCAAACCGGCAAAGAAGGGGTTGATGTATGACCAACCGTCGCTTGAGTTGGTAGACTCACCGGTCATGTGGATGTAAGCACCATTGATACGAGCACCAAACTTCAAATACTTGTTCAACTCGCTATCAACGTTTACACGCATACGGATGTTTTGGAAGTCCGAACCGTAAGTGATACCGTCGCTCTTGTTGTAAGAGATTGAAGCATAGTAGTTTGTCTTAGCTGTACCACCTTGTGCATTGATTTCATACTCTTGCATTGAGCCATTGCGAGTAAGAGCCTCCATCCAGTTGTACATGGGTTGAGTCTTGGCAGCAAGAGGCATGTAGTATTGGCTATATGGATCATCGGGGTTGAAACCGCTGTTGATAGCAGTTTGACGATAGTAGTCAACCCACTCATGACCGTTCATCACGCCATAGTTGTTGTCGTTGGCGATAGTAGTGATACCACCACGTACACGAGCAGTGATGCGAGCCTTACCTTCGCTGTTCTTACCGCTCTTGGTAGTGATAAGGATCACACCATTGGCAGCGCGAGAACCGTAGATAGAAGCAGCAGCAGCATCCTTCAACACTGTGATAGAAGCGATATCGCTGGCGTTGATCATTGAAATAGCACTTGTACTCTCGGCAGCACCACCGGTAGCGATATCACCACTCATGATAGGTATACCATCGACTACATAGAGGGGAGCAGAACCGGCACCGAGTGATGAAGTACCACGCACACGGATTGTAGAAGCAGCACCGGGTTGACCGCTTGAGCTGGTAATTTGCACACCGGCCATTTTACCTTGCAACATCTTGTCGACAGATGTAGCGGGGATAGAAGCCAATTCGTCACCGCCAATTTGCACAACAGCACCTGTTTTAGCTTCGCGGCTTTGAACACCGTAACCTACAACGATAACCTCTTCGAGAGTAGTTGTAGAAGATAGAGTCACTACCATACCATCACGGGCAAGCACTTCAGCTTTCTCCATACCAATGTAAGAGATAACAAGTGTTTTAGAGCCGTCAGGCAACTTGATAGAGAAGCGTCCATCGGCATCAGTGATAGCCGATGAGTTTGTACCCTTTACGAGAACCGATGCACCAAAGATGGGCAGATCGTCGTCGCCGGAAATAACCGTACCTGTTATGGTCTTTTGAGCCATAGCAGACGTTACTCCCACTAACAGGGCACACAAGAACATTGTTAGTTTTCTCATACGTCTGAATTTAATTAAACATAATATACATTAAAAAATAATAGTAATTCTCTCATCAAATACCCCCTTGCGGGAGATTGTTTCATTGGGTTAAGGTTGTTTTGGGGCGATATTGACTTACAGCAACACCTACCAGTCTCATATACCGCACATTACACAAACAACACTGATTTTATATAGTTATTTTTCAATTGTTGCCGATTGTGCATTTGTAGCTACAATAAGACAATTACAAAGATAACAAGAAAGAAGCAAAAAAAAGAACCCCACATGCAAATTGAGCGATTTTTGTTGCGCGGGGCAAGCAAAACCACAACAAAAAGAGAAAAGAAAGAGCCAAAAAGCATTTTCAACAAACACAAAATGCTGTATATCAACCATGTATTTTTTGCTCAAAAAATGACAAGTATTGACAAATTACTACCACAGAGACCGAGTTAATAAAAGTTAAACACCATTTTAACCCCTAAAAGAGGCGCAATACAATTCTTAAATACAACACGGTTTTAACATAAAATCATTCTATTTTAACAAATACCATTTTTTACCCACTCATAGAGACACACAAGACAACACATTTGCGGTCGCATACTTATCTCCATGCATCATACAGTAGAGAGATAACATCATTATTACACGCAAAATGAGAATATAACGAGCATAATGCTATATTTAACACTACGCAACAGTGCAAATGCAACTATCGGCAAAGATAAGCCCTAAATTAGATACAAATGGTAAGAAGAGAGATACAAAACAGAGACAAACGGCATAGGGTGAGATAGACTTTGCCGTGAAAAAGGCTTTTGTCTCTTTACATAGCGAACCTCTAAACTGCATTGAACACATTTAATGTATAATGGGCAAACGTTGTCGCATGATACAATTGTATTGTGCAGGATTTCCCGGGCGTGCGTATTGCGGACGCAATGGAATTGTGTCCCACGTTCATGTGGTATTCGCCTAAACAAAATTCAAGTAAACTTATTTTGTTCTCATCTCACCTTTCGCTATCTTTTGATAAGATAGGATGCGGTTCGGAATAAAAAACTTAAGCGAACTTAGTTTTTCTTCGCTCACCTTTCATTATCTTTGGATAAGATAGGATGCGGTTCGGAATAAAAACTTAAGTAAACTTAGTTTTTCTTCGCTCACCTTTCACTATCTTTGCAATAGTTATGAGATTGATAATAGACCAAGGCAACAGCGCAACAAAGTTACACATTGCCACACACGACGATATTATAGAGAGCGTAGTGACCGAGAATGAGGATATGCTCGAATATGTGCGTAGCCGCATAGCCGACAACTCGTTCAAGGCGGCAATATACAGCTCGGTGCGTCGCGAGTATGACAAGCGACTCATCAATGTAATGAGTCGCAAGATACCCCATATAGTGTGCATGGGCAACACTACACATCTGCCCATCGGCATCGAATATCGCACCCCCAACACTCTGGGACACGACCGTATAGCAGCGGCAGTGGGCGCATGGAGCATATCGCCCAACCGCCCGTTGCTTGTAGTAGATGCCGGTACTGCCATTACCTACGACCTCGTGTCGGCACAAGGCAAGTTTATGGGTGGCAATATAGCCGCCGGTATAGAGATGCGCCTGCAAGCATTGCACGAGCACACAGGCCGCCTGCCACGTGTAAAGAGCGACGGGGAGCTACCTTGGCTGGGATATGACACCGAAACAGCCATACGCTCAGGAGCATTGCAAGGCACAGCATACGAATTGGAGGGATATATAAGCACTTGTGAGGCCGAAAATCCTGGTCTTTTGGTTTTCTTAACGGGTGGAGACGCTGAGCGTTTGGCTACAATCATAAAAAGAACTATCTTTGTCGATAGAAATTTAGTACCTAAAGGTTTAAACCGAATACTTGAATACAATGTCGAAATTTAGACTCTTCCTTGCCACACTTCTCTGCGCAATCATGACACATGCTGTGGCTCAAACCCCCTACTCGCAATATGGGTACGGAACAATAGATGACAACGCCACCGGTAACCAACGCGCAATGGGTAGCACGGGTATAGGCATACGCAACAATACCCAGATAAACATGATGAACCCGGCCTCGTACACTGCATGCGACTCACTGACATTCATGTTTGACTTCTCGATAGACTACAAAGCCGGCTGGTATAGCGAGGCCAACACAAATGCCCAAAGCCAAGGGGGTGGCCTCAACTACATTGCCATGCAATTTCTATTGGGCAAGAATGTGGGTGCGAGCATTGGTCTCACCCCTATCTCGCACGTACAATATCTCTATGGCAACACCATACCCAACGGCAACTACACCCGTATAGGCGAGGGAGGCTTGTCGCAACTCTATGCCGGTGTGGCTTACCAACCCTTTAAGTGGGTATCGCTGGGTGTGAACGTAGGCTACATGTTTGGTCGCATACAGAATTATATACAAGTTGCAACCGAGTCGGCCTCGGGTACATACTACAAATCTATGGCCGTAAATGATGTTCGCGTGCAAGCAGGCTTGCAATTTCCCATAGACATCAACAACAAGAACAATATCACAGCCGGTTTTACCTACACACTGGGCAAGCCCACCGAGGGAGAAGCATTGGCATACGATACGTTTAACGACACTATCACACTGAAGATGCACGACTACTACTCGATGCCACACTGTTTCGGTGTAGGACTGAGCTACAACTACGACAAACGACTCACCGTGGCAGTAGATGGCAGATATGATATGTGGAAAGATGCAAAATTCTACAACCCCAACACGGTGTCGTATGAACAGATGAACAATCGCATGCGCCTGTCGGCCGGTGCCGAATATCGTCCCAAAATGGTATCAAGCAGCTACTTCGATTATATACGCTATCGCATCGGTGGATACTATGAAGAGTCTTATATAAAAATAGGCAACAACAGCATGCGCGAATTTGGTATAAGTTGCGGTATGGGATTTCCCTTGCGTAGTGAAAAGTCGTTGCTCAACATCAGCCTGGAATATTCACACCGATACGGTCACCCCAACACCCTGCTCAAAGAAGACCACCTCGCAGTGGTAGTCTCTATGACGTTCAACGAAATGTGGTTCTGGCAACGCAAGTTTGAATAACAAAATCGTACACTCGATATGGTACAATAGCCACTCGGACTTCTCGGGTGGCTATTGTGTTATAGGACAATCGAACAATATCAATAGAGATTGTAGGTAATGGATAGCACCTGAAACTCGGTGCGACGGTTGATCTGGTGTGCAACTTCTTGATCTTCCTCCGAAAGGGTGAGGATAAACTCCTCGGTAAGTACATCGCCCTCCTTAAACTGCGGATATTGCGATGCAAGCTTCTTGGTTATCGCCTTAGGAACACTCTCGCCATATCCTACCGCCTTGACACGGTCGGGAGCAATACCTTGCTCTATAAGATAGTCTACCACCGATTGCGCGCGTCGCTGCGAAAGGTCTTGATTGTAAGCATCGCGACCACGAAAGTCGGTATGCGAGGCCAACTCGATACTGATATTGGGGTTGTCATTGAGAATGGCTATAAGCTCATTGTCAAGAGCCTCTTCCGACTCGGGACGCAACGTTGCCTTGTCAAAGTCGTAGAAGATATTGTCGAGAATAACAGGCTTGGTAACCGATGCAAGCACAAAGTCGACAACATACTCGGCATCGACCTCGGCCGTATCGCTCATAAACTCCTGCTTACCATTGAGATAGCCACGACAACCTGCCATCATGACATAACGCACCCCTCGGTTGAGAGAGAAGCTGAACGTTCCGTCCTTACGACCACTCTCCTTCTGATTAGAGCCGTCGTCACCCACTATGCGTATAACAGCGTCGGGTATAGGCTCATCGTCTTTATCGAGAACCATACCCGATATGGTCACCTTTATCGAGGGCTTTTCGAAGCTGTATATCTTGTCATACCCACGACCGTCGTTGCGATTGGAAGAAAAAAATCCCGACTCTTCGACTCCAAATGTAATACCGAAATCGTCGCCCGCCGAGTTCATGGGATACATCATATTGCTTACATGCCACACACCTGCAGTGTCGAGCTGTGCCACAAAGAGGTCGAGACCTCCCATACCGGGATGTCCATCGGAGGAAAAATAGAGAATACTGTCGCCTCGCATGTATGGGAACATCTCATCGCCGGGTGTATTGATCTTATCGCCCAAATTCTCCAACGTACCCTCGGTATTTGTACCCAAGCCTACGCGCCATATATCCATGCCGCCTTGACCTCCGGGCATGTCGGATGTAAAATAGAGAAATAACCCGTCGGGCGAAACGGCAGGATGGGCAAATGAAGAAATCGTATCGGCCACAATATCCAACTTGGTGGGAGCACTCCATTGGGCACCACTTCGGGTAGAGGTAAAAATCTCGGCCGAGGCATTTTGGTTGGGATCTTGTCGGGCCTTGCTCAGATACATTGTCGAGCCATCGGGGCTGAAACTCACCATACCCTCATCGGCCTCGGTATTGAGTTCACCCTCTATCAGTTCGGGTTTCTGCCACACCCCGTTCTCGTCTTTTTTTGCCAAGAAAAGGTCGTAACTCTTCACACCGGTGATAGAACTTTTCTTCTCGCCGGTTGCCTTGTCGCTCGAACTTGTGATGTATAACTGATCGAATTGCTCACCTTGCAACATAGGCGAGCAGTCGCTGCGTCGCGTATTGAAGAGGTTGGCTTTCTTCACGGTATATCGAGTGGGGTTTTCTTTCCATTCGACAGCCTTTATACAACCTATCATACCGTTGTGTGCTACACGGCTGTCGGGATTTTTCTCCAAGAAGAGCTCATAGTTGGCAATAGCATCTTTGTACTTACCCTCGGCATGGCGACTCTGCGCCAGATAGAGATAAGTAGTACTGTCGGTATCGGCATACTTATAACGTACCGCATTGGTAAATGCAGCCGAAGCCCTCGCCGACATGTTGAGGCGACGATAACAATCGCCCATCATATAGGCTACTTGACCACGCAAAGGACGGTCGGTCTTTTTCTGCAACTTGTTATATACCTTACGATAGGTTTGTGCCGCATCAAAATATTCGCCTCTGGCATATTGCTCGTTGGCCACGCTCAACTTGGCAGACCCACACGATGAGAGGATGACTACAGCCAAGAGAATGTAAAATATGTGGATGATATGTTTCTTCATTATCGACATGATATACCCTATATACATTATATATACGGTATTTGTAGCAATTTATTGCCTTTATACAATCTTTTAGCATTCGACACGCCACAACAATGAGCTGTCGCCATAACTAAGGAAACGAAAATCGTGCGACAACGCATAGTTATAGATTGACTGCCAATCACCTGCAACAAAAGCCGATACGAGCAAAAGAAGTGTGCTGCGAGGTTGATGAAAATTGGTAATAATACCATCGACCATACGAAAACGATATCCAGGAACTATGATAATGCGTGTGGCACTCACCAAGCGGTCGGCTCCGGTGCGGTCGAGATAATCGAGCAACAGCTGCATGGCTTCGGCTCGCGACAACTCGGGATTGCATAGATAAGGAGCCCACTGCTCTACACGCAACTCCTCGGGCATAGCTTGCGGATTGCGATAGAGCGACAAGGCTATATAATAAAGACTCTCAAGGGTACGTACCGACGTTGTGCCTACAGCGACTACACGTCGCGGGCTGTGACACAACTCTTCAATGAGCGCACGCGACACCGATATATACTCGGTATGCATCTCATGCTCGGCTATCACCTCACTCTTTACCGGCTTGAATGTCCCCGCACCCACGTGAAGGGTAAGCTCGTATGTAGGCACACCCTTGGCACGCACCGCATCGAGCACCGCCGGAGTAAAGTGCAGGCCCGCAGTGGGAGCAGCCACCGAGCCCTCAATCTTGGAATACACGGTCTGGTAGGTGGTTTTGTCACTCTCCTCAGTAGGCCTGTTGAGATAGGGAGGAATAGGCAACTCACCCAATGTCTCCAACAGCTCGCCAAAGGTTATCGAATTGTCATCCCACGAGAACTCAACCTCAAATCCGTCACCATGCTGGGCTTGACGATATGCCGAGAGAGTAACCTTGCGACCGTCATGGAGAAAAGTCAATTGCAAACTACCCTCTTTCCACTTCTTGGCATTACCTATAAAGCAAAGCCAACGACAGGAGTGCGTACTCTGCAAAGAGAGAGCATAATCGACCGGATTGAGAGGCTCAAGACAAAATATCTCAATAACAGCACCCGTAGCCTTGCGAAAGTGCATGCGCGCCTGTATGACACGCGTATTGTTAAACACCAGCATCACATCGTCGGGTAGCTGCGACGGCAAGTCCGAGAACACATGACACCCTATAGCACCGTTTTTATAAACAAGCAATTGCGAGCTATCGCGACGAGCAAGCGGAAACTTTGCTATGCGCTCATCGGGCAATGGATAATCATAGTCGTCAATACGTATACTTCGAGTATCAAGCATCATAATTCAAGTCTTAATTCAGATACAAAAGTACAATTTTTTTGTAGAACATCTAACACATCTCACAGCGCATAGAAACAAAAAAGCCTCGAGAAAACTCGAAGCTTTTTGCGGTGCGTACGGGACTCGAACCCGTGACCCCATGCGTGACAGGCATGTATTCTAACCAACTGAACTAACGCACCAAATAAAATCTTAAACGCAGGAAACGATCTCCTTTGCTTTTGCGATGCAAAGGTAATACATTTTTTTCAACCACACAAGCATTTGGAAATAATATTTTGCAATATTTTACCAAACAAACATCGCACATGCTGTAAACCAAGCAATTGCAACCGAAATTATTTTTCATTATCGCACCACGCATACTACATTTACACATTAAATAATTGTAAATAAAGAAGAGATAAGCCATGATATCAATAATTATTCGTATTTTTGCTATCGGATATTTTATGCCTTGTAGCAAACAGACAAATAAGAGAATAACATGGCAACAAAAAAGGATACAAAAAAGAGTACAAAAAACAACAAAGCATCATCACATATCATAGGAATACTATGGGTAGCATTTGCAACCATAATCATAGCCGTCACATTGCTATTTGTAGCCATCTTTCAGGGATGGCTGGGCTATATGCCTCCTATAGAGGACTTGCAGAACCCAAAGGATAAGTTTGCCTCCGAGATATACTCGGACGACGGCAAGGTATTGGGTCGTTTCTATCAAAGTCGCAACAACCGTGTATATGTCGATTATAGCGAGATATCGCCCTACCTTATCGAAGCACTTATTGCTACCGAGGATGTTCGTTTTGCCGAGCACTGTGGCATAGACTTTCGCGCATTGATGCGAGCCATAGTCAAGCGTGGCATTCTCATGCAGAAGAGTGCCGGCGGTGGCAGTACCATCACGCAACAACTATCCAAGCTATTATACTCGCCCAAGGCCGGCAGCGTAGTAGAACGCCTTGTCCAAAAACCTCAGGAGTGGGTTATAGCCATAAAGCTGGAACGCTATTACACCAAGGAAGAGATAATAAATATGTATCTCAATCACTTTGACTTTCTCAACAATGCAGTAGGTATACAATCGGCGGCACAAGTCTACTTTAACAAATATGCCAAAGACCTCAACATTGAAGAAGCAGCTACATTGGTGGGTATGTGTAAAAATCCGTCATACTACAATCCACGCCGATTTAATGAGCGCACAACAGGACGTAGAAATGTGGTGCTGAGCCAAATGAAGAAGGCCGGATATATATCGAAAGCCGAGT
Organism: Bacteroidaceae bacterium; assembly: GCA_017522135.1. Classification (GTDB taxonomy): domain Bacteria; phylum Bacteroidota; class Bacteroidia; order Bacteroidales; family Barnesiellaceae_A; genus Barnesiella_A. The sequence goes on from JAFXAB010000056.1 coordinate 48,551, forward strand.
GTGACTCGCTACAACAATTGCCTCTTACACTCGATTTCCGATTGGTCGACCACAAAGAAGGTCCAGCCCCCTACTTCCGCGAGCGTATACGCATGATGCTCACAGCCAAGAAACCCGTGCGTGAAGACTATGCCGGATGGGAGTATCAAAAATATGTAAATGACTCTATATCGTGGGAAAACAACCCCGCCTACGGATGGTGTGAGAAAAACCGTAAACCGGATGGTAGCAAATACAACATCTACAGCGATGGACTGAAGATATATACCGGTATAGACTCACGCATGCAAGCCTATGCCGAAGAGGCTGTACACGAACATGTTGCCGAGTATCTGCAACCACGCTTCTCAAGAGAAAAGAGAGGTCGTAGCTATGCTCCATTCTCTCAAGATATTCCTGCCGACCAACGCCAAGCCATCTTGGAGCGTGACATGCGCAATAGCGAGCGTTATCGCAACATGAAACGAGCCGGTATAAGCAAGGAAGAAATAATCAAAGCCTTCAATACACCGGTAGAGACAGAGTTATTTACCTACGACGGATTTGTCGACACCATCATAAGTCCTATGGACTCTATCAAGTATACCAAGGCATTTTTACGCAACGGATTTGTAGCAATAGACCCATTTACCGGCAAGATAAAAGCCTATGTGGGAGGACCGGAGTTTTCGCAATTCCAGTATGATATGGCAGGTGTAGGTCGTCGACAAATAGGCTCTACCATCAAACCATTCCTCTATACGCTTGCAATGGAAGAGGGCTTTACCCCCAACTCGAAGTTGCTCAATGAACAACCCGTCTTCCACCAGCCCAATGGCGATGTGTGGGAGCCTCGCAATACAGGCAAGACTCGCATAGGCGAAATGGTACCATTGAGTTGGGCACTGAGTACCTCAAACAATTGGATTTCGGCACGCCTCATCGACCAGCTCTCTCCCGAGAGTTTGGTGCGCATCATGCGTTCATTCGGTATTACCAGCCGCATCGACCCCGTATTGTCGCTCTGCTTAGGTACTGTTGAAATTTCGGTAGAGGAGATGGCAACAGCATATACAGCCTTTGTTAACAACGGCGTACGTGTAAGCCCTATTTATGTAACACGCATTGAAGACAATCACGGCAACATAATAGCCGAGTTCACGCCACAATTTACCGAAGTATTCAGCGAGCGCGCCTACAATCGCATTGTCCCCATCCTGTGCAGTGTTATCGACGAAGGTACAGGAGGTCGCATACGTTTCCGCTACAACATTACAGCCGAGATGGGTGGCAAAACAGGTACAACCAACGATATGTCAGACGGATGGTTTATGTCGTTTACGCCCAATCTTGTAACAGGAACATGGGTGGGAGGAGAAGATCCCAGCATACATTTTGACAACATGAGCGACGGACAAGGTGCAAGCCTGGCACTGCCCATTGCCGGACTTTTCTACCAGAAAGTTTTCAAAGACAAAGACTTGCAATTGGAGGGTTATGTAGAATCACTCAAATTTGAGTACCCCGAGGTTGCAGACGATATGGTAGAGGAGGTAATCATAGAAGATATTTCGCAAGAGAGCGTAGAACAGGCGATAGAAGGTATATTTGAATAATATAGTATAAAAAAATCATTTCACTATGACAATAATACTTATGCTCGTTGGTCTCGCCCTACTGCTTGTAGGTGCCAACTATCTCACCGAAGGCTCATCGTCCATTGCTAAGCGATTTGGCATATCAGAATTTGTCATCGGACTCACAATAGTGGCCATAGGCACATCAGCACCCGAGTTTGTAGTCAGCCTTATTTCTACTTTCAATGGCACTACCGATGTTGCTATTGGTAACGTCTTGGGTTCGAACCTTTTCAATTCGCTCATGATATTGGGTGTAACAGCCCTTATATACCCCATTCGCATTGAACACAATACACTTTCGCGCGACATACCTTTTGGATTATTGGCAGCCGTAGTGCTTGCCATCTGTGGCCTTGACGCGTGGCTCAATGGCGATGCCGGTGTGATTAGTCGTAGCGAAGGTTTACTTATGCTGTGTTTTTGGATTGTATTTATGGTATATTCGTTTATTACCGCCAAGCGCGACGATGCTCCTACAGAAACAACCCCTGAAACACCGACCAAACAACGCTCAATATGGTTGGAGATAATCATGATAGCAGGAGGTCTTGCCGGACTTATCTATGGTGGCGATCTCTTTCTCGAATATGCCGTAATCTTTGCTCGCGACATGGGTATGTCCGAGGCCGTTATTGCCGTGACCCTTATGGCCGGAGGTACTTCTATGCCCGAATTGATAACATGCATTATCGCTGCAGTTAAGAAAAGAGGTCAATTGGCATTGGGCAACGTAATAGGCTCAAACATTTCAAACATTTTCCTCATACTCGGCACATGTGCCACAGTGTCCCCCTTGCAATTGGGCAATATACTACCCATAGACCTTGTTATCCTCTCGGCAGCATCACTATTGGTAGCCATCACAGCCTTTACGTTCCGTCGCAACGAATTGGACCGCGCCGAGGGGGCTATATTTGTAATACTGTACATTGCATATATAATATCTCTGCTTATGCGATAGGCTCACACTCCTATCAACACTATACAACAAAGAGGGTGTCTCAAAACGAGGCATCCTCTTTTCGTAAGAAACATTTTGTAAAAAAACGAACAAAGCCCTGACTTTCACAAGCCGGGGCTTTGCCATATCACAAAAAAATATTATCTTTGTGATATACAACAAATTAAATG